>CAMBOZ010000024.1 GCA_945869505.1 Bifidobacterium breve
ATCGCAAAACCCTGAATTAACAGTGTTTTACGCATACTTCATTGAAGTATTTATTTAGAAAATGGCAATTAAAGCCATCTTCTGGCATTGACTTATGGCACGCTGTTGAGTTCTCAAGGTACGGATGCGCACTGCGTTTCGGCTTATGACCGATTTTCAGGGCAGACCGCCAAATCTAGTCCATTCACGCAGGCACGGTCAAACCGGCCTAAATGAGGGCTAGAACTGGAAGATGCTGTACGGCCTAATTCGTCCGTTCCACAGCAAGGAGCGTAACTATAGGCGCCTTGGGGTGAGGGGGTCAAATCGGCTGATCCCCGCAGCCAGTGGGATTGGTCATACTCGAAAAATAAGATGAAAATTGCAATATTTATGCGTAAAAATGAGGCAAAACGCTGGCGGGAGTGGCTTTTAGATCAATTCCACAGCAGCTAGATCGCGCTTGCCTTTACGTAAAACCGCATATTTACCGCATAAAAAGTCACTTTTTTCGGGAGCAAAGTCTTCGCCAGATATCTTTGCATTATTTAAATAGGCTCCGCCTTCTTTGACGATGCGTCGGGCGGCGGATTTCGAATCAACGACACCGGTTGCGGCCAACAGGTCTACCCAAGTTGGGATTGGCTCACCTTTTTTTACCGTTGTGCGAGGTAATTCGGCGAGTGCGGATGCAAGGGTTGTTTCATCTAACTCTGATAACTCTCCCTGACCAAATAGTGCGCGAGCCGCGGCTTCTACGCGATCACAAATATCGGATGAATGAACAAGAGAAGTCAGTTCGCGAGCAAGTGCACGATGCGCCTCACGCAAACCTGGATTTTCGTTATGAGATATTTCAAGAGCTTCAATCTCGCTCTTTGATTTAAATGAGAAAACCTTTAAGAAGTTGATTACATCTTTGTCATCGGTATTTAACCAGTACTGGAAGAATGCGTAGGGAGATGTCATCTCGGGATCGAGCCAGATCGCTCCCCCAGCTGTTTTGCCAAACTTACTGCCATCTGCTTTTGCTAGCAGTGGAATAGTAAGTGCATGTCCGCTTCGGCTTTCAACGCGTCGAATCAAATCGAGACCAGCAACAATATTTCCCCATTGATCAGATCCACCAAGTTGAAGTGTGCAATTGAAGCGACGATAGAGTTCTAGAAAGTCAAAAGATTGCAGAACCTGATACGAGAATTCAGTGTAAGAAATACCACCACCCTCAAGTCGAGATGAAACGGAATCTTTCGCCAACATTTGGTTGACGCTAAAATGCTTTCCAATGTCGCGCATGAATTCGATTGCGGAAAGTGGCGCAGTCCAATCTAAATTATTAGCAACGATTGCCGCATTTCCGGTCGCATCAAAATCAAGATACTTAGAAACCTGAGCGCGAATTCGTTCTACCCACGCAGCGACCACATCAGTTGTATTGAGCGAGCGTTCTTCACTCTTTCCGCTGGGATCCCCAATTAAACCCGTTGCTCCACCAACCAGTGCAATTGGGATATGGCCAGCTATCTGAAACCGACGCAGCACAAGAAGGACTACAAGATTTCCTACGTGAAGGCTTGGCGCAGTTGGATCAAAACCAATGTAAAGAGTCGTTGGCTTGGATAGCGCTGTAACTAGTGCAGCCTCATCAGTAGATTGAGAAAAAAGACCACGCCATTTAAGGTCGTCAATCAGCGCTTTAGATTGTGGAGCCACAGAACTCATTGGCCCATCATCTCGGAAAAAGCGTTGATCTGGGCGGATATTTTCACCTGAGTGGCCTTCGTTTCGGCGGCAGCATTGCTAAGTTGTTTCGCTAACGCCGCTCCCCCGGTAGCGCCGATGGTTTTGCGTGAAGCGATTGCGCCAGCCACAGTTAAGGAATTGCGAACATCAGAAGTTAGGGACGGATGAACTCCAAGGAAGTCTGAGTCACTAAGTTCGTGAAGTTGCAGCCCTTTCACTTCGCATATAGCGACACATTTACCGGCGGCTTCATGCGCTTGAGCGAATGGAACGCCGGCGCGGACTAGGAAATCTGCGACTTCGGTTGCTAAGGAGAATCCCTGTGGCGCGGCCGCTGCCATCTTTTCGCGATCAAAGGTGGTTGTTGCAACCATTCCAGTAACAGCCGGAAGAACCAATCGCAAAGTATCAATGGAATCAAAGAGCGGTTCTTTATCCTCTTGAAGATCGCGGTTGTAAGCGAATGGCAAACCTTTTAGCATTGCAAGTACGCCGGTGAGATTTCCAATTAAACGACCGGCTTTACCGCGCGCCAACTCTGCCATATCAGGATTCTTCTTCTGCGGCATAATCGATGAGCCAGTTGAGTAAGCATCAGCCACTTTCGCCCAACCAAATTCGGTCGTTGCCCAGATGCACCACTCTTCACCAATACGTGAGAGATGGACGCCGACCATTGAAATTATGAAGAGAGCTTCAGCCACAAAATCGCGATCTGAAACCCCATCAATGCTATTTGCCGAAGATCCGGTAAATCCCAGATCTTTCGCTGTTATTTCAGGAGCTAAACCCAAACCAGAACCAGCAAGTGCTCCGGAACCTAGTGGGCTAACCGATGTACGAGCCAACCAATCTGAGATGCGATCAATGTCGCGAGCAAAGGCGTGAATGTGCTTTGCTATTTCGTGGCCAAATAAAATTGGTTGCGCATGTTGCATATGGGTAAATCCAGGCGCAGGCGCGTCGCTGTATTCGCTTGCTTTGGCGATAAGCGCTTCCTGAAGAAGTGTTAGTTGATTGGCAATATCGAGCATATGATCAATTGCAAATAGTTTTAGATCAGTAGCAACTTGATCATTGCGCGAGCGACCGGCGCGTAAAGATCCTCCTACCTCACCAATTTTCTCAGTAAGTCCGCGTTCTAGCGCGCTATGTACATCTTCGTCTCCGGCGTTAGGTTGAAATTTTCCAGATGCAACCTCTGAAATCAACTCACGTAAGCCGCCCTCGATCTTCTTTACTACCTCATCAGTTAATAAAGCTGAACTCTGCAGAACCCTTAAATGGGCCAACGATGAACGTAAGTCATATGGGGCAAGGCGCCAATCAAAATCAACGCTACGTGAAAGTGCAAAGACGGCGTCAGCTGGTGCATCAGAAAATCTTCCACCCCAGAGCGCCATTATTTTCTCACCTTCCGATTACTGTTGGATTTCTTTTCCGATCTACCGAATGAGAGCAATTCTTTCGCTAATTCGGCTCCGCCGTTGGACTTCTTGGATACAACTAAAACCGTGTCGTCACCAGCGATTGTGCCAATAATGCTGGAGATCCCTGAATTATCTAATGAACTGGCTAGGAACTGTGCACCGCCAGGTGGAGTGCGGACAACTGCCAAATTCCCAGAGGATTCAACTGAGAGAATTAAGTCGGAAGGCAGTGGCATTGATTTTGAAATTGCGCCATCCGAAGAGGCGCCAATTTGGTAGATGAGTTCACCGAACTCATTACGTGATCGCACAGCACCAACTTCTTCTAAATCGCGGCTAGCCGTTGCCTGAGTAACAGCAAAGCCTGCCTTCTTTAGAAGTTTTACCAAATCAGATTGTGAATGAACCACACCTGCTTTGATCAATGAGATCGCCTTTGAACGGCGTGCGGAAACAGATGATGAGTTAAGAACTTTAGCCACGTTCTACCTCCTGCATACACTGGGTGAAAACAGTTATGAATCTATCAATTTGAACTTTGGATACTGTTAAAGCGGGTGCGATTCGAATCGTTTCGTCATTCGGCGCATTAACCAAGATCCCGCGATCTGACAATTTCGCGGCTAACGCCTTTGCATAGCCACCATCTAGACCGATACCCAAAAGCAAACCACGGCCTCGGACTTCGGTTACTCCCCTAATCGCACCAAGTTTAATTTTCAGACGTTTTTCAAAACTCTTAGCTGAAACCATTAAACGATTCTTGGTGATGAATTCAATCGCAGCGAGACCAGCCGCAGCGGAGACAGGGTTACCGCCGAAAGTTGTGCCGTGTTCACCTGGTGCAAATTGTGGACAGTTAGTACCTAATGAAATCATCGCGCCGAGAGGTAGGCCACCACCTAAACCTTTTGCCAAGGTGATTACATCAGGACGAATCTTTTCCTCTTCATATCCAAACCAGGTTCCAGTACGCCCAATTCCTGTCTGCACGCAATCAAATACCAACAGAACTCCATGTTCACTGCACAGATCTCTTAATTGTTTTAGGTATCCGAATGGAGGAACGATGACGCCTGCTTCACCCATTATTGGTTCCACAATTACCATTGCAGTTTTTTTATTCACCGCTTTGCGCATAGCTGAGACGTCACCAAAAGTTACGTGCTTAATGTTTTTCACAAGGGGTTTAAAGGGATTACGTTTACTTGGTTGCCCAGTGAGAGAAAGCGCTCCCATAGTTCTACCGTGGAATGAACCAGTGGTGGCGACGATCTTTGTGCGTCCAGTTTTGCGCGATAACTTCAGCGCTGCTTCGTTCGCTTCCGCCCCTGAATTGCAGAAAAATACCCGTGCTGTGTTATCTCCAGTTAGCTCTTGCAACTTTGCCGCTAATGCGATTCCTGAGGGGTGACTGTAAAAATTACTTACGTGACCTAGGGTTGCGATTTGTTTGGAGACAGCGCGAACAATTACAGGATGTGCGTGGCCTAATACGTTGGTTGCAATGCCCCCAAGAAAGTCCAGGTACTTCTTACCCACGGTGTCGGTTACAACCAGGCCCTTTCCAGATTTCAAAGTGATCGCCGGAACACCGTAATTACCCTGCATTACATCGCTCCAACTAGCGTTTATCGTTTTCGGTGCGCTCATTTGATCACCAACGTTCCTCCGTTATTGCCCAGCGCCGCAGCGAAGGCTGATGGATCGGTTCCATCGATAATTCTCACGGCACTTGCGCCACCTTTAATTGCATCCAAGCAAGCCTGAACTTTCGGAGCCATTCCTTGTGCGAATGTTCCTTTGATTGCATTTAATTCCGTAGCTGTAATCTCCGAAATCAATGAAGCGGTATCTGGCCAAGAACGGTAAATTCCAGGAACATCAGTCATAATGATTAAACATTGCGCATCAAGAGCACCTGCTATTGCCGCGGCTGCAAGGTCAGCATTTACGTTAAGGCCTGACTTGAAACTCTCATCTACCGCGATCGGAGAAATCACCGGTACCTGACCACCCTTGAGCGCGTTCTTAATCGCTTGTGGATTAACGGCAGTTATTACTCCGACCAATCCCAAATCAGCTGGTGTGCCATCAACTAATTGGCGCAAAGGTTCGGCAATTAGCGATTCAGAGGTTCGTCCCGAAAGTGCAACCGCATTTACCCCTGCTTTTTGTAGCGCTTTCGCAACCGCGGGTCCGACTTCACTAGCGAGAACTCGTTGAACGACTTCAAAAATTTCTGGTGTGGTGACGCGGAAACCGCCAATAAATTCTGAAGTTATCTGCTCTTCCTTTAGCGCTGCATCAATTTGCGGTCCACCACCATGGACTATCACCAACGCAACGCCATCGTGCTGGGCGGATGCGATCGCTTTTGCAAAAGCACCGTTTTCATCTTGCATGGCATGACCGCCGAATTTAACGACTATCACGTTGCGTACGCCGAGTTCTCGTGCACATAATCATGAGAAAGATCATTGGTAAACACCGTTGCTTGGGCACTGCCCATATTTAGGTTGATATCGATTGTGACGAGTCGATTGGTAAAGGAAACTTGGTTTCGATCAGCAAACGGTGCACTTGCTTTCGCCACTTGAACACCATTTAGGCTCACGTCGATATTTAACGGATTCAGTTGCGCTTGCGCAGTGCCAACAGCGGCAAGAACTCTGCCCCAGTTGGGATCACCACCAAATATTGCGCACTTAAGTAAATTGTTTCGAGCGCAAGCACGAGCCACTTCAACTGCCTCTTCTTCATTTACTGCGCCAATGACGTTAATGGCGACCGTCTTTGTTGAACCTTCGGCATCGGCGATTAACTGTTGGGAAAGTGATCCACAAACCTGCATTAGTAAATCTTCCAACTCTGTCTCGGCGGGCTCGTATCCACTCGCACCTGAACCCATTAGCAAGACCGTGTCATTGGTTGAGGTGCAGCCATCCGAATCAATTCGGTTATAGGTCCGATCGCACACTCTTTTAAATACCTCTTGCGCGTTTTCTGGAAGTACGGCATCGGTTATAATTACCGAAAGCATCGTCGCCAACGCGGGAGCTAACATTCCGGCTCCTTTAGCAACTCCGGATACTTCAAAGTTAGCGCTCTTTTGGGTGGCGATCTTGGCAACGCTATCGGTCGTCATAATCGCCTGTGCTACATCTGTTAGAGAATCGGTTTTTAGGTTCTTTGAGATCACATCTATCCCACTAAGAATTTTCTCCATCGGAAGCAATTCACCAATTAATCCGGTTGAGCAAACGACTACTTCTCCAGAGGAAATATTCAGCAACTCACCCACGTATTCAGCTGTCTTATGGGTATCTGCAAATCCTTGAGGACCTGTGCAAGCATTAGCTCCGCCAGAATTAAGAATGGCCGCCCTAACGATTTTCTCTTTAGTGACTTGTTTACTCCAAATTACGGGAGCGGCAACAACTTGGTTAGATGTGTAAACAGCAGCGGCATCAAATTTTGGTCCGTTATTAACAACCAAAGTTAAATCAAGAGCACCTGAACTCTTAAGCCCTGCTGCACACGAGGCAGCGGTAAAGCCATTCGGTAACCTCACGCGCCGATACCTTGGCTAGTTAGCCCCAGATTCTCGGCGAAACCACAAATGATATTCGCGTTCTGAATAGCCTGCCCCGCTGCGCCTTTTACGAGATTATCGATCGCGACACTGACAATCAAGCGATTGGTGTGATCATCAACTGCAACCTGCATCGCCACAAAATTACTACCAAGGACCGAAGATGTCTTAGGCATTTGGCCTTCAGGCAACAATTGAACAAACTCTTCGCCCGAATATGCTGCTTCGTAAGTTCTTCGAACTTGATCGCTAGTGACTCCAGATTGCAATTTCATAGTGATCGTCGCCAAAATTCCACGTGGCATCGGCGCTAAAATTGGAGTAAATGAAATCTTTGAAGACTTACCCGTAGCGCGAGTGACGGCTTCTTCAATTTCCGGTGTGTGCTGGTGTATTCCCCCAAATTTATAGGAGGTGAGACTTCCCATAACCTCACTTGCGATTAGATTAATTTTTGCGCTACGTCCCGCACCTGTTGTGCCAGATGCTGCGACGACAACTACATCTTCAATATTTGCAATGTTTGCTGCCGGTGCAATTCCGAGTGCGATAGCAGTTGCATAACAGCCAGGATTTGCAACTTTCTTTGATTTTGCAATCAGAGCGCGTGCGCCAGGAAGTTCAGGAGCACCATAAGTCCAAGTTCCGGCGTGATTTCCTCCGTAGTATTTATCCCACTTCGCGCTATCTTCTAAGCGAAAGTCCGCGCCTAAGTCGACGATCTTTGCGCCACTTTGCAAGGAAGAAATAACGCCCGCACTTTCGCCATGTGGAAGTGCTAGGAAAATCACTTCGCAACAATCAAAATCCTTGGGATTGAACGCGCTGAATGTCTTGCCGGTGTAGCTCGTCAGATGAGGGTGCACCGTAGTGATCGCTTCGCCTGCATTCGAATGTGCAGTGACTGTACATACCTCAAACTCTGGATGCATCGCCAATAGACGCAAAAGCTCTCCCCCAGCGTACCCACTGGCTCCGATAATCCCAATTTTCATAAATGAACAATAGCATAATTATGCACACAAATGCATAATTATTCAGCATCAATTCGTGCGCAGTACCGCTCCAGTAGCCTTTTCTGCCATTGAGACTGCTGCTTCTCGCATCGCCGAAACCTCAGCACCGGTCAGGGTCCGATCCGATGCTCTGAAGCTCAAAGTAAAAGCTAACGAGATCTTGCCGTCACCAATCTTGTCATAGCGATCAAAGAGCTTGATGGACTCAAGCAGATCCCCCGCGCCTTTTCGTAGCGCTTGTTCAACTTCTTGCGATGAAATCTTTGCGTCAACAATAAGAGCAACATCTTGCACCGCAGCTGGCATGGTGCCAACACTGGATGGACGAACGATTTGCGAATCTGGAAGCGCGCTTAAACCTACCGCGAAAGCAACGCTTCGCTCTGGGAGTCCGTACTTGGCGATAACTCGTGGGTGTATTTCTCCGGCGTGCGCAACTGCTTTTCCGTCAACTATTAATTCGGCACATCGACCAGGGTGCCAAGGCGCGAAATCAGAACGTTTCACTGTCCACTCCAGATTACATAAACGCAAAATATCTTGGGCGTAAGCAATTGCATCTTGCCAGGTATATGCACGAGCCTTGCCTTGCCAGTTCTCTTCTTCGTTTTTGCCTACAAGTAAACCTGCTACGTGAAAAGCCTGTGGAGGCACACTGCCGTAAATAGCGGAGATCGTCTTCGCATCTGGTCGAGTTCCGATTAATGGCGAGACGGCCGGAACCAATTTCTGGGAACTTCTAAATATTGAACCCATTTCAAAGATAGCGAAGTCTTTAGCACCACGACTGATATTGCGCGCCGCTACTTCGATCAAACCCGGTACCAAATGAACGCGCATTAGCGGTAGCTCATCTGACATTGGATTAGCTATGCGATATGTCGCTGCTCTCTCACCGACAAAGCCCATCTGATCAATCGTCTCTTGATTTGTAAATGGGAATGTTTGAACTTCGGCAAGTCCACGAGCTGCCAACATTGCAGAAATCGCACGGCGACGTTTCTGTGCAGGAGTGAGGCTGGCGTGATTTGGTCGCGGTGGAAGTAAGGAAGGTATCTTGTCGTAACCAATCATGCGCGCAACTTCTTCGGCCAAATCGGTTGGAGTTAGCAAGTCCGGACGCCAGGATGGAGGATCTACCTCAAAAGTCTTTTCGTCTACATCGCAACCGATTATGCGCAAAACGCGGGCAATCTCTTTGGGCGAAACATCCAGCCCGAGCAGCTTGGGGATGAAGGCGGAATCCAATTTAATAACTGGAGCGAATCGTGGCTCCCCCGCGACAACTGTTGCAACATGCTTAGCCGAACTATTTGCGGTTAATAGTTGCACAAAGCGTGCTGATGCAAATTCAGCAAGAGATGGATCTACGCTTCTTTCTAGACGGCGGGATGCTTCTGAAGAGAGTTTGTGGCGTCTGGAATTCTTAGCAACACACACTGGATCAAAGCGCACCGCTTCTAGCGCAATATCGGTTGTCGTCTCTGAAATTTCTGAGGACTGCCCACCCATTGTGCCGGCAAGAGCAAGTGGACTTTTATCGTCGCACACCATTAGATCATCAGGATCGAGTTGGCGAACTTGACCATCTAAAGTGGTGAAAGGTTGGACTTTACCAATTCGTTTTATTGTTAGGCCACCAGAAATCTTGGACTTATCAAATGCGTGCAATGGTTGACCAAGTTCTAGCATCACATAGTTTGTTACATCGACTACTAGAGAGATGGAGCGCATTCCCATCTTTTCTATGCGCTGGCGCATCCACATAGGTGTTCTAGCCGATGGATCAAAATTGGAGAGCGTGCGCAAGTAAAAGACTGATGCCGTGGCTGGATCGGCGATCTTGGCAGAAACTCCTGTGCCAGTATTCTCAAATTTAACTTCGCGTAGGGCATCTATTGGATCAACGAAGTTAAGGCCGAGCGCTCCAGCTACTTCTCGGGCAATTCCGCGAATACTTAACGCATAACCACGATCAGGATTTACTGCAATATCAAAGATTGTGTCGTTGATTTCTAGGCCTGCAATGGCATCGCTTCCTATAGCAACGTCACCTTCGGCAAAGACCATAATTCCGGAGTGGTCTTCGCCAAGTCCTAGCTCGCGTGACGAACAAATCATTCCATTGGATGTTTTGCCATATGTTTCTCGGGCAGCGATCTTAAAATCTCCTGGGAGAACTGCTCCAGGAAGCGCCGCAACCACCAGATCTCCCACCGCGAAATTAGTAGCACCGCAAATTACGTAACGGACTTCTTTCTCTCCGCAATCAAGGCCTACATAGCGAATAGGTTTCTTAAACTCAGTTACTTCTTCGATAGTTAAAACCTTGGAAAATTTCAGTGGACCAGTGAGGCCCGCTCCACTCTCAATAATCTCTTCAACTTCAAACCCAACGCGAATTAGCCCTTCAGCGATTTGATCAACTGAAATGTTTTTCGGAATTTCTACAAACTCTCGGATCCACGACAATGGTGCGCGCATTTATAAACCCACCCCGAATTGACGCGTGAAGCGTAAATCGCCTTCGACGATGTCGTGCATATCGGTCACGTTGTGGCGCACCATTAAAGTGCGTTCCAGGCCCATGCCGAATGCAAAACCTGAATAAACATCAGTATCTATTCCACAGGTTTGCAAGACTTTGGGATTGACCATCCCGCATCCACCCCATTCAATCCAGCGGCCATTAAAGAAAATATCAACTTCTGCACTTGGTTCGGTGAATGGAAAGAACGATGGACGCAAACGTGTTGTTACATCTGGACCAAACATAGCTTGCGCGAAATTATCTAAAGTGCCCTTTAAATGCGCCATTGTGATGCCTTTATCAACTACCAAGCCTTCAACTTGATGAAAAACAGGGCTGTGCGTCGCATCTAACTCATCAGCACGGAAAGTCCGTCCTGGACAGATCATGTAAATAGGTGGCTCATTCTCCAACATAGAACGAATCTGGACCGGTGAAGTCTGCGTGCGTAACACCATGCCCGAATCAACGGGTTCGATATAGAAAGTATCTTGCATAGTGCGCGCCGGGTGGTCTGCCGGAATATTTAACGCATCGAAGTTGAGCCAGCCTGATTCGAGTTCAGGACCTTCTTCAACGCTATATCCCTGCTCAATAAAGAAATCACTAATTTCATTTTTAATTATTGAGATTGGATGCAATCCACCCCGATGAGCGCGATCAACCGGAAGAGTTATATCAACGACTTCCTCCAGCAAGACTTTCGCATCCCGTTCGGCTTCCAATTTCAAAGTGGCGCGTTGTAGCGCTTCAGTGATCGCCGCCTTACCTTCACCGATAATCTTTCCAGCGCTTGCTTTCTCCTCCGCGGGCAAAGATCCAAGTGAACGACTTGCCAGCGAGATCTCAGCCTTATCGCCGAGGTGCGCCAAGCGAGCAATTTTTAACTCATCTAGATCTTTCGAGGATGTAAAAGCTGCTTCGGCAGCATCGATCCAACGCTTAATGTCTGCGGGATTCATGCGGGAATTCTAACCTGCTCCCTTGCAACTATGCGGGATATTTGATCAATTATGCGAGAGGTGAAAGATCACAATAGCCGCTGCAGCAGCAAGATTGAGGCTCTCAGCATTGCCTGTCATAGGAATACTAACTTGCATTACATCAGATTCGATTAACGCATCAATACCGCGCGCTTCATTTCCAAAGATCGCCACAACATCAGGAAGTTCTTTAACTTCCAGAAGAGATTTTTCTCCTTGCGCACTTAGCGCGATCTTTGCAACGCTAGGAAGCTGTTCGTTTAACTGCGCGAGAGTTATTCCCGTAAATAGTGGAACGTGCCACAAGGATCCGGCAGTGGCGCGAACAACCTTTGGCGAATACATATCTACGCTTCCGGGAGAAACAATTACCGCATCTATCCCCATTGCATCGGCGGTGCGAAGGATGGTTCCTGCATTTCCTGGATCTTGAATTTCGTGAAGGTATATATAGCGAGATTTTCCAGAAGGTTTCAGTTCGGAGAATTCATTGTCCGCGACCGAGCAGATGGAAATGATTCCTTGCGGCGTAATTGTCGAAGACATTGCCGCCATCACTGGCTCGCTCACCAGCACTACTTCAGCTCTTGAAATATCGAGTCCTGCTTGATCAATACGTGATTTTCCACTTTCGGTCAGATAGACGGTTTTAACGCCAGGACCTTTTTTTGAGGTGAAAGCTTCTCGGGCACATTGCAATCCTTCGGCGATAAATTCACCATGCGCTGCGCGTTCTTTATTTCCTCGGGAAGAGATAAGAGCCTTCACCCGCGCGATATGCGGCGAGTGAAGGCTCTCGATCATCTAAGTTGTCGACTGAGTTAATTAAGCAGTTACGACGTTTTTGCGCGCTAGATCAACTAGCGTTTTAAATGTTGCTGGATCATTCGTTGCGATGTCAGAAAGAACGCGACGATCAACTTCTACACCTGCAGCCTTAAGGCCTTGGATGAAGCGGTTGTAGGTCATTCCGTTTTCGCGAGCAGCAGCATTGATACGCTGAATCCAAAGTTGACGGAAATCGCCTTTCTTATCTTTACGATCGTTGAAGGCGTAGACCATTGAGTGAGTAACTTGTTCCTTCGCCTTTGTGAAAAGACGGGAACGTTGCCCACGGTATCCGCTGGCGCGTTCTAGGGTTGTGCGACGCTTCTTAGCAGCGTGAACTCCACGTTTTACTCTCATTTAATTCACACTCCTTACTTAAGACCAAGCATGCGCTTGGCTGTCATAGTTACGGTTGGCTTTGCTGATTGCTCAGTACTTAGACGACGAGTTACGCGAGATGACTTACGCTCCAAAAGGTGGCGCTTGCCGGCACGCTCGTGCATGATCTTTCCTGATCCGGTGACGCGAAAAGTCTTCTTCGCGCCACTATGGGTCTTCATCTTTGGCATCTATCTTCTCCTGTACTTCGTCGTGTTTAAAAAACTATTTATCTTCTGCGGCCACAGCTTGCGCTGCTTCCTTTTCCTTAGCAGCTCGCGCCGCCTTCTGTTCTGCTACCGCTTCGGTCTTCTTCTTCGTCGGACCGAGCACCATCGTCATATTTCGTCCCTCTTGCTTTGGGGCGAACTCAACAAAAGCAACTTCTGCAACATCTTCTGCAAGGCGCTGCAATAGTTTGTAACCAAGTTCAGGACGAGTTTGCTCGCGTCCGCGGAACTTCATCGTGATCTTCACCTTGTCGCCACCTTTAAGGAATTTCACGATTGCGTTACGTTTTGTTTCGTAATCGTGATTTTCGATCTTTGGTGTCAATCGCACTTCCTTCACCACAATGTGGGTCTGGTTCTGACGAGCTTCACGGGCCTTCTGGGCAACTTCATATTTATATTTGCCGAAGTCCATGATCTTGCATACAGGTGGATTCGCATCTGGTGCGATCTCAACGAGATCTAAACCGACTTCATCTGCCATCTGTAGCGCTGTGTCGATATCTACAACTCCAACTTGATCTCCGGTATGTCCGATGAGACGAATTTGGGGTGTGCGGATACGGTCATTAATGCGCGGTTCAGTTGTGATTTGTTCTCCTTAGTTGGTCTGCTACTTGTCTTTTGACTTAGGTAGCCAGGCTTATCGCAATAATCGCGCACCGCTAAGGAAAGTGAATGACGCCCGCAGGCGAATTACTTCCGACAAACCAGCCAGCTCTACATCTGTAGGCCGAGAAGGTGGGAGCGGTGAGCTCCTCTTGCAGTAGCCGAGGCCACTGGTCTGAGGGTTACTTTACCTTCACGCACCCATCGCGTGCAAACCGCCGTCTACGTGGATGATTTCAGCGGTGGTTTTAGGGAACCAGTCAGAGAGTAGGGCAACCGCTGCCTTTGCGGCTGGTACTGGATCAGTTACATCCCATTCCAACGGAGACCGCTCATTCCAGACCTTTTCAAATTCGTCGAATCCAGGGATCGACTTTGCTGCCATTGTGCGAATTGGACCGGCAGCGACAAGGTTTACACGAATATTTTCTGCGCCTAAATCGCGTGCAAGGTATCTCGAGGTCGATTCAAGTGCCGCCTTGGCAACACCCATCCAGTCATATTTCGGCCAAGCAACGGTTGCATCAAAATCTAAGCCGACAACAGACCCGCCGCCATTAAAGAGTGAACGCGTTGCCATAGTTAAAGATTTAAGTGAATAAGCCGAAACGTGCACCGCCGTTGCCACATCTTCCCAAACAGTGTTTAAAAAGTTGCCTCCGAGCGCTGCCTCAGGTGCGAAACCGATCGAATGAACAACTCCGTCCAAATGCGAAACGTGTTCACGAACTCGATCTGCGAGAGCATCTAGGTGTTCTTGATTTGTAACATCTAACTCAATCACTGGTGCGGCTTGCGGAAGGCGTCCTGAGATTCGTGTAGTCAAACTCATAACGCGTCCATAAGATGAAAGTAGAACGGTTGCGCCTTCTTCTTGAGCCAATTTAGCAATATGAAAAGCGATAGAGCTGTCGGTAAGGACTCCCGTAACCAAGATGTTTTTCCCTTGCAAGATTCCCATATTAATGACCCATTCCTAATCCACCATCAACTGGTATCAACGCCCCTGTAATGTAACCAGCATCTGCAGATGCCACAAATGTCACTACTTTTGCAATCTCATCTGCTGAACTGAATCTTCCTAGTGGCACCGACTTAGCAATTTCATCACGACGCTTCTCATCCAAAGTCGCAGTCATATCGGTTTCCACAAATCCTGGTGCAACAACATTTGCAGTGATTCCGCGTGATCCTAGCTCTCGCGCAAAAGAACGTGCCATTCCTAATAAGCCAGATTTACTCGCTGCGTAATTAACTTGACCAGCCGCACCGACTCCCCCAACGACGGAACCGATAAATATCAAGCGACCGCGCTTCAATTTTAATAAGCCCTTAGTGGCGCGTCGGGCAACGCGGAAGGCACCCGTTAAATTAGCGCTAACGACAGCTTCGAAATCTTCATCGCTCATGCGCAACACCAAGCCATCCTTGGTGATTCCTGCATTAGCCACGATAACTTCTGGAGTTCCCCATTTTTCTTCTATTTCGGCGAAGCCTGCCTCCACGCTTTCTGAGGAAGTTACATCCATCTTTACTGCAAGAAACTCCGAAGGTGCATCACCGGATCTGTAAGTGATAACGACACGGTGGCCAGCTTTTGATAACGATTGCGCTATCGCTAATCCGATTCCGCGATTTCCACCGGTTACGAGGGCGAGTGAAGAATTATCTTCTGACATATGGCAAAACTTACCCTGCTACTTATGCGTAACCAGCATTTCCACCTCGCGCCTTGCCTTAACGAGCCATACTCTTATCTCATGGCCGGCATATTCCGTAAGAAGCAGAGAAAAAAGGGTTTAACACCTGTTTATGACATCACCGCTGCTCCCGCATCTCTAACTCGCGATCAAGCCGGACGTCAAAGACGTTACTTCATCTCAATGATGATTCGTACCGCCTGCTTCTTACTCACTGTGATTCTGCCCAGCCCATATCGTTGGTTTGCTTTATTGGGTGCGGTGACACTTCCTTACATTGCGGTCGTTGTTGCAAATGCAGGTCGCGAAAGTTTTGCGCCTGGAGAATCCTTGATAACCGATAAAGCTAAGTCTTTAGAGTAATTACGATTCGCTAGACTTCCCGCATGACGTCTAAGCCAGTTAAAGCTCGTGAGCCACTGGCACTTTTGAAATCCTTAATGATGCTTGTCTTGGTAGCGCTCTGCATATGGGCGGCGCAATGGCAATTCCAAAGAGGAATATATCGCCAAGATC
>CAMBOZ010000025.1 GCA_945869505.1 Bifidobacterium breve
AACCAAGCGACAAATGAGATCGCAGTCGGTATGCCAAATGAAGATGTCTTGGTCGGTCCAGTAAATAATGCAGCGCAATTTGATCGCGTTAAAGGTTTCTTATCTCACGTTCCATCTCATGCTCGTGTTGTTGCAGGTGGATCAGCAATAGATCGCGCTGGTTACTTCATTGCACCAACTGTGATTGCGGATCTGCGTCAGCAAGATGAACACATCCAATCTGAGATCTTCGGACCGGTCATCACCATTCAGAAATTCAAAGATGAGGCAGAAGCGATCGCGCTTTCAAATGGCGTGGAATATGGCCTGGCCTCATCGGTCTGGACCAAAGACCACGGAACCGCAATGCGGATGGCCAAGGCCTTTGACTTCGGTTGCGTCTGGATCAATACCCACATTCCAATCGTCGCTGAAATGCCACATGGTGGCTTCAAGCGCTCTGGATACGGCAAAGACCTCTCTAGCTACGGTTTTGAGGATTACACCCGCATCAAGCACGTCATGACCAACCTCAACGGCTAAAAATTAATAAAAAATTTCGCTAAATCACAGTGAAATTGTTTGGCTTGCAGGGCAAATCAGTTACATAATGAGCCCTGCACAACCGTCCCTTGTTCCGGAAAAAAAAGGAGCCCATCAACATGGCTAAGAAGTCACCACTATCACCAGAAGCACGTTCAATAATTAACGCACGTGTTTCACGTCGCGCTGTCCTTGCAGGAATCGGTGGCGTCGGCGCTGCTGGTGCGCTCTCCGCTTGTGGTTCAAGTGGCGATTCTGGCGCAGGTGGAGATTTAATCCGCTGGGGAAACTGGCCGCTGTATTTAGATTTTGATGAAGAAGCGAAGACCTATCCAACTTTAGATAAGTTCACAGAATCAAATGGAATTGAAGTTAAGTATTTTGAAGATTACAACGACAATGATGAATTCTTTGGCAAAGTGCAAGCACAGCTTAAGCTAAACGAAGATATTGGATATGACTTAGTCTGCCCAACTGACTGGATGGCAGCGCGCTGGATCCGTTTGGGTTATGCCCAAAAGTTTGATGCAGCAAACATTCCAAATAAAACAAATATTCTCGACACTCTTGCAACACCTTCATACGATCCGAATCGCGAACAGACGCTCACCTGGCAAGGAATCATGGGTGGCTTTGGTTGGAATACTGAAAAGAACCCTAAGGGAGTTCGCACACTCGATGATCTCTTTGCTCCAGCGAATAAGGGAAAGATTGTTGTTCTCTCTGAACTGCGCGACACCATCGGAATTATTTTGCTAGCACAAGGTGCTGATCCAGCAACCGTAACCGAAGATCAATATATGAATGCAGTTGATTTCATGGCTGGAAAGATTTCAGATGGATGGATCCGCGGCGTTAAAGGCAATGAATACGCTGAAGATCTAACATCCGGTGATGCCACTGCAGTAATTGGTTGGTCTGGCGATATGTTTATTCTCGCTAGCGAAAACGAAGGAAAGTTTGACTTCGCGATTCCTGAATCAGGCGGAACGATTTCTGGTGACAATATGATGATTCCATCTACCGCCACCGCTGAAGCCAAGGCCAGCGCTGAAAAACTCATCAACTGGTACTACGACCCAGCGATCGCTGCTGAAGTTGCTGCTTACGTTAACTACGTAACGCCAGTTAAGGGCGCGCAAGCTGAGATGGAAATGATTGATCCAGATCTTGCCAAGAGTGAGTACATCTTCCCAACAGAAGAGACTATGAAGAACCTAAGCGTATTCCGTTCACTTACTCCAGCAGAAGAAACTGCTTGGACCGAGGCTTTCCAGAAGGCCGCCGGAAACTAAGTGTCTTTTGACGCAAGTTCTGCACGTGGGGATTTAATTCTCACACGAATCACCAAAGAGTATGGTGATTTCAAAGCGGTCGATGATCTGACGCTCACGATCCCTAAAGGTTCATTTTTTGCATTACTTGGACCTTCGGGTTGTGGCAAGACGACAACGCTGCGCATGATTGCTGGACTTGAAGAACCAACTGTTGGAAGTATTCACCTAGGCGAAACAGATATCACCACAACTAAGCCCTACCAGCGTCCAATCAACACCGTCTTTCAGAACTACGCTTTATTTCCACATTTAACAATCTTTGAAAATATCGCATTTGGATTGCGCCGCCGCGGTATTAAAGATGTTGATGCAGAAGTAAATAAAGTTCTTAACTTAGTTGAGCTGCCACATTTAGCCGGCCGTAAACCAACACAACTATCTGGTGGGCAACAGCAACGCATTGCACTTGCCCGCGCCATAGTTAACCGTCCAGCGCTACTTTTGCTTGATGAACCGCTAGGTGCGCTAGATCTCAAGTTACGCCGTCAAATGCAGATCGAACTGAAGTGGATCCAGAAAGAAGTTGGACTTACCTTCGTTCACGTAACCCACGATCAAGAAGAAGCCATGACAATGGCCGACACCATCGCGGTTATGAATGAAGGCCAGATTGAGCAGATGGGTTCACCCGCTGATCTCTATGACAACCCCGAGACTGCTTTCGTGGCCAACTTCTTAGGTCAATCTAATTTAATTAAAGGAACTATCTCTGGAAACGACGGAGATTCTATAATCGCTGATTTATACGGTCAGAAGATTTCACTTCCTAAGAAGCGCTCTCACGCAGTTGATAACTCAATTTATGCAGGTATACGCCCTGAAAAGTTCCGCATCTCGCTCCTGAACACTCCAGTATCTGGCAATGTATTAAGTGGCGGACGTATTGAAGACGTTTCATACATTGGTGTATCAACTCAGTACCAAGTTGCCATGCCGTGGGGACAAGAGTTAATAGTTTTTGAACAAAACGACGATGGAGTAGCACCATTTAACAAGGGTGATGCAGTTAATATCTCTTGGGAGCCAATCTTCACCTTCGCACTTCGCGGAGATGAAGATGTAACCGCTGGTTCAGAAGTTAATCCTGAAGTACTAGACGAAGAATAAGTCGCACCAACGATGGGAAAGATTCGCACCCCTTACCTGCTATTACTTCCAGGGTTTCTCTTTCTCTTCACATTCTTTATTCTTCCAATCGTAAACTTGGCACAAACTTCCACGCAAACTCCTCTCGCTGGGGGAGATACCGGTCAATACGAACAGACCCTTCGTTTTCAGAACTACATAGACGCTTTTATTGAAAATAGAGAACAGTTCGGCCGCTCATTTGTTTACGCACTTATTGCGACCGTGCTGGCGCTGATGATTTCTTATCCATTGGCTTACGCAATTGCTTTCAAAGCTGGGAAGTATAAAAATTTCTTGCTTGTACTGGTTGTTGCACCATTCTTTACTTCATTCTTACTTCGCACCGTTGCCTGGAAACAGATCCTCGGTGAAGAAGGCTTTGTCGTCCCAACTCTGCGGACGATAGGAATAATCAGTCCGAGTACAACACTCACTTCGACCGCTTTTGCGGTCGTAATGGGTATGACTTACAACTTCCTTCCATTTATGACCTTGCCGCTATATGCATCAATTGACCGAATAGATCCACGCACTCTTGAAGCATCCGGTGATCTATATGCGAACGCTTTTACAACCTTTCGGAAAGTGACTCTTCCATTGTCAATGCCCGGAGTCGTTGCGGGTACTTTGTTAACCTTTATTCCTGCGGCAGGTGATTACGTAAATGCAGCAATCTTGGGAAGCCCAAACACCAAGATGATTGGTAACGTAATTGAATCTAGATACTTCAAGATTGTGGATTACCCAACTGCAGCAGCGCTTTCATTTACCTTAATGGCAGCAATTCTCATTCTGGTCACCATATATATTCGTAAAGCAGGAACGGAGGAGTTGGTATGAGTAAGAAAGTTATCGATGCCACGATTCCAACCATTCCTTTGGGGGCAAGATTCCAGCGTTGGTTTGGGCGAAATTTAATCCGCGTTTATATGGTGATCGCCTTCACTTACCTATTCATTCCAGTTGCCTACACCTTCGCCTTCTCCTTTAATGATTCCGGTAAGAGCAACTTAATCTGGAAAGGATTCACCCTAGATAATTGGATGAATCCTTGCGGCGCACCAGAAGTTTGTACGGCGCTGGCTAACTCGATCAAGATTGGCTTACTGGCAACTATATTTTCGACGATCTTAGGAACAATGATTGCCTTTGCGATCGGACGACATAAATTTAAGGGACGTTCTACATCAAATCTCTTAATTTTCTTGCCTATGGCAACTCCAGAAATTGTCTTAGGTGCATCACTCCTGTCTCTATTCCTGGTATTTAAAATCAACCCTGGATTTTGGCCAACAGTTATTGCACACGTAATGTTCTGCATCTCATTCGTTGTCGTGACCGTAAAAGCGCGTATCGCAAGTCTTGATCCTCGCTTAGAACAAGCCGCGATGGATCTTTACGCCAATGAATTTCAGACTTTCAGACGCGTGACACTTCCACTAGTTGCCCCAGGAATAGCAGGCGCGGCACTTCTTGCCTTTAGCTTATCTTTCGACGATTTTATTATTACCAACTTTAACTCTGGAACAGTTACAACTTTCCCTAAATTTGTATATACCGCTGCGGCGCGCGGAATTCCCGCACAGGCTAACGTGATCGGTTCTGCAATGTTTTTCTTGGCACTTGCGATCGTTATAGCGGGTCAGTTCGTCAATCGCCGTAAAGCCCGCTAATATAACTTCCAACTACTAGTAGTAATTGCAGAGGTGATTTCCGGTTTAACCGGAAAGCGTGATGGCGAACATCGACCCATCGATTCTTAAACATTTATCGTTAATGCAACCGCAGCTTTACTGGCTGGATGAAGATCCGCTTGAACCGCTGCCACACCCAACACTCATTGGTGATGTAACCGCTGATCTTTGTATTGTCGGCGCTGGCTACACCGGCTTATGGACTGCGCTCTTAGCTAAAGAAGCCAATCCAGAACGTGAAGTGATCGTGGTTGAACAGCGCGAAACCGGAGCAGGTGCCTCCGGTCGCAACGGTGGCTTCTGCAGTTACTCGCTAACCCATGGATTTATGAATGGCTATAGCCGCTTCAAAGATGAGATGGGAATTATTGAGCGTTTAGGTCGCGAGAATTTAGATGCGATTGAAGCAACAATCAAGAAATACGAAATTGATTGTGATTTTGAATGGAATGGTGAATACCGCGTTGCAGTCGAAGAGTGGCAGATGGAAGGTTTAGCAGAAGAAGCCCAACTGCGAAATTCATTTGGCGACAATGTAGAGCTATTGAGTAAAGAAGAAATACAAGCGCGCGTGAAATCACCGATCTATAAAGGAGCGCTCTGGGATCCAGATGGAACCGCTCTTGTAGATCCAGCTAGATTGGTTTGGGGACTAGAACGCGCCTGCATCAAATTAGGCGTAAAGATATTTGAGAATTCGCAAGTTGATCGACTTGAGCGAACTAAAAATGGCATCATTGTTCACACGCCTTATGGAAGCGTCTATGCAAATAAAGTTGCTCTTGCTACAAATGTTTTCAAATCTCTGATAAAGCGTGCTCATAAGTATGTAGTTCCTGTTTATGATTTCCAGTTGGTTACTGAGCCATTGACTGCAGAGCAACTAGATTCGATCGGTTGGAAAGATCGCGAAGGACTTTCAGATGCCGGAAATCAATTCCATTATTACCGAATGACTAAAGATAACGAGATTTTATGGGGCGGATACGATGCGATTTATAACTTCCGCGGAAAAGTTCGCCAGGAGTACGAAACTGATGCCGAAACTTACGCACATTTAGCCGAAGCATTTCTTGAGACGTTCCCCCAGCTAAAAGGAATCAAATTCACTCACGGTTGGGGCGGAGCTATTGATACCTGTTCGCGCTTCTCACCATTTTGGGGAACCGCCTACAACGGTCGCGTTGCCTATGTTCTGGGTTACACCGGCCTTGGTGTTGGCTCAACTAGATTTGGTGCACAAGTAATGCTTGATATCTTGGATGGAGTTGAGAACGAGCGCACGCAATTGCGCATGGTCCAAAGAAAGCCGATGCCATTTCCACCAGAGCCTTTCCGTTTTATCTTTATTCGCCTGACGCAATGGTCGATAAATCAGGCAGATAAGAACGGTGGCAAGCGCAATCTCTGGCTTAAATTCTTAGATTCACTTGGCCTAGGTTTCGATTCCTAAAGAAAAGCGCCTATCCTTAACCAATGGTTAACCACGGCAATATGTATGGACCAAGTTTTACATTTCTTGGAATCCCACAATGTGATCTCGATGATCCAAAGTCATATGCCGATGCCGATGTAATTATTGTTGGTGCTCCAATTGATTCTGGAACATCCCACAGATCAGGTGCCAAGTTTGGCCCGCAAGCAATTCGCGGTGGAGATTACCTACCTCACGATGCAGAGCGTCCACACTTAGCGCTGCGTATCGATGCTTTTAAGGCGCTCAAGGTTTATGACGCAGGTGACTTGTTGATGCCACCCGGAGATCTAGTGCAATCACTTAAGGTCCTCGAGGCAGCGACGGAGAAAATTTCACGGGCAGGAAAGATTGCAGTAGTGCTTGGGGGAGATCACTCGATCGCATCCGCTGACGTTGCAGGTATTGCAAATCATCGTGGACAGGGAAAGATTTCAATGATCCACTTTGACGCACACGCGGACACAGGTGAAGATCAATTTGGCGCTTTAATTGGGCACGGCACACCAATGCGCCGCCTTATTGAAGGTGGTTCAGTACGTGGAGATCGATTCCTGCAATTAGGTTTACGTGGCTACTGGCCTGATAGTAAAACTTTGGATTGGATGCGCGATCAAGGAATGCGCTCATACGAAATGACCGAAATCCACCACCGTGGCTTAAATACGGTCTTGGATGAATCCTTTGCAACGTTAACTGATGGCTGCGATGGAGTATTTCTCTCGGTGGATATTGATGTTGTTGATCCAGGAATGGCACCGGGCACCGGTACTCCTGAACCTGGTGGAATGACGAGTCGCGAATTACTAGAAGCGGTACGCCGAATTTGTCTAGAACTGCCGGTTGTAGGCATAGATATTGTTGAAGTTGCTCCACCTTTTGATTCTGCAGATATAACTGCAATCTTAGCTAACCGTGTTGTTCTCGAAGCTTTATCCGCGATCGCTAAGCGTCGCAGCGGCACTCCATATTCTCCGACCCAAAATTTGTTAGATCGTTAATACCAGGTTTGATGATGAAAGATTTAGTGATTCTGGGATCAACTGGGTCCATTGGTGTGCAAGCGTTAGAAATTGTTGAAGCCAACCCATCGCTCTTTCGTGTTGTTGCGATTACATCAGCGGGAAATAACCCTAATCTAATCGTCGAACAAGCTAAAAAATTCAAAGTTCCGGTAATCGGTGTTACAAAAGGCGCAGATTTAATTAAAAGCGCGCTGCCAGATGCCACGGTAATTGATGGCCCAGATGCATCAACTGAAATAGCCGCAATCACATGTGATGTTGTTTTAAATGGAATTACCGGATCAATTGGTCTTGCACCAACGCTGGCCGCGCTAAAAGTTGGAAATCGGGTTGCTTTAGCCAATAAGGAATCACTAGTAGCAGGTGGTGATTTAGTAATGTCGATCGCCAAAGCAGATCAACTTCTACCTGTGGATTCAGAGCATTCAGCGTTGTGGCAATGCTTAATGGGTGGAAGCAAACGGGAAGTTTCTAAGCTAGTTTTAACTGCGAGTGGGGGACCGTTTCGCGAGCGTAAAGATCTGAGCGATATAACAGTTGTTGAGGCGCTAAACCATCCGACTTGGTCAATGGGTCCGGTAGTTACTATCAATTCGGCTACTTTGATGAATAAAGGTTTGGAAATAATTGAAGCGCACTATTTATTCGATATGCCATATTCGCAGATTGAAGCCGTGATCCATCCGCAATCGGTTATTCACTCAATGGTGCAATATGTTGACGGTTCGACTATTGCACAAGCATCGCCGCCAAATATGAAGGGACCAATCTCGTTTGCAATGAATTACCCAGATCGAGTTAAAGGTGCAACCACTCCTATTGATTGGTCAAAGTCACACACTTGGAGTTTTGAGCCGATCGATAATGAGAGATTTCCAGCGATTGATTTAGCCAGACGCTGTGGAGAGTTAGGTGGAGGGCTGCCGGCTATCTTCAATGCAGCCAACGAAGTTTGTGTTGCAGCATTTATTGAAGGAAAAATTAGCTTTACCTCTATTATCGAAACCGTGGAAGAAGTAGTTCAAGCGCTAGGCTCTAAATCAGCGGGTGCCATTAGAGATTTAGCCGATGTCAGTGCTATCGAGAATGATGCGCGACGGATCGCCCAAGAACACATCTCGAAAGTAGCCCGCTAATGCAACTGCTCGGAATCCTCGCCTTTGTTGTCGCCCTCCTCGTTTCTGTGATGATTCACGAGTTTGGCCACTACTTAACTGCCCGTAAATATGGAATGCGAGTCTCTGAATTCTTTCTAGGTTTTGGAACCCGACTTTGGTCGCGCAAGCGTGGTGAAACTGAGTTTGGTATCAAAGCAATTCCTGCTGGTGGTTACTGCCGAATCGAAGGAATGACACCTGATGATGAAATGCCAGAGGGAGAAGAAGGCCGAGCCTTCTATCGGGCATCTGCTGGTAAAAAGTTAATTGTTTTAGGCGCAGGATCATTTCTACATTTTGTTCTAGGTTATTTACTTCTCTTTACTCTTCTGGCTGGAGTCGGCGTGAATCAGGTACTTCCTGTGATCGACACCGTTGCACCCAATAGCGCAGCCGCCGCCGCTGGTTTCCAGAAAGGCGATGAGATAGTCGCAATTAATGGAGATCGAAATACCAAATGGCAAAATCAATTAGATAAGATCCGTAATTCAGAAGGTAAAGAGTTGATCTTCACAGTCAAGCGCGATGGTATGGAAATGGATATTTCTGCAGCACCGCGTATGACTGATATTGAAGATGGCACATCTCGGTATGTACTTGGAATCATTAATGAATTTGGAACTAAGCGACTCAGCCCTGTAACTTCAATTGCAGATGCGGCAAAGTTAACCTGGACATTCACTTCTGCATCCGCAAAAGCGCTGGTTCAGCTACCGACAAAAATTCCAGCTCTTTGGGGGCAAACTTTCGGTGGCGAAGAACGTGATGAGAACGGTCTAGTTGGTGTGGTCGGAGTGGCGCGAGTATCGGGACAAGTCTCCTCTAGCGGAGAGTTGACGACATCTCAGAGAATTGGCACCTTCATCTTGATTGTGGCTAGCTTAAATATTTTTGTTGGTCTCTTTAATTTATTGCCGATACTGCCTCTCGATGGCGGGCATATGGCTGTTGCGATTGCCGATGCAATTCGCGCATTCATTGCCAGGTTGCGTGGAAGACCTGCTCCGGCCGCGATAGATATTAAGGTGCTAACCCCAATAACGGCGGTTGTCTTCGTCATTTTGGCCGCACTCACTGTTTTGCTGTTGATTGCAGATATTTTCAATCCAATTTTATTGAACTTTTAAGTATAAATCGCCCAGCAATGATTTTTAAGGCAGAATAGCGCTCATGGTTGATCTAGGTATTCCAAGCGCCCCACCTGCACCGCTACATCCACGACGCAAGACAAATCAATTGCAGGTTGGCAGCGTTGGTGTCGGTAGCGACTCACCGGTGAGTGTGCAATCAATGTGTACAACTCTTACAGCCGATGTAAATTCAACACTTCAACAAATAGCTGAGTTAACTGCAGCGGGATGCCAGATTGTGCGCGTTGCAGTTCCAAGCCAAGATGACGCCGACGCATTGGCGCAGATCGCAAAGAAGTCTCAGATACCTGTGATTGCCGATATTCACTTTCAACCAAAATATATATTTGCGGCAATTGATGCAGGCTGTGCAGCGGTACGTGTAAATCCTGGGAACATTAAACAATTTGATGACAAGGTAAAGGAAGTTGCTAAAGCTGCTGGCGATGCCGGTATACCTATTCGAATCGGTGTTAACGCTGGTTCGCTTGATCCTCGTTTGCTCGCAAAGTACGGAAAAGCTACTCCTGAAGCACTAGCTGAATCCGCGCTCTGGGAAGCCTCGCTATTTGAAGAACATGGTTTCTCAAATATTAAAATCTCGGTCAAACATCACGACCCCGTAACAATGGTTAAGGCATATCGCCTCTTGGCTGCTCAATGTGCTTACCCATTACACCTTGGAGTAACTGAAGCAGGACCGGCATTTCAGGCGACAATTAAATCTGCTACCGCATTTGGAATTTTATTGGCAGAAGGTATCGGCGACACGATTCGCGTATCAATGTCAGCGCCACCAGTTGAAGAAGTCAAAGTTGGAATATCAATTCTTGAATCACTAAATCTGCGCCAACGAAAGTTAGAGATCGTCTCTTGTCCTTCGTGTGGCCGCGCTCAAGTAGATGTTTACTCACTCGCTGAAAAAGTTCAGGCTGGGCTTGAAGGAATGACTGTTCCACTTCGCGTTGCCGTAATGGGTTGCGTGGTCAATGGTCCAGGAGAAGCGCGTGAAGCTGATCTTGGCGTGGCTTCCGGTAATGGAAAAGGTCAGATATTTGTTAAGGGTGAAGTTATAAAGACTGTGCCTGAAGCGATGATTGTTGAAACCCTAATCGAAGAAGCGATGCGTCTTGCTGAAGAAATGGAAGCTGCCGGAGTGACTTCAGGCGAACCTTCCGTCACAGTCAAGTAATTACGCGATAAGGTTGCGCCTATGTTGCGCATGTCCACCTTATTTCTTCGCACTCTGCGCGATGATCCGGCCGATGCTGAAGTACCAAGCCATCGCCTCCTAGTCCGCGCTGGCTATATCCGACGAATTGCAGCAGGTATTTACTCTTGGCTACCACTTGGTGTGATCACCTTGCGCAATGTAGAGCGGATTATCCGCGAAGAGATGGACTCAGCTGGTTTCCAAGAAGTTCACTTTCCAGCGCTCCTACCGCGCGAAGCGTATGAATCAACCAATCGTTGGGAAGAGTACGGTCCATCACTATTTCGTCTGCAAGATCGTAAGGGCGGAGATTACCTCTTAGGTCCAACCCACGAAGAGATGTTTACCTTGATGGTTAAAGGTGAGTACTCGTCATATAAAGATTTACCTTTAATTATTTATCAGATCCAAAATAAGTTCCGTGACGAAGCTCGTCCCCGCAGTGGAATTATCCGCGGTCGTGAATTTGTAATGAAAGATTCATATTCATTTGACCTAACTGATGAGGGACTTGATATTTCCTATCAGAAACATCGTGATGCCTACATCAGCACATTTGATCGCTTACACCTGAAATACAACATCGTTAAAGCGGTTTCTGGGGCAATGGGTGGCTCAAAATCTGAGGAGTTCCTAGCGCCTTGCGATACCGGTGAAGATACTTACGTTCTCTGTCCGAAATGTGGTTTTGCTGCAAATGTCGAAGCCATGGTCACCAAAGTCACTGCCGAAGATGCCAGCAAAATTCCAGCCCTCGAAGAGTTGGATACTCCAAATACTCCGACGATTGATTCACTCGTTGCAGTTTTAAATGAAAAGTTCGGGGGAGGCTACACCGGTGCATGTACGCTAAAAAATGTGATGCTCATGGCAGATAACAAAGCGATCTCAGTTCTTGTTCCTGGTGATCGTGAAGTAGATCTAAAACGTTTGCAAGCCGGATTACCTGGTGTAGAAGAGTTGCGAACATTTGAAGAGGCAGATTTTGCTAAGTTCCCAAATTTAGTTAAGGGTTACATCGGACCGCAAGATGCTGAAAAATCTGGAATCACCGTTTATGCAGATCCAAGAGTTGCACCTGGTACATCCTGGGTAACCGGTTCCAATAAGAAAAATCGCCATGCGCGCAATGTGGTTAATGGCAGAGATTTCACTCCATTTGCATATGTAGAGGCTGCAGAAATTCGTGAAGGTGATGCCTGTCCGGAGTGCACTACCGCTGTCGTAATTGATCGCGCCATTGAGATTGGCCATATCTTCCAACTCGGTCGCAAGTATGCAGATGCACTCGGTCTAACGGTCTTAGATCAAAACGGTAAGTCCCAAGTAGTAACAATGGGTTCTTATGGAATTGGCGTATCGCGCGCTGTCGCTGCGATAGCCGAGCAGAGTTATGACGAAATCGGCCTTTCCTGGCCAGTAGAAATTGCGCCAGCAAAAGTTCACATCGTTGCAACCGGTAAAGAAGATCTGCCATTTGATACCGCTCTAGATATCGGAAATAAACTAGAAGCAGCTGGAATAACGGTGATGTTGGATGATCGCCGCGATCCCAGCGCTGGGGTGAAGTTTAAAGATGCTGAGCTAATCGGCATCCCGGTAATTATGGTCGTTGGAAAATCACTGGCAGGTGGAAAAGTTGAACTTCGTAACCGCAAGACCGGTGAAAAATCTGAGGTGGCGCTTGCGGATGCGGTTAATTCAGTCACGGCTTTGATCGCTTCACTCTCATAAAGTGTTTGCAGAACTAACGCTTTACACGCTTCTCTTTTTAGCAATCGCCGCATTTGCTGCCGGTCTAATCGATGCAATCGCTGGCGGTGGGGGACTGATTCAACTTCCAGCGCTGATGATTGGTTTGGCTAAGTCTGAAACAGTCGTGATCCTTGGTACCAATAAAGTTCCATCCATTTTCGGTACGTCCGCTTCCGCCCTGATGTATCGCCGAAATATTAAAACCGATTCTAAATTGTTAATAACCATGGCGCTGCCGGCATTCCTTGGTTCTATGGGTGGAGCATCGCTAGCCTCACGAATCCCTACTGAAGTGTTAAAGCCGCTAGTCGTCTCGCTCTTAATCGCCGTTCTCTTTTATACGTGGAAGAGACCACAACTCGGTCAGATCGAATTACTTCGCCACAGCGAGCCACTTCGCCTAAAGATTGCCGCTATTGCAGCTCTGGTTATCGGTTTTTATGACGGATTAATTGGTCCCGGAACCGGTTCATTCCTAGTTCTGACGCTGGTTGCGATTCTTGGTTTTGCTTTTCTCTCGGCTTCAGCAATCGCCAAGGTAGTAAATGTCGCCACAAATCTAGGTGCAATTATTATCTTCGGGGCAAATGGCGAGATTATTTGGAAGATTGGCCTAACGCTTGCGATCGCCAACGTCGCTGGCGGACTAATCGGCGCCCACCTAGCCTTAAAGGGCGGATCTAATCTCGTTCGAAAAGTATTTATGGGGGTGACGTTAGCCTTGATCATCAAGGTAGCCATAGATACCTTCTCCACCTTTAATTAATGTTAAACTTTGCTCAGTATTACAACTTAATAACAACTAAATATTTAAGGAGCAACAAGTGTCACTGACACAATCAATAACCGATTTAATCTCACCGGCTGTAACTGAGGCTGGTTTCTTTCTAGAAGAAGTTCAAATCGCATCTCCAGGTAGCCATCGCATCGTCACTTGCATCGTAGATGGCCAAACTCCACTAAATCTTGATCAAGTAACGATTGCCTCACGAGTTATTTCAGAACTATTGGATTCTGCTGAATTTATGGGAGAGACTCCATTTACATTAGAAGTGAGTTCACCAGGAGTCGATCGTCCGTTAACGCAAATACGCCATTGGACAAAGAATTTAACAAGATTGATAAAAGTAACTCTTGGCGATGGCACAGTGACAATTGGACGCCTAACAGAATTTAACGAAACCCACGCGACTTTGGTTGAAAATATCAAAGGGCGAATCAAGGAACACCTCATCGCATTTGCAGATATAAAGCGTGCTGTAGTTGAAGTTGAATTCAACCGCAAAGATGCCACCGATGAATAAATCACAGGTAGATGTAGATGCGCTTATTGCTCTCGCCACCCATAAAGAGATTCCACTTGAACAGTTGATTTCCGAAATTGAAGCTGGTGTTCTTGAGGCTTACTATCAAACGCTCGAGCCAAAGCGTCAAGCGCGCGCATCGATAGATCGCGAAAGTGGCGAGATTTCGATCTTGGTCCCCACTTTCAATGAAATAGGCGAACGAATCAGCGAGGATCGTGACGAACCAGAAGGTTTCGCGCGCACAGTTACCTCAACCGTGAGACAAGTTATTAAGTTAAAGATGCGCGCCACAAATGATGCAGAAATCGTCGGCGAATTTAGTGCATCTGTGGGCGATGTAATTTCAGGAATCGTTCAGCAAGGTCGCGACCCCAAGATGATAAACGTCAATTTAGGCCGTGTTGAAGGACGAATTCCGCCACAAGAACAAGTACCAGGTGAGCAGTATCAACATGGTGACCGTATTAAATGCTTTGTTGTTGAAGTTAAGCAAGGTATGAAAGGTCCAGAGATTATGCTCTCGCGCAGCCACCCTGCACTTGTTAAACAATTATTTGCTCTTGAGGTCCCAGAGATCAAAGACCGTATTGTAGAAATTATGGAGGTAGCGCGCGAAGCAGGCCATCGCACGAAAATTGCAGTTCGCTCACATCGCGCAGGAGTTTCTGCAAAAGGATCACTCATTGGACCGATGGGTGCTCGTTCACGTGCGGTGATGGATGAATTACATGGCGAGAAAATTGATATCGTCGACTGGTCTGAAGATCCTGCAACATTCGTTGGAGAAGCCTTAGCTCCAGCAAAGGTTTCAAAAGTAGAGATCGTTGACTTAGCAATGCGTTCTGCGAAAGTGACCGTCCCTGACTATCAACTCTCACTTGCAATTGGCAAAGATGGACAGAATGCAAGACTTGCTGCGCGTTTGACTGGCTGGCGTATAGATATCCATCCAGACACCCCAGCGACCAGTTAATTACGCGCTTATTTAGGTTAATCGGGGCAGATTCGCTATCCTTTAGCCTTAGTTGATGGTGAAAGAAGCGACTGCAATGCGATTAAGTATCAAACCGATACGCACCTGCATCGTCTGTCGTAAATCGGAATCACCTTCACAACTACTTCGAGTCAACTGCATTGACGGGGTAATTACCCCAACGCAAGGCAGAAAATCTCAAGGTAGGGGAGCGTGGCTACACATTCAGTGTGGATACGTTGCTATAGAACGGAAAGCATTTAAATGGGCCTTCAAGCTCGATGAGATGCCAGATGTCACTCAATTCAAAAAGTTCCTTGAAGAACTTACAAAAGATTAGAAAGTTCCAAAAAGAACTTCTATAGATATGGATGCGAAAGATATGAAACTCAAATGAGCTCGTTCAGATTATGAGGTCGCAAAACTAAGGCTCGCATCCCTAGATAAATATCTAGAATAAAGATTGCGGGCCAAGACAGGAGAAATGTGTCAAAGGTCCGCGTACATGAGTTGGCAAAACAACTCGGTATGGAGAGCAAGGTTGTTCTTGCAAAACTCCAAGAAATGGGCG
>CAMBOZ010000026.1 GCA_945869505.1 Bifidobacterium breve
AAAGATTTATTGTTGCCATGGACTTCAATCTTCGCGGGATCAATACCGCCAGCTAGGGCTACTGCTAACTCTCCCCCAGTGCACACATCAATTCCGATTCCACAATCTTTAATCCATTGTGCAACTGCAACCGAGATAAATGCTTTGGCCGCGTAGTAAACAGTCCCGGCGTGAGACCCAAACTCATCACGCAGCGCGTTATTCCAGCCGATTGCTCTTTCGCGGAAATCTGCTTCATCAATAAAGAAGGCTGGTGTACCAAAATCTTTCGCTAACTTCGTAGCTGATATTCCAGACAGGTGTAGTTCACCATTAGTAATTGAGATATTTCTCGACCACATGGCTTACATCCTTTCCGGCGCGTTTACGCCCAGCAGCTCAAGACCATTCTTCAGTACTTGCAGAGTTGCTGCACATAAATTAATTCGCGCGCTGTGAAGCGATGTAATCGGCTCATCTCCCATAGGTAGCACGCGGCAATCGGCATAGAAACCGTGATAAACCCCGGCTAACTCCTCGAGATAGCGCGCCACCCTGTGCGGTTCACGCAGTTCGGCAGAGCCAGCAACGACTCGTGGAAATTCGGCCAGTGAACCTAAAAGTTCATTTTCACGATCGTGGTTAAGTTGTGCGGGATCAAAGTTTTCTAAACCTGATGGAATCTTTAGCTCTGCGGCATTGCGCAATACCGCAGCAATTCGCGCGTGCGCATATTGAACGTAATAAACCGGATTCTCATTAGTGTTTCGCTTTAGGACATCGATATCCATCACCATTGGCGTATCAACTGGATAGCGAATTAGCGTGTAACGGGCTGCATCGACGCCAACTTTTTCAACTAACTCTTCGAGGGTAATGATTGTGCCGGCGCGCTTAGAGAGTTTTACCTCTTCCCCGCCTTCCATAATCTTTACAAGTTGCCCGATCAAAATTTCAATGTTGTATTCGGGATTATCACCAGCGCAGGCAGAAATAGCCTTTAAGCGATGGATGTAGCCATGATGATCCGCACCCAACATGTAGATACAGATATCAAAACCGCGTTCGCGCTTATTTATGTAATAAGCAGTATCAGATGAGAAGTAAGTTAAATCACCGTTAGCTTTTACTAGAACGCGATCTTTGTCATCGCCGAAGTCAGTTGTGCGCAGCCAGGTTGCACCATCAACTTCAAAGACGTGTCCTTGTTTACGCAACTTATCTAAACCGTGTTCAACGCTTCCGCCATCGTGTAAAGATCGCTCAGAAAACCAAGTATCAAAATTAGTTCTAAAGGTTTCGAGCACTCGCTGCTGATCCTTCAGTTGTAGTTGATATGCCGATTCACGAAAAGCAATTAACCGATCATCTGCTGGCAGATCGGTAATCTTTGGATTTTGCGCTACAACCGATTTTGCTAAATCGCTGATGTATTCGCCTTTGTATCCATCTTCTGGAATTGCTTCGCCAAGCGCCGCCGCCTGCACAGATTGTCCAAAGAGATCCATCTGGTTGCCACGATCGTTAATATAAAACTCACGAGTTACTGTCGCACCTGCTGCACTGAGCACGCGACCGAGCGCATCACCTACTGCAGCCCAACGTGTATGGCCTAAGTGCAGTGGTCCAGTTGGATTTGCGCTAATGAATTCCAGATTTATCTTCACACCGGCTAAAGCGCTGCCTTGGCCATAACCACTTTCTGCATTCAATATCGTGCGAACTAAATCCGCTTGGCTGGCACGATTTAAAGTTATGTTAATAAATCCAGGGCCGGCGATTTCTACTGCGGCAACTTCAGGAAGTTCTTCTAAATCTTTCTTTAAAAGCTCGGCAACTTCGCGCGGATTTTTTCCGGCGGGTTTGGCTAATTGAAGTGCGATAGAAGATGCATAATCTCCGTGATCGCGATTCTTGGGCCGCTCCAGCGGAATATTGGCTGGAACCGATCCGATCAAATCTCCGCGTTCAATCGCGCGCGCGATCGCACCCTGAATCTGGGCTGCTAGTAGATCCGAATGCGAACTCATCAGGCAAGGTTACCCCAGCGGCAATTTTGCATAAGCAGGACTTACCTCTAACCTATGAACCAGTACGTGAGAAATTTTTAATTTCTCTAGACGCTCCAGCGGGAGTGGTGAAATGGCAGACACGCAAGTCTTAGGAACTTGTGCTCCGGCGTGCGGGTTCAAGTCCCGCCTCCCGCACCAGCAGGTTAATATTTAATTATGGCTAAAGCATCGCGCGCAAAGATAAAGATGACGCAAGCCAAGATAGCGCGTGAAGCAGCTGCTCGTCGTGAAGCAAAAAAAGTATCCAGTTGCGCAGTGACTCAAGGTGAAGTTGATTTAGATGCCTATGCTGCAGTTGACGGAGCTTGGCTAGAACTTGGCTTAGCAGCACCTGCGCGCAGAGCACTGATCGATGAGGGCCTATATAAGGTCAGCGATTTAAGAAAGTATTCAATAGATGCCATTAAAGATCTGCACGGCATGGGACCAAATGCGATTCGTATCTTGATTACCGCAATGAAGAAAAGTGATATCTCATTCAGGAATTAAACTAGCGGAAATAACTAAAAGCCGAATAAGCACTACCGGTTAGTTAGTTGGTAATTGCCCAGATCACTAGTGCTGAACCTACAACTGCAAGCAGAGCCATTACTTCGCGGCGGGCCAGCAAGCTGTGTGATGCCTTTATAAAGGTAATTAGTAGCATCGCTATTCCCGGAATGATGATCGTGAGGGAGTTGTTAAAGACTTGATCTTTTCCGGTTTGATAGCGCAGATTAATCAGCCCAATTGCCAACAGTAAATAACTGGCCATGCGGTAATTGTTTAACGCGTACTTACTTATCTTTTCTGGTGTCATACGCATATCCTACAAATATTAAAGGGGCGCCGGTTTCCCGACGCCCCTTTAACTTTAACTTTTTATAAGACGATTAGTGATCGTCCTTCATTCCTTCTGCGTGTGACTTCATGCGTGCGATCTTCAAAATTGTTAGACCGAATACGCACTTTGCCAATACGTCAGCGACTGTGTAACCAACCTGTACGCCAACGAACTGCTCAGCAGATGCCATACCTTCGCCCATACCAAGGATGTATGAGATTGGGTATACGCCCCATGTCGCGATCAAAAGGAGACGCAAGCGACCGATGGTTGCTGCAACGCCTTCTGGCTGGCGATCAAGTGACTTACCAAGCTCTACGAACAAGACATAGAGGATGTATAGGAATGGAAGTGTTGAAAGAACACCGTATAGAACCTGTGTGTTCTGATCGTTTGAGATTTCACCTGGGTAACCAAGTGCGATCATTGCAGCTGATGCTGGAACCAAACGAGTGATGAGTGACTTTGAAACTTCCTTTGCAAGTGCAAGCACTGCGATAACTTCAACAAGAAGTAGAGGAACAGTTAGTAGCCAGTCAACATAACGGTATGCCTCGTTAAATGCACCCTGGTCTCCAGAAACGTTAACTGACATTCCTTCAGATGATTCTGAGAATGAGTTAAAGATTCTCCAGTAGTGGTAGCCAGCAATGAATGTAACCATTGATGACATTACGAGAGCGTTGCGGTACTTAGGCAGTACGCGAGCCTGTGAAACTAGAGTGTAAACAGTGCAAGCAAGCATTGAAACAAGTCCGAACGAGAATACGTTATAGACCAAGTTCCATTGATTTGGATCGAGTTTAATCATGTAAATAAGCCTCCGTGGGGTGCTTAATACTTTAAGGACCAGGCGGCCCATAAAGCCGGATGAAGGCGATGAAATCCTCGAGGAACCTCATTGACCTCAACCAGTGAGAATTATTGTGAACCTTTTGCAAAGAATTTGCACTATACCCAGGGGGTATTTTCATGTTTTTTTTCGGGATATTCGGAGAATTCACGCTCATCCTGGGGGCATCACCCTAATTAACTACTCCATTCCTGGGCTTGGATCGGCCAGGCGCCGTACAGTTGAAGTATGAGTAAGGAATCGAGCGAGCGCGAAAAGTTAGCCGCTGTGGTTCCGCCAAAGTTGCGTGGCTGGTTTCACCTAGGTGCGACCCCCGTCGTCATCATCGCTTCACTCGTTCTCTTTATCTTAAGTAAGAGTTCACTTAAATTCGCCGTTGCCCTTTATTCGATCAGCGCCATCATGCTCTTTAGCGTCTCTGCTATTTATCACCGCGTTCCGTGGTCTCCCGAAAAGAAAAAGATCTGGCGTCGTTGGGATCACGCCAATATAAATTTATTGATCGCGGGTTCTTACACCCCGTTTGCCGTTGCTTTGCTAGATGGCAACGATCGAACTATTTTGTTATCGGTGGTTTGGGTTGGCGCTCTCGCCGGGGTCGCACTTCGCATCTTCTGGATTAACGCCCCCCGTTGGTTGTACGTAGCAAACTATTTACTCCTTGGTTGGGTAGCCATCGTCTACACGCCGCAGCTCTATGACGAAGGCGGATTCTGGGTCTTGATCCCAATCATTATTGGTGGCCTCTTGTATTCAGTCGGCGCTATTTTCTACGCTTTGAAGAAACCTGGGCGCAACGCCAAATACTTCGGTTTCCACGAGTTATTCCATATCTTCGTGCTCGCCGCGTGGATATCTCAATATCTCGCCGTTTCGTTTGCCATATACCGCCAATAAATCACCCACTTTTAGAGTTAGCGCCTTTGCCCTAATCTAGGCACATGGCTGAGAAGAAGAATTTCCTTAATTGGGTCGGATTTAAAGAGAGCGAAAGCGCTGCTCCATCATCGGTTGACCGCATTCGCGAACTTGAATCTCAATTAAATGACCTGCGTTCTCGTCGCGACATCACAACTCTAAGCAAAGAAGAGTTTGAAATCTTGGCGACGGAAACTGCCATGTCAATGATCAAATCAGCGCAAAGCCGTGAAGCAAAAGCGCTCTCGACATCAGAGCGAATTACTCTAGAAGCTTCACGTCAAGTGAAGGATGCGCTGGAAGGCGCCGAGACAAAGGCGCGTTCTATTCTCTCAGGCGCTGAAGCGCGCGGGCGCAAATATATTAATGTGGCTGAAGCAGAAGCTGCTGAAAGAGTTTCTCAAGCAGAACGCGAAGCACAATCAATTTTTGATGAAAAACGTCGCGAGGCAGCAACACTTGCACAAGCTGCACGTCGTGAAGGAGAGCGGATTATCACCGAAGCAACTGGTGAGGTCGCCGAATATCGCCAATGGTTAAGTGGAGTTATCTCTGAAGCCGAACGTTTATATCGAATTCAAACCCAATCACTGGATGCAGCAGAAAATGCGATTTCGCAGAGTCGTTCGCGTTTAGATAGCGCCTATTCTCGTTTAGCCGAGCTACATAAAAACGTGACTGATAATTTAAATCCAGATAACACGGTAATTGATACTGGCCCAAAGAAAGTTGTAAGCCAGCGAACCAAACCAGCGATTGACGCTCCAGCTAAGAAGGCTGTTGCAAAGAAAGCTGTTGCAAAGAAAAAACCTGCTAAGCGTCGGTAAATAAAGTGGCTACCAAGCGCGGTATCCAATACATCCCTGCCATAGATGGACTGCGTGCCATCGCAGTTATTGCAGTCATTCTTTACCACTTAGGAATTTCTTGGATCCCCGGCGGATTTCTCGGCGTTGATCTCTTCTTTGTTATCTCTGGATATGTAATTACCAGACTGCTCTTAGATTCAATCCAAGAACGTGGTGGATTAGATCTACGTGACTTCTATATGGCGCGCATTCGGCGCTTACTACCACCGCTAGTTTTTATGATCGTTGTAACTTCGATCGTAGTTGGAATCTGGGCACCAGATACAACTAAGAAATTCCTAACAGATGCGCCATTTTCAATCTTTGGGGGAATGAATTGGTGGCTGGTCTTCAATCAACAAGATTACTTTGAAAGCAGCGGCCGACCACCTCTTTTGCAACACACTTGGTCACTCGCCGTAGAAGCCCAGTTTTATCTTCTTTGGCCGCTGATCCTGCTCTTGGTTTTAAAGTATTTTGGCAAAAAAGTAATTCCTGCCGCCGCGCTGACAATTGCGGCGATTTCTGGTGTTGCCTTAATGCTGGTTTCTTTTCAACTAGATGCCACAAACTCTTCCAAAGTAAGCCATATCTACTTTGGAACAGACACCCACAGCATTGGGCTTTTCTTAGGTGCAGCCCTTGCCGTTAGTTGGATTCCGCAAAACTTCAACCTGCAAGTAACGCGCCGTGCCCAAGATTTCATTGACGGCATTGGTGTATTTGGCTTTATCGGAATCTTGGCAACGTTTGCACTTATCGATGAAAGTAAACCAACGCTTTATAGAATTGCTTTTCCACTCGCTGGAATATTCGGCACTGCCATATTGATTTCAATCGTCCACCCTGCTTCTAGGTTTGCGCCGCTGCTAAGAAACAAAGTTTTGCTTTGGATCGGTGAGCGCTCCTATGCAATTTATCTTTGGCACTGGGTTATTTTTCAAATCTCACGCCCACAAGTTGATCTTGATGGAGAAAATTGGGCGCTCTTTTCATTAAGAATTTTGCTGGTTCTTGCAATGGCGGATATTTCTCTGCGTTTAGTTGAACTTCCAATTCGCAGCGGCGCTGTTGCTTATTGGTTCGGTGGTATGAAATATAGAACTAAGGCAGTTCGCAGAAAACAGAAGCTGACGGTTGCGCTTTCCCTATCAATTATTCTGGCTACTTCAGCGATGGTTAGCGTAAATGCAATTGTGCGAGTGGATAGGGAAAATCAAGAACTTATTCAGATCCTTAAAGATGCCGACAAGCCAATCATCACTCCAATCGTGGACTCTGCTAATCCAGGACTTTGGGTCACCGGTGATTCGGTAATTCTCGGTATTCGCCACATATTAGAGATGAACCATCCGATCGCTTTGATCAATGCTCGAGTTGGAAGACAAGCACCTGAACTTTTAGAGGTGATGCTCCGCGATGGGCCACTAGTTCTGGACTCACCTGTTGTATTTAACATCGGCAACAACAACGCACTCACCAAAGCGCAGGTAATCGCAATATTTGAGGCGGTAAAGGCAGCCCCCCAAATAATCGTTGTAAATACCGCAGTTCCAAGGCCATGGCGTGATGCAAATAATGATTTGATAAACGAAATAGCAGCGACTTATCCGAATACGGTAGTAGTTAGATGGGATCAAATCTCAGAAGGTCACCCGGAATACTTTGCGCCAGATGGCGTTCACTTAGTGCCGACTGGTGCGCGAGCATACGTTGCAGCGATTACCAGCAATCTCGAGAAAAATTAGCAATAAAAATAGCCCCAACCAATTGGCTGGGGCTATTTTTATTTAAACTATTTACGCAAACTGGCCGCTGAATCCGAATGCCTTGGCAGTTGCAATTTGACCATCAGAGTAAACAGATGAAACACGGAATGAAGTTGATCCATCTGCTGATCCCTTGGTGAATTCAATTGAAAGTTGCGTTGCTGGCAGCATTCCAGATTCTATCCATTCGCCCATTCCGGAACGAGTTTCAAACTTATATCCAGTTAATCCGGCAGTTGCAGCTGGTGCTTTCCAGGTAATGACCATTACTGACTTCTCAGCATCTTTCCAATTTCCTATGAAACGTCCAGGAGCTTCAACTGCAGCAACTGGTTCAGTTGTTGCTGGCTCACTTGCTTCTGGGGTTGCTTCAGGTGTTGCCTCTTCGGTCATTTCAGGAGCAGCTGATTCAGTTGCAACAGGTGCTGCATCATCAGTTGTCGAAGCTGGACGAGAGATAACGATTATTGCAAGCAATGCGATACCGATGATCGCTGCAATTAGCACGCGTGGTGAAGTACCTTGTTTAGGTGCAGCACTTGGCTTTGCAGGTGCTGAAGGCTTTGCAGGTGCTGGTGTAGTAGTGACATTTACGCGAGATGCGCTCTTAGATCCACCAAGTGGTACTGGCGGAATAACAATTTTGCTAGCAGAAGCAGATTTCTTAACCGCAGATTTTTTCTTCGCTGGTGCTTTCTTCGCTACCTTCTTGGCGGCAGACTTCTTCTTTGCCGGCGCTTTCTTCGCTACTTTTTTCGCCGCAGCCTTTTTCTTCGCTGGCGCTTTCTTAGCTACCTTCTTGGCAGCAGACTTCTTTTTCGCTGGCGCTTTTTTAGCGGGAGCTTTCTTAGCTACTTTTTTCTTGGCAACTTTTTTTGTTGCAGCTTTCTTTTTTACGGCCACGGTTAAACTCCTTCAGGATTGAGCGATCTCGTATGAACCAAGTTTAGCCTAGGGTGTTAAGCAAAGTGATGACATGAGGTGCGATAGCGCGGAGTGATTTCCCGCGATGGCTAATTGCATCTTTCGCTTCCGCGCTCATTTGCGCGCTGGATATCTCTAAGCCATCTGGACGAAAGATTGGGTCATAGCCAAATCCCTGATCTCCGACTGGGCTGTGAAGAATCCAACCGTCGAAGTGAGCTTCCTCAACATGTGTGCGCCCATCTGGCAAAGCCAACGCTGCAACGCATGTGAAATGCGCACCGCGTTTTTCATCCGGAACTCCAATTAATGAATCCAAAACTTTTGCAGTGTTTGCTCTGTCATCTCCATGACTTCCGGCCCAGCGTGCAGAAAATATTCCAGGGTCTCCATTTAGGAAATCAACACAAAGTCCACTGTCATCGGCAATAGCTGGAATGCCCGATGCAAAACACATTTCTCGCGCCTTTAAGAGTGCATTTTCTTCAAAGGTTGATCCGGTTTCATCAACATCGTGGAGCTCGGGAAATTGCTCAAGGCCTACTAACTCAATTTCTCCTGCAGCAATATCTTCAAGGATGCGACGGAACTCTTCAATCTTGCCTTTATTGCGAGTGGCAAGAAGTAATTTGTGCCGAGTCACTTAGCAAGTGCCGCTTTCTGAATTTCTCCAAGGTCTACACATCCGGCAACGGCCAAATCAAGAAGTGAGTTAAGCAAAGAACGATCAAATGGCACACCTTCAGCGGTTCCCTGCACTTCGATAAATCTTCCATCGCCACTGCAGACAACGTTCATATCTGTATCTGCGCGAACATCTTCTTCATAGCAAAGATCTAGCATCGGAACTCCATCGATAATTCCAACTGAAATTGCAGCAACAGAATCACTCAAAGGTTTGGAATCGGCCTTGATGTGTCCTTGCGACTTCGCCCAAGTTATTGCATCTGCCAGTGCAACATATGCACCAGTGATTGCTGCGGTGCGAGTTCCACCATCGGCTTGCAAAACATCACAGTCGATCACGATTGTGTTTTCGCCCAGCTCTTTCATATCTACGATTGCGCGAAGTGATCTGCCGACTAGGCGAGAGATTTCTTGTGTGCGACCGCCTAATTTTCCTTTAACGCTCTCGCGGTCAGAACGTGTGTGAGTTGCACGAGGCAACATCGCATATTCAGAAGTTACCCAGCCTTTTCCGGAATCTTTCAACCAACGAGGCACTCCGGGAGTAAATGAGGCGACGCAAAGTACGCGAGTCTTACCAAATTCAACTAGTACGGAACCTTCTGCGTGATCTAGCCACTTGCGAGTGATTTTGATTTCGCGAAGTTGATTTTCATTTCTTCCGTCGATGCGTGCCATTTACTTCCATTCTATGTGTTTAACGGAGCCCACTTCGGGTCCCAAGAATCGTCGTGCCAGAACTTCAAAGGCAGCAGAATCACCTGTGGCTAAAAAGGAGTGAGTGGCAGGGCTTGCGGCTGTTTCACGCAGCAGTGAGTTCTCAACCAGGGTGCGATAAAGATCTTTTGCGGTTTCTTCAGCACTTGAAACGAGTGAAACGTTATTGCCCATTACATAGGAAATCACACCAGTCAAAAGTGGATAGTGGGTGCATCCCAATACCAATGTATCTACATCAGATTCCATCATCGGCGCTAAATATTCGCGCGCCACTTTTGTAATCGCTTCGCCTGAAGTTTCTCCGCGTTCTACATATTCCACAAAGAGCGGACATGCGATTGAAGTGATTTGTAATTGTGGAGCTGCAGCGAAAGCATCTAAGTAAGCCTTTGAATCAATGGTTGCTCTTGTGCCAATTACACCGATGCGTCCGGTGCGCGTTGCTGCAACTGCACGGCGAACTGCAGGCTGAATAACTTCGACGACGGGGATCGAATAACGTTCTCGCGCATCACGCAACATTGCAGCGCTAGCTGTATTGCAAGCAATTACCAGAGCCTTTACGCCTTGGTCTACTAGATAATCTAAAGTTTCAAGTGAGTATGTTCTGACTTCTGCAAGTGAGCGCGGACCATAAGGACCGCGAGCGGTGTCACCTATATAAAGAGTGGATTCATTTGGAAGTTGATCAAGGATTGCACGAGCAACGGTTAATCCGCCAACTCCTGAATCAAATATTCCAATCGGTGCATCACTCACATAGGCAAGAGTACCTTGTGTTTTAGGAGAGCTTTAGGCCCAGAGCGTGCCGTCTAGCCCCTCGGTCGCAGCGGCTATTTCACTTCCGTAGATCCCAGTCGATAGATATTTCCAGCCTGCATCACAGACTATAAATGCGATGTCGGCGTCTTTCTTATCACGCATCGCTTCGGCACCCATTGCAATCGCAGCATGCAATATTGCACCTGTTGAAATTCCAGCGAAAATACCTTCAACTTCAAGTAATTGGCGTACACGCTTTACGGAATCCTCAGCGCCTACAGAGAAGCGACGGGTTAAAACGGATGCGTCGTAAAGTTCGGGAACAAAGCCCTCATCTATATTGCGCAGCCCATAAACAACTTCTCCATAACGGGGTTCGGCCGCAATTATTTGCACATCAGGGTTTTGTTCGCGTAAGTATCTTCCAGCTCCCATCAACGTTCCAGTTGTTCCAAGCCCTGCAACAAAGTGGGTAACCGTTGGAAGATCTTTAAAAATTTCAGGACCAGTGCCGGTGTAATGCGCTTGGGTATTTGCCGGGTTTCCATATTGATAGAGGAAAACCCAATCTGGATTCTTTGCTGATAACTCTTTAGCCACACGAACTGCTTCGTTAGAACCACCCGCAGCAGGTGAAGAAATAATTTGTGCTCCCCACATTTCAAGGAGTTGGCGACGCTCGGGTGATGTGTTCTCGGGCATCACACAAATTAATTTATATCCGCGCACCTTTGCAGCCATAGCAAGTGAAATACCTGTGTTGCCACTAGTTGGTTCCAAAATTGTTGCACCTGGTTTTAATTGACCGCTTTCTTCAGCGGCGTTAATCATTGCAATTGCAGTGCGATCTTTAATTGAACCAGTTGGATTTCGATCTTCCATCTTCGCCCAAAGTCGAACATTTGGTGCTGGAGAAAGTCTAGGAAGCCCAATTAAAGGTGTGTTGCCCACCGATGATTCGAGCGAGTCATAACGCGCCAAAATTAACCGCCAGCAACCGCTGGGAGAATTGTTACGGAATCTCCATCTTTGATTTGTGCTTCGAGTCCACCTAAGAAACGCACATCTTCATCATTAATGTAAATATTTATAAATCGGCGCAGGGCGCCATTTTCAAGTAAGCGATCACCAATTCCGGGAAATTGTGAATCAAGATCTGTGATCAGCGCGGTGAGCGAAGCTCCGCTGGCAGCGACCGCTTTTTGATCCTTGGTGAAAGGACGAAGAATTGTTGGGATGCGAACTTCAATACTCATGGCTTCATTATGGCGAAGAAATACCTTAATCGGTAATTGAAACTTCTTCCTCGGTTACTACCCCATCAATTATGCGATATGAGCGGAATTCAATTGCAGGTGCAATCTCTTTGCGGCTAGAGACGAGTACATAATGCGCCCCGGGCTCGCCAGCATATGCAATATCCGTGCGAGATGGGTAAGCCTCTGTCTCGGTGTGAGAATGATAGATAACAACAATCTCTTCATCTTCATCGTCAACTTCGCGATATAGCGCAAGTAAATCTTTCGGATCAAATTCATAAAATGTTGGCGAGTGCGCGGCGTTGACCATTGCTTTTAAACGAGAAGCTTTTCCTGAACCTGCTGGACCAAGAATTACTCCGCAGCACTCGTCGGGATATTCAGCGCGAGATTGCGCGACGATCGCATCAACAAATGCGCGAGAAATTGTCAGTGCCATAAGAATTCTATTCTAACTCTCATCGAACTAGCTTTCATCGACCTAACTCTCATCCAACTAGCTCTCATCCATTAGGGCTTCAATCAAACCTTCTTGTAGCCAGCCCAGCCAGCCATAAACTATATAAACACCGCGCAGCGGATCATCCGGTGCCAATAGTTCTAACTCATCTTGAGTGCGCTCTTGCACATTTAATCGAACGCCAAGAGCCAACCGAATATCGTTTACCGCGCCAAGCCAGGCATTCGCGCCGTCATGATCTAAATCAATAACTCCATCTTCCGCACTTTTTAAATACATGCGCATAGCCATTGCGTGTGCTTGCTTTTTATTTCGCAATGTTGATTCGGTGTAACGACGAAATTCTGCTGAGTCCGCTTGATCTTGATATGCATTTGGAAGCAAGCGATGAAGCACTTCGTCTTCTGGTGGAGAATCGTGCGAAGTTATTCCGACCATTGCAGCCAGTGGATCTTCGTGTCCGTGATCTATGCGCTCTGCCAGCAGTTCAATAATTTGCTCCGCTAGATTAATTAATATTTCTCTCTCATTCTGCGCAAATTCTGCGATATATGAATTGCTTCCGTGGCGTTTAAATCCCTCTGATGTCATAGCGCTTGATCACCACGCTGCAGCGTTGCCCAGAGACCATACTCGTGCAGACGCGCAACATCGTGTTCCATTTCTTCACGACTTCCAGTTGAAACTACCGCTTTACCTTCGGTATGAACTTTCATCATTAATTCTTGCGCTTTTGCTTTAGAAAAACCGAAGAGTTCCATCAATACATAAGTTACATAGGTCATCAGATTTACCGGGTCATCCCAAACAATGGTTACCCAAGGAGTATCGCCAGAGAAGATCGCGCGGATCTCCTCCTCGATTTTGGTATCTGTCTTAACCATCACCGGATAATGATAGAGAATTCTGGGGCCGCTACTTGCCGCCAAATTGCATCGCTTTGAACAAGGACTTGGTAGCGCACAATGGAACGCTTTTCGCCAGAAATTGAGAAGGTAAAGCCACCTTGCTCATCGGTTGTTGCAGTTGCAACGTTTTTCCAAGCGCCGGCGGTGTACTTCATCAACGAGACAGTTGCTCCGGCACTTCTTGGTCGCACTACACCCGAGATTGCAAACGGTGTGCCGTTCTTCATAGTTCCTGGCGCACTCAAAGAAATTGTTCGGTCAATTTGAATTGCAATCTCATTACTAATTGATTCTGCGCGCTCCCACGTTCCTTCAGTTGCTATACGAACGCTGGTCGGTTTGCCTAATAAAATTGGGACTGCAAATTTGCCATCAGCACCTGAAGTTACAGTGCCGAGTAAACGCCAAGTGAGATCAGTCGCGCTCTTGCCTTCTATGCGGACTGGAATTGCCGCCACTGGAGTCGTGTCTTCCAGTGTTATTAATCCGCTCAAATTAATAGCACGCGCATAAAGTGAAGATGCCTTATCAGTTGTGAGCGTGCTCAATACCTTTGCAGGTGCAATATTTATCGCAGTTTGGCGGATCGCATCCATCGCCAACGGCTCCTCCATGCCCAGAGTCCAGGCGGTCATTCCACCAAGCTTGTATTTCGCAACTAAATCGGCGCGCATTTTATAACTCTGTGCATTTTGGTACCACGCCGTACGTGTTGCGGTACAAATCGTTGAAAGACCGGCAGCAGTGGTTCCTTCGTATGATTTTGTATACGTAAAGGTTGCTTCGCCATTCTTTGCATCAAAAACTGGTGTTGTCTTGTAGCCATCAGCCAGAGAGGCAGCGTCGCGCATTACAAATGTCGCAGCCTTAGCCCCAGCTTTAATTGCCTTGGCAAAAGGTGCCGGACATACGCCTTCGACCTTTGTCACCCAATCTCGACCAAAGCCTGCAACGCCAACGTAAACTTTTGATGCTGGCATTATGGAGGTTGCATATGCAACTGTTTTTTCAGTCCAAGCAATCGGACCTATAGGCCCAACCTTCGCAACTGAATAGTCGTAAGTCATAATTCTCAA
>CAMBOZ010000027.1 GCA_945869505.1 Bifidobacterium breve
GTTACATCATTGAATATCGTGGATCTGCGATTCGCGAACTCTCAATGGAAGGCCGCATGACCGTTTGCAATATGTCGATTGAAGCTGGTGCTCGTGCCGGACTTATCGCACCCGATCAAAAGACCTTTGATTACATCAAGGGCAAGCCACACGCACCAGAAGATTTCGCGGCTGCGCAAGGCTATTGGCAGACGCTATTTTCAGATAGCGATGCCAAGTTTGACCTAGAGATAACTCTTGATGCAGATAATTTAGAACCATTTGTAACTTGGGGAACCAACCCAGGTCAGGGGTTGCCACTTAATGCATCTGTACCAAATCCAGCTGATATCAAGGATGCAGAAGAGCGCGGGGCGGCAGAGCGCGCACTTGAATATATGGGTCTCACCGCGGGCACTCCGCTGAAAAAGATAGCCATTGACACTGTTTTCTTGGGCTCTTGCACAAATGGGCGCATCGAAGATTTGCGTGCTGCGGCATCTATCTTAGAAGGTAAGAAAATTGCTTCGTCACTTCGCATGTTGGTTGTGCCTGGTTCTGAGCGAGTTCGCCAACAAGCTATGACTGAAGGCTTAGATAAAGTCTTTCTTGACGCTGGCGCTGAATGGCGAAATGCGGGTTGCTCAATGTGTCTTGGAATGAACCCCGACCAATTAAGCGTTGGCGAGCGTTCTGCCTCAACCTCAAACCGTAACTTTGAAGGACGCCAAGGAAAAGGTGGAAGAACCCACTTGGTAAGTCCACTAGTAGCTGCAGCTACTGCAATTCGCGGCACGCTCTCATCACCGGCAGATCTTTAAGAATTTCTAGAAAGGTAGATAAAAATGGAAAAATTTATTTCACACACCGGCAGTGGAGTTCCGCTTCGTCGCAGCAATGTAGACACCGATCAAATCATCCCTGCTGTATATCTCAAGCGAGTTACTCGTAGCGGCTTTGAAGACGGCCTCTTTGCAGCCTGGCGCAATGATCCTGAGTTTGTTTTAAATCAACCGCAATTTAAGAGCGGAACCGTGCTCGTTGCCGGACCAGAATTCGGTACCGGATCTTCGCGCGAGCACGCGGTGTGGGCGCTGCAGAACTATGGCTTTAAGGCGGTTATCTCCAGCCGATTCGCTGACATCTTCCGCGGAAACTCATTAAAGGGCGGCTTGCTCACCGTAATTTTGCCGCAGGAAGCCGTTGAGGCGCTTTGGGTGGCTATAGAGAAAGATCCAAGCACTCAGATAAAAGTTGATCTTGACTCACGCACAGTTTCTTACGGCTCAACCAGTATCGCCTTTGAATTAGACGATTACACCCGTTGGCGCCTGATGGAAGGCCTTGATGACATTGGATTAACCTTAAAGCAGACCGATTCAATCGATGCTTACGAGGCAAAACGCCCAAGTTATAAGCCTAAAACACTCCCTATTCGCATTTAACCAGTATTTTTTCAATCGAAATCTGCATTGCTAAGTTAAAAACCAGCGTAAAACGCCAACTTTATTGATGGGGTGAGTTAATTTTGATTAACTCTCAACTTGTAAATGAGAGTTTTTTACGCATAAATATTGCGATTTCTAAGAAATATTAAATTGCGACACGCCCGCGTTAATATCGCTATCACCCTATAAAAAGGATTAAGTTTTAGCCACAAGTTAAGCAAATGCTTAATTTACGCGTAAATCTAAGGGGATTTAGATGAATAAGGCACAATTTATTGCCGCGTTGGCCCCACACTTCAACGACAGCAAGAAAGAAGCAGCGCACGCTGTAGAAATCGTATTCGACACAATTACACGCACCATGTCAAAGGGTGAAGATGTAATGATCAACGATTTCGGTAAGTTCAAGAAGGTCGATCGCAAAGCACGTATGGGCCGTAACCCATTCACAGGCGAGACCATCAAGATCAAGGCTTCAAAGAAGGCTCGCTTCCTACCTGCAAAGGGTTTGAAGGATGTCATCTCAGGTGAGCGCAAGCTAGGTCCGGCTCCTAAGCCAGAACCAAAGCCAGTTGCAAAGCCAGTAGCCAAGAAGGCTGCACCAAAGAAGGCTGCTAAGAAGAAGCCAGCAGCTAAGAAGGTTGTAAAGAAAGCCGCTAAGAAGCGTAAGTAATTCACTTCTTAGAACTTCTTTAGAAAGTTCTAAAACTGGGGTCAGCGATTGCTGGCCCCAGTTTTTCTTTGCCCACTAAGATTTAGTTATGGCCGAAATGCGCGTTTCATATGCGCCACCAACCGGTTATCCGCATGGAACAAATCGCACATTTAAAATTTGCGCCGGGATCTTGATTCCAATCATAAGTCTGATTACAAAACGAACCTGGATTGGTGTGGAGAACATCCCCAAAACTGGAGCAGTAATAGTCGCAAATAATCACTTGTCGTACTTTGATGTTTTGAATTTGAGTCATTTTCTTTTTAGGAATGGCCGCGCCCCACGCTACCTAGGAAAAGTTGGCGTATTTAAAGTTCCGATTATTGGAAGAATACTTCTTGCAGCTGGACAGGTACCGGTTGAACGAGAAACTCCTAATGCAGGTAAAGCGGTCGACCATGCAAAGAAACTTCTTGAGGTGGGACATTTACTCGGCGTTTATCCCGAAGGAACGCTCTCTCGAGATTTAGACCACTGGCCAATGGTCGCTAAGACTGGATTGGCAAGACTTGCGCTGACGACAAACACACCAGTGATTCCAATAGCGCAATGGGGTTCACAAGTATTAATGCCGACATATTCCAAGAAGTTAAAGTTGTTTCCGCGCACTCGAATCACAATTGTTGCCGGTAAGCCGGTCGATCTTTCACCTTGGTATGGCAAAGGCGATGATCCGCAAGCCTTGATCGAGGCCACCGCCGAGGTTATGCGAGAAATAACCACGCTGCTCGAGGGAATTCGTGGTGAGAAGCGCCCTGAAGTAATCTTTGACCCTCACACTTCAGATTTGCCGCGCACCGGCAACTTTAAGAAGAAGAAGCGATAGCGAGCGAGGTTAGTTAAACGATGAGCAAAGTATCGGTATTCGGAGCAGGCGCGTGGGGATCAACCCTTGCGCAAGTGCTTTGCGATGCCGGAAATGAAGTCTTGCTTTGGGGCCGCAACGCCGATGTCGTAGATGAAATCAACAGTAGCCACACCAACTCAAAATACATTGGCCAGAATGTACTTCCAAGTGAAATCCGAGCAACAACGGATTTAGCGGAGACCTTTGCTTTCAGCAAGAATTATGTTTTGGCAATTCCTTCACAGCAATTGCGTTCTACGTTGCAGTCTTGGAAGCATCATTTTTCGGAGGATTGCCTAATTGTCAGCACCTTAAAGGGTATTGAAATTAGTACCCAGCTTCGCATGACTGAAGTGTTGGAAGAAGTTATTGGCAAGCACCGTGTGGCACTCATTACCGGTCCCAACTTGGCAGATGAGCTAATCCTGCGCCAACCGGCTGGCGCAGTTGCGGCTGCCACAAACCAAGCGACATCTGAAGAAGTTCGTGAGCTCTTTCGCACGCCTTATTACCGCGTTTACACATCGGTGGATTTACTTGGCTGCGAGTTGGCAGGTGCAATTAAAAATGTGATTGCCCTCGCCGTTGGAATCTCAATAGGTATGGGATTCGGAGAAAATACCCAAGCGATGCTAATTACTCGTGGGTTAAATGAAGTTGCTCGCTTATGTGCTGCGCATGGCGCAGACCCACTCAGCGCTGCAGGATTAGCGGGGATGGGTGATCTTGTTGCGACATGTGGTTCACCGCTCTCACGCAACAGAACCTTTGGTGAATTATTGGGTAGCACTGGTTCTATGGAATCTGCACTTGGACAATGGGCAAAGACGGTAGAAGGCGTTGCCTCATCCGGTGCGATAGTCGAAATTGCTCATCGCGTAGGAGTAGAAGTTCCAGTTATTGAATCAGTAGCAGATATCGTAAATGGTTCGCTCACACCCGAGGCAGCCCTGCAACGTTTAATGGAAATAACCACACAAGCAGAGAACTTCATTCGATGAAGCAACGCGTTGCAATTATTTGCGGTGGACGCTCAAGCGAACACGAAATTTCTTGCATTTCCGCGGCAGGTGTTCTTTCGGCGATCGATCGCCAAAAATATCAGCCTATTTTGATTGGCATCAGCAAGAGCGGAAGATGGTTCCTTCTTCCAGATAACTACGTACTTGCTATTAAAGATGGTGTGCTGCCGACCATTCCTAACGAGGGAATATCTGTGGCGCTGAGCGTCGATGGATTTAGCGCAGAAGGAAAGAATTTAGATATTGATATTGTCTTTCCATTACTTCACGGTCCTTACGGAGAAGATGGCACGATTCAAGGGTTGTTGGAAATTGCAGATATTCCTTATGTAGGTTCGGGGGTTTTAGCATCCGCTGTTGCAATGGATAAGTCATTTGCGAAGCCGATCTTTGCATCTCACGGAATTAAGGTCGCAGCAGGGTTTGTTGTTCGCCAAAGTCAATGGATTGCCGGATCTGCCGCAATACAAAAAGAAGTCGATCAATTGGGATATCCAGTTTTTGTTAAGCCAGCCCGCGGCGGATCATCACGCGGAACTACCAAAGTTAAATCGGCAGCCGATTTAACTGAAGCGCTTGCAGAAGCATTTAAATTTGATACCAAAGCTCTAGTTGAACAAGAAATCCGTGGTGCTGAAATAGAGTGTGCCGTTCTTGAATTAGACGGCGAACCAAAAGCATCGCTGGTCGGTCAAATAAAAATTGACTCCAAATACGAATTCTATGATTTCGAAGCAAAGTATTTAGATGGTGCTACGACTATCGAACTACCTGCACCGATCGACCATAAAATCAGCGATGAAATACGAAAGAAAGCTGTAGATGCTTTTATATCACTTGGCTGTTCTGGACTTGCACGCGTGGACTTTTTCTTAACACCAAATAATGAAGTAATAATTAATGAGCTAAATACGATGCCTGGGTTTACCGCGACATCGGTTTTTCCAAAGATGTGGGCCGCAACAGGCGTTGCATACACTGATGTGATCAGCCACTTACTGAAGAGTGCACTAACGCGAAATAACGGCGTTTTAGGAAATTAGAAAGTAATCAGTAAGTAACTGGGCAAGTCAGTGTGCGAGTAATACCCGCAACTGCCTGAACTTTGGACAAAATCGTGCGCCCAAACTCCTCCATTGAAGGTGCTTCTGCGCGCATGATCACATCGTAAGGACCCGTTACGCCTTCAGCGAGAGTTACTCCTGGAATTGCAGATACAGATTTAGCGACGCTAGAAGCTTTACCGACTTCAGTTTGAATCAAAATAAATGCTTGAACTGACATTGTGGTTAAACCTTTCTTGTGATCGCTTCGCCGTTGAGGATGAGCATAAAGGTACTCCAACTTGCATTGATGTTCTAGTCTTGGCGCTATGGCAGATCATTCGGGAGCGCTCACAGAATCGCAGGTAATTGCGCGGCTGCGCGAGATTTTTGCCAGCTCGGATCCAAGAATTGAAGTTGGTATTGGCGACGATGCCGCAGTAGTCGTTGGTGCCAAGCGCCAGGTAATGACAACCGATATGGCAGTCGAAGGAGTTCACTTTCGCACTGATTGGTCAACTGGATTTGAAATCGGGCGCAAAGTTACCGCCGCTAACGCTGCAGATATTTTGGCTATGGGCGGGGTTCCAGATTATTTACTAGTTGCTGTGTCACTCACCGGATCTGAAACTATGGAATGGATAAGCGATCTGGCGCATGGAATTAAATTTGAAGCAGATCTCGCTGGTGCGCACGTCATCGGTGGCGATATCTCGCGCGCTGATCAAGTGGTAATTTCGATTGCGGCGATTGGTACTGCCGAGAAACCAATTTTGCGCTCGGGTGCAAAGCCCGGAGATGGCATTTATCTTTCATCTCTTACAGGATGGTCAGCAGCTGGACTTGCACTTCTTAAATCTAATTCGCAGTCAATCGGTGGCCTCGTGGAAAAGGCGCTTAAAGAATTTAAATCTCCAACAATCGATTACGGATTTGATGCGACGCTTGCAAGTTCACTCTGCGATGTAAGTGATGCTCTTGTAATCCAAGCAGCGCAAATGGCAGACAGCGCAGAAGTTGCATTTAAATTTGATTTATCCAAAATAGAAAAGACTCCTGAATTTGCTGAACTTGAAACTCTCGCCAATGAATTAGGCGCTGATATCTGGCAATGGATTTTTGCTGGGGGAGAGGACCATGTCCTATTAGCCACCGGGTTGGATTTGTCGGGAATTTTGGTGGGAGAAGTTATCGCAGGAAGTGGAATCCAAAATCTTCCGGTAGGCGTAGAAACAAGCGCCTGGCGACATTTTGATTAACAGTTTTTCATTTTTATGCAGTGATATCCATATTTTTTTTCACAAAAATATAAGCGCGGTGGCATTGCGAAAGGCCTAAGCAGGCGATATTTTTGCTAAATGAAACGTACCTCAGTGTTGGCTGGTTTGACTTCGGCATTTCTCTTTATCGCCGCTGTTGTAATTGGACAGCCGAGTGCGAACGCCAGTGTGACACTTCCCAAAGGCGTATTCCAACCTTGCGCAGTTGCGCCTGCTCCATATTGCATTGAATCTGTAAGCGTCACACCATCTGGATTAAAAGCGATTTCACTTTCTTGGGTTGCAGATGGTTTAGCCGGAGTGAGTGTCGGAAATACAACCGGAGTTGCTGCAGGTACAAAAACCATGACCGGACGTTGGACGGCAGAAAAAGCTTTCACGAACGAAAATTACGACGGGCTATACATCGAAGCTAAAGCCGCCAACGAGTTTGTACCGTGGATCTACGTAGATGCCATTCCAACCTACTCTCCTGGAAATAAAGTCTCGCTAGCTGCAACTACAGGCAGCCTAACAACTCCGGTAAATCTCAACTCAGATTCTGCGATCACTATTAAGTTACGCATATCTGATTTCAAAGTTGGAGTTACATATGGCATAGCCACTGAGGCGACGCTAGATGTTCAAGCGGCAGCCAGCGGAAATATATTTGAATTGACTGGCTTCCCGGTAAAAGTTCCACAGGCCAAAAGTTCCAAGGATTGCAAAGGGGATTTGGGTGTCTCATCAGCTGTGGTAACACAGTTCCAGACAGTAATTGTTCCTTCAAATGATCCATTGGGATTTGCCTTTGAAGGCGGAAGCGGAAAAATCTACGTAGGATCAAACGGTCTCTGCAACCTTTCTACTCCAGTTTGGAGCGCTGAGAAGAAGTCACTGAGTTATAAGGCATCTGCACCAAGATTGGCTCCAGATGGAACAACGGTTAATACTGGTTTTTATTACGCAACGGTCTCTGCCGCAGACGCACTTGCTCTTTGGGGATTAAAGAAAGCAGAGGATGCAGCTTCCGCATTGTCAATCTCGATTAGAACTTCTGCAAATGGATCAGTTGCAGCGACAAAGACAGTTACGGTAAAGAATGGCCGAATTATCATCCAAGTGTTCGGTTTCGAATTCCCAGATCCAATGTTGGATATATCGCTTAATCCAAGCTATGACCCGATGTCATCGGCTGCTTCAGCAACCAATATGTCTGCACAGGGATCTGTAAAAAAGAGTCCTACGCCAAAGCCAAAGACGATAACAATTTCGTGTCTAAAGGGAAATGTAATAAAGAAGGTAACGGCCGTTAAGCCAACTTGCCCAACCGGTTTTAAGAAGAGGTAACTGACTTATAAGCGAGACGCTTAACGAGTTACTTTGCCAGCCTTAAGGCAAGATGTGCAGACATTTTGGCGCTTAGTGCTTCCGCTAACCAGAGTCTTGATGCGCTGAATATTTGGATTCCAGCGACGACGTGTCTTTACCTGTGAGTGGGAAACTTTATTTCCGAAGCTGGGCCCTTTGCCACAGATATCGCATGTTGATGCCACAGCAGTACTCCTTTTAATTTCAAATTCAGTAAGCCAGACCCCGTTTGCGGCCTGGCGCTTTTGCAGAGCCCAATAGTAGCGACAACGCCACCCTCACGCTAATTCGGCCCAATTCACGCGAGAATGAGCCACATGGCCGGCCTCGACTCTAAATTAGTAAATGTCGTTGGCGACCGTACCGCCAAAGTCTTGGATTCGGTTTTTGGTTACAAAACTCTCTCAGATTTAATTCATCACTACCCGAGAAGATACTTAGTGCGCGGTGAGTTAAGCGATATCGCACAATTAAAAGAAGGTGACGAAGTAACTGTATTAGCTGAAATCTTCAGTTCTACATCACGTAAATTGCACGCACGCAAAGGCAGCATCCTCGAGGTTATAGTCACCGATGGAAGTGCAAAAATGTCGCTGACTTTCTTTAATCAAGCGTGGCGCGAGAAAGAGTTACGTGTTGGCAGACAAGGGCTCTTTGCCGGCAAAGTCGGTGTATTTAATGGCAAACGTCAATTAGCTCATCCCGATTACGAAATGATTCCTGATGGCAATGATGTCGATTCAGCAGTAGCTGACTTTGCGGGGAAATTCTTGCCAATGTATCCAGCAAGTTCAAAGTTTCCGTCTTGGAAGATCGCCCAGTGCATAAATTTGGTAATTGGTGGTCTCGATGAAATTACAGATTTCATCCCCGAAAGGATCTTGGCTGAGCGCGGATATCCAACTCTGCAAAAAGCGATAGCACAGATTCACAATCCAGTTGATCTAGATAGCGCTGAAAAATCACGCGAGCGAATAACCTTCGATGAAGCTCTCTTGATGCAGTTACTTCTTTTAGAACGGCGCGCACAACTGCGGGCACTGAAAGCAACTTCCCGAAAAGCGAAGAGCTCAGGAATTCTAAGTGCATTTGATGCGGCGCTTCCTTGGCAGCTAACTGCAGGACAACTTCAAGTGAGCCGAGAGATTGAAAGTGATTTAGCAGCGCCCTATCCGATGCATCGTTTGCTCCAAGGTGAAGTAGGTTCAGGTAAAACGGTAGTTGCTTTACGTGCGATGTTGGCAGTTATAGATAGTGGGGGACAAGCAGCGTTACTTGCTCCAACTGAGGTTTTAGCGGCGCAACACCTTCGTACTATCGAAAAATTATTAGGACCGCTTGCGCAGGGCGGAATGTTGGGCGGCGTGGATAGTGCAACACAAGTTACTTTACTAACCGGTTCGCAAAGTGCAGCAGCGCGCAAAGATGCGTTGGCTCTGGCTGCATCAGGCCAAGCCGGAATCGTAATTGGCACACACGCCTTACTAAGTGAATCTGTAGCGTTTGCGGACTTAGGACTGATCGTTGTGGATGAACAACATCGATTCGGAGTTGAACAGCGAGATGCGCTAAAGACGAAAGCAGTAAATCCGCCGCATCTCTTAGTAATGACAGCAACACCAATTCCCAGAACAGTTGCGATGACCGTCTTTGGTGATTTGGATGTATCAACACTGCGCGAACTTCCATTAGGTCGTCAACCAATCACCACTCATTTAGTTCCAACGTTAGAGAAGCCAACATTTCTAGACCGCACCTGGGAGCGAATTAGGGAAGAAGTTGCCCAAGGTCATCAGGCCTACATTGTCGCGCCACGCATTTCTGCAGGTACATCTGAAGATGCTGATCTGGATTTCCTATATGGAGAGAGTTCACCCGATATCGCATCGGTTGAAGAGTTAGGACCGAAACTGCAATCGGGTCCGCTAAAAGGGCTACGAATTGCTCCACTACACGGTAGACAAAGCAGTGAAGTAAAGAGCACGACGATGCAGGCATTTGCTGCAGGGGAAATCGATGTCTTGATCTCAACCACAGTTATCGAAGTTGGCGTAGATGTACCAAATGCAACCGTAATGGTCATAATGGATGCTGATCGGTTCGGTGTATCGCAATTGCACCAATTACGCGGTCGTGTGGGACGCGGTACATCACCAGGGCTCTGTCTTCTAGTTACTTCAGCGCCAACTGAAAGTTCAGCGCGCGAGAGATTAGATGCGGTTAGCAAAACCCAAGATGGTTTTGAACTTTCACGAATTGATCTTGAGCAACGTCGAGAAGGCGATGTGCTTGGTGCTACTCAATCTGGTTCTCGTTCACATCTACGTTTACTGCGAGTCTTACGTGATGAATCTTTGATTGAAAGTGCCCGCGAGATTGCTTCAGAACTCTTGGCTGAAGATCCAGAATTAACTAGGTATCCTTTACTCAAAGCAGAGTTAAAGAAATTGCAGGCTGATGCTGCAGCAGAATTTATAGATAAGGGATAATGTGATGCGCATAATCGCTGGTAGCGCTAAAGGTAGAAATATCCCATCTGTTGCATCTGCTACTCGTCCCACATCCGACCGCGCCCGCGAAGCTTTATTTTCAACCCTAGCTTCTGAGTTTGGTGAGTTTGAAGGCTTAAATGTTCTAGATCTTTATGCGGGCACTGGGGCGATCGCACTGGAATCACTTTCAAGAGGTGCTGCGATAGTTCACGCAGTTGAGAAAGATGAGCAAGCGCAAAAGAGCATTGCGGCAAATTATGATGGAATTAAGTCAGCACAGTGCGCGGGTATATTCCATTTATACGGAATGAGCGTTCATAGATTCTTACAAGATCCACCCGCAGCTAAGTACCACTTCGTTTACATTGATCCACCTTACGAAGCCGAAGATTTAGACGTTATTGAAACCTTGATTCAACTTCAAGATGGGCACTTCCTAGATTCGCAAGCGCTGATTGCGATTGAGAGAAATTCACGAGTCAAGGAAATTTCTTGGCCACACGGTTATGTTGCAGTCCGCGAAAAGAATTATGGCCAAGCGACCATTTTCTACGGCGCTCCAGCGGAAAATGAGCCTGAGAATGGATAAGGGTTCGAATCGTTGCTAGCGTTTGCTCTATGAAGCGCGCCGTATGCCCTGGATCATTCGATCCGATCACTTTTGGGCACATCGATATCATCGAACGCGCTAGCGAGCAGTTCGATGAAGTTGTGGTGGCAGTTCTAGCCAACCGAACCAAAGCTTCGCTATTTACCGTAGAAGAGCGTATGGAGATGATTCGTCAGACTACGGCGCACTTTAAGAACGTTAAGGTTGATTCTTGGCACGGTTTATTGGTGGATTATTGCAAAGCTAATTCCATTCAAGCGATCGTTAAGGGCCTGCGTGCGGTAACAGACTTTGATTATGAGTTGCAAATGGCGCAAGTTAATTTGCAAGGCTCTGGAGTTGAAACTATGTTTATGGCTACAGCACCGGCACATTCATTTCTATCATCATCAATTGTTAAAGAGCTCGCACATTTCGGTGGCGATGTCTCATCAATGGTTCCAGGCATCGTCAATGATGCGCTCAAAGCTCGAGTAGCAGGGAAGTAAAATGGATTCAATCGAAAAATTAAACACCGCCATCACTCTCGTTGAAGAAGCGCGCGGTGTCCCACTTTCTGCTTCCTGCGTCGTACACCGTAGCGAAATGTTGGAAATTCTAGATGGCGCGCGTGAATCACTTCCTCAAGATTTATTCCGCGCCGAAGATATTTTGGCAAAGCGTGATTCTTTGATGGAAGAAGGGCGCTCTAGTTCTGAGCAGATGATTGCATCTGCGCGTGAAGAAGTCGCCCGAATGATTGAACAGACAGCAATCGTGCAAGCCGCGAGAGATGAAGCGCAACGAATTCTCGATGATGCCCGCGCACAAGCGGCCGATGAGCGAGCAGAGGTTGAAAGTTACATTGATGGCCGTCTTGCTACGTTGGAAGTAATCCTCAATAAAACTATGGACGCGGTGGCACGTGGACGTGACCGGTTAGACGGCGGAAACGATAAAGATGTGCTCTCGCAACTAGCCGACGATAAGTAATTCCAGTAAAGCCAAATAAAGATTTAGAAAATGAACCGCGCATCTCAAGTTTTTCAATTTAATACACATGAACTCCCTCGCCGAGCAGGGGAGATGAAGGAATATCAACTAGACCTAGAAATTCTGGAAGCGGTAGGCGTTCCATTAGTCGCTGTTCCGGCAGGGGATGTCATTGAAGTAGATATGCGGCTGGAATCTGTTGCAGAAGGCATTTTGCTAAGCGCTGATATATATGCGATAGCGAAAGGTGAATGTATTCGCTGCCTAGACCCGGTTGAAATTACCGTTGAGCGCAAGATTCAAGAGCTCTATCGCTATGAGCCAACTTCCGATAAAGGCGGGAAGCGTAAGAAGCACTCATCGCGTACGGATACTTCAGATGAAATTGATCTTGATGCAGTTGATGAACTTTGGCTTGATGGCAATGAGATGAACCTAGAAATTCCTATCCGCGATGCTGTGGTTCTAGATCTGCCAGTAAATCCACTCTGCTCGGAAGGGTGTCTTGGGCTCTGTCCGGATTGCGGCGAAAAGTGGGAGAAGTTGCCAGATGACCACGCCCACGAGGTAATCGACGCTCGCTGGGCTGGGTTGGCAGGCTTGGATTTTAAGAATTCGGATGAATAAGGGATACTTCTCCCAGTTAGCCTTGAGCACGCTCTGCCCGAGGTAAGTTGAGATTAAGGACGATTACCGTGCCAGTACCAAAGCGAAAGATGTCTCGTTCGAAGACACGCTCACGTCGCGCTATGTGGAAGACAACTGCGGCATCACTTGCAGCATGCCCACAGTGCCAACAACCAAAGTTGACTCACACAGCTTGCCCAACATGCGGAACATATAACCGCCGTCAGGTTCTTGAGGTCTGATCTGTACTCACCTTTAACTTCGCAACTTGGGATTTCAATTTCTCCTGAATTGCTTGAGTTAGCTTTTACGCATCGTTCTTTCGCTTATGAAAGTGGTGCCAAAGAGACCAATGAACGACTGGAATTTCTAGGCGATTCGGTCTTAGGTTTAATAGTCACAGAAGAACTTTATTTACGTTACCCCGATTTAGATGAATCTCGTCTATCCCCACTTCGTTCTGGCATTGTAAATATGCGTGCGCTCGCAGATATTGCGCGCACTTTAGATCTTGGTAAATACATACGTCTTGGCAAAGGCGAAGAAGTTACTGGTGGCCGCGATAAAAACTCACTCCTTGCAGATGCTCTAGAAGCGCTAATTGGCGCTATCTATTTGGAACTTGGTTTTGCAAGCACAACAGAGGTAGTCCGCGCCCTAATTAAAGAGACTCTTGAAAGTGCGATGGCTAAGGGCGCCGGACTCGATGGAAAGACTGCGCTGCAAGAATTGGTTTCATCACTTGGCAAGGGAACTTTGGAATATCAAGTTACTGAAACTGGACCAGATCACGATAAGAGTTTTACAGCGATAGCAATGGTTTCTGGTGAGGCGATCGCAGAAGGAATTGGTAAGAGCAAACGCGAAGCCGAACAATCAGCCGCTCGTTCAGCATATGAAATTCTCGCAACCCTCAAGTAGTACTTCACTCGCGTCACGTATATAAAGACGCCACCTAAACGGTAGGTTTACGCCGTGTATTTAAAGAGCATGACGCTAAAGGGCTTCAAGTCCTTCGCATCCGCGACCACGCTCCGCCTAGAACCCGGGATCACTTGCGTAGTCGGCCCTAACGGTTCGGGTAAATCAAATGTTGTAGACGCGCTCACTTGGGTTATGGGCGAGCAAGGCGCAAAGTCATTGCGTGGCGGAAAGATGGAAGATGTTATCTTCGCCGGAACCAGTGGAAGAGCGCCGCTCGGTCGCGCTGAAGTTTCGCTAACAATAGATAACACAGATGGTGCGCTACCTATTGATTACACAGAAGTAACAATTTCTCGCATTCTCTTCCGTAATGGTCAGAGTGAGTATCAAATAAATGGTGAAGCATCGCGTTTGTTAGATATTCAAGAGTTGCTCAGTGACTCGGGTATCGGGCGTGAAATGCACGTGATCGTTGGCCAAGGTCAACTTGATGCGATCTTGATGGCCACACCTGAAGAACGTCGTGGTTTTAT
>CAMBOZ010000028.1 GCA_945869505.1 Bifidobacterium breve
GCAGCTAAGAAGGCAGCTCCAAAGCGTCGCAAGAAGGCAGCAGCTAAGAAGGCAGCTCCAAAGCGTCGCAAGAAGGCAGCAGCTAAGAAGGCAGCTCCAAAGCGTCGCAAGAAGAAGGCAGCAGCTCCAGCAGCAGCTCCAAAGAAGCGCCGTCGCAAGAAGGCAGCAGCTAAGTAATTTATTACTTAATAAAAAACCCGCCACTTTATGTGGCGGGTTTTTTATTTCTCTTTTTTAATTTTTAATTACTTATCTTTTAATTCTCTTCGAAGTGAATCAGAAACTCGTTCAAATATTTCAGCTAGCGCTGTCTGATCGCCCTTAGATAAATGATCGACAAAGCGAGCGCGCACACTTTCCACATGATCAGGGGCTGCCGCAACTATCGCCTTCCAACCTTTTGCGGTCATCACTGCAAAGTAGCCACGTTTATCAATTGGGCAAGCCTCGCGTTTTACCCATCCGGCCTTCTCCATCACCTTCATGCGATGTGAAAGGCGAGAGCGCGAAAGCATCGCAACGTCGGCTAGCTCTGACATCCGCATCCGGCGATCTGGGGCATCACTTAACTGGGCCAAGATTTCATAATCAGCCATAGACAATTCGTGGTGGGCAAGGTCTGTATCTAGCGCTTCCAACAAGCGGCGGCTAGCGACGATATACCTGCGCCAAGCCTTCATTTCGGCTGGGTTGAGCCAGCGAGGTGAGGTAGCGTTTTCCCGTGCCATTAGGCAATCATACGTGAATAAGCGGTGATGTTGAACTTTCAACTACTTTCTAGAAGGCAAAGGAACGCATGAGCTCTGCAACAAGCCCCCTCGTAAGCGGAATTGACTCCTCCCATATCGACACCAACTTTCGCCCGCAGGATGATCTCTATCGCTACTTCAATGGCACTTGGCTTAAGAACCACGAGATCCCGCAAGACCGCTCCTCAGATGGAGTCACCTACAAACTCTTTATCGAAGCCGAATCTCAGGTCCGCGAAATTATCGAGACCACAACTGGCGACGGGAACGCGAAGAAGATTCGCGATTTGTACGACTGCTTTTTAGATACCGAAGCCATTGAAAAGGCGGGCATCACTCCCCTGCTAGATGATTTGGCGGCGATAGATCGAATTTCAAATCGCGATGAATTTATTAAGACTCTGGCCGATCTTGAAATGCGCGGACTTGGCGGAGCATTTGGTCTAGGTATTTATGGTGATGCCATGAACTCTGAAATGAATATTGTTTATCTGGGCCAAGGTGGCCTTTCCTTGCCGGATGAGGCTTACTACCGCGAAGAACAATATGAAGAAATTCGTAAAGCTTTTAAGGTTCACGTCGCCAAGATGTTTGCACTGGCCAAGATAGAAAATGGCGCAGCACTTGCCGAGCAGATTTATGAGTTAGAGCGAGAGATTGCATCTCACCATTTCGATCAAGTAAAAGATCGCGATGTAGAACTGACCTATAACAAGATGACATTTGATGAACTCAGCACACTAGCCCCAAATTTTGATTGGGCGAAGTGGCTCGAATATAGCCAGATTCCAAAGAGCGCCTTTGATGAATTAGTCGTGCAACAGCCGCCATTCTTTGCTGGTCTTTCTGCGATTTTGGAAAACTTTGATCCCGCCCCTTGGAAGGCCTGGATGAAATGGCAGTTGATTTCAGGCTCTGCCGCTTACCTAACTGATGACTTGGTAAATCAGAACTTTGATTTCTATGCCAAGACGCTATCTGGCACCCCAGAACTTCGGGTTCGCTGGAAGCGCGCAATCACATTTGTAGAAGGCGCACTCGGTGAAGCGATCGGCCAGATTTATGTGCAACGCCATTTCCCGCAAGCGGCCAAAGTTGCGATGCTCGAACTCGTGGATAATTTGATTGAGGCTTATCGCATCAGCATCAACGAACTCTCTTGGATGAGCCCAGAAACTAAAGCTAAGGCGCTCGATAAATTAGCCAAATTCACCCCCAAGATTGGCTATCCCGACAAGTGGCGCGACTATTCCGCGCTATCAATTAGCCGCGATGGCCTCTTTGGAAATATCGGACGCATCACCAAGTTCGCGCGCGATATTGAATTAGCCAAAATTGGTAAGCCGGTTGATAAGACCGAGTGGTTGATGACCCCCCAAACGGTAAATGCTTATTACCATCCGATTCAAAATGAGATCGTCTTTCCGGCCGCGATCTTGCAGCCGCCATTCTTTGATTTATCAGCTGATATCGCAGCAAATTACGGCGGTATTGGCGCAGTGATTGGTCACGAAATCGGACATGGTTTTGATGACCAAGGTTCAAAATTCGATGGCGATGGAAATATGATCGATTGGTGGACGCAAGCCGATCGCACCGAGTTTGAAAAGCGTGCCAACGCCCTTATTGCACAGTTCGATGCGCTATTTCCGGAAGAGACGCCCGATATACACGTTAATGGGGCGCTCACAGTCGGTGAGAACATCGGAGACCTTGGTGGGCTAGCAATTGGATTTAAGGCCTATAAATTGGCTTTAAAGGGCGCCGAGGCCCCTGTAATTGATGGGTTAACTGGAGAACAGCGTTTCTTCCTATCTTGGGCGCAAGTTTGGCGCGGCAAGGTGCGCGCGGAAGAACTGCGTCGTCGCATTGCAACTGATCCACATTCTCCATATGAATTCCGCTGCAACGCCATCGTTCGCAATATCTCCGACTTCTACACGGCCTTTGATTTAACCGAAGGCGATAAGTTGTGGTTGGCCGAAAGCGAGCGCGTCGAGATCTGGTAAACGGTCACTAAATTGACCGAGAATCTATTTAATCGCTATCTGCGACAATAACGCTTGTGTCCAGCCAAAGTTCAAAAAACTTCGCCTTCGAGATAAAGCAGAGCGCCGAAAGCGGGCTAGCTCGCGTTGGCACGATCTCGACCCCACACGGCGATATTCAAACCCCTGCTTTTATTCCGGTGGGCACCAAAGCAACCGTTAAATCAGTGTTGCCGGAGGCGATGAAAGAACTGGGTTCACAGGCTCTGCTAGCTAATGCCTACCACCTTTATTTACAACCAGGTCCAGATCTTTTAGATGAGGCTGGTGGGCTCGCCAAGTTTATGAATTGGAACGGACCAACTTTTACAGATAGCGGTGGCTTCCAAGTTCTCTCACTTGGGGTTGGCTTTAAAAAAGTTTTGGCGATGGATGCCAAAACATTTAGATCCGATCAGGTAATCGCCGGCAATAAAGAGCGCTTGGCACATGTTGATGATGATGGTGTGACTTTCAAATCTCATCTTGACGGTTCTATGCATCGCTTCACCGCTGAAATTTCTATGCAGATCCAACATAAAATCGGTGCGGACATAATCTTCGCCTTCGATGAATGCACTACTTTGCATAACACCCGTCCCTATCAAGAGTTGGCAATGGAGCGCACCTACGACTGGGCGATTCGTTGTTTAGATGAACATAAGCGTTTAACTGAGCAGCGCAGCGATAAGCCATACCAGGCTTTATTTGGGGTTATTCAAGGCGCGCAATATGAAGACTTGCGTAAGAAAGCGGCTGCAGATTTAGGAACAATGTCTTCTTCAGGAATTGAATTTGATGGCTTTGGCATCGGCGGCGCACTCGATAAAGATTCACTTGGCACGATCGTTGGATGGGTCAACAGCACATTGCCACAAGACAAGCCAAAGCACCTGCTGGGCATCGGCGCCCCAGAAGATCTATTCGTCGGCGTTGAAAACGGAGTCGATACCTTTGACTGCGTTCTTGCATCAAGAATTGCGCGAAGTGGTGCGGTCTACACATCCACCGGACGAATTAACATCGCCAATGCCCCATATATTCGCGACTTCGGCCCGATTGATGAAAACTGCGATTGCTACACCTGCAAAAACTTCACACGCGCATACCTCTGCCACTTATTCCGCGGTAAAGAGATGTTGGCAGCAACACTGGCAACGATTCACAACGAGCGCTATATCGTCGGCTTAGTAGATCGAATGCGCCAAGCTTTAGTAGATGGAGACTTTAAAGAGATGAAGGAAGAATTCTTAGGGCGCTACACACATCGCTCTGGGCAATCGCGGGATTAGCCGCTACTACCGGCCGCCCACTTTAGGTAAGTGCCAATCAAATTTAATCGAAAGTTCGCGAACCAGAATTACAACTGCGCTACCGAGAATTACAGAGAAGATTTGATTTACTCCAAAGTAATCACAGCTGACATAAACCAAAGATCCGGCTAAGCAAGAGGTTCCAATTGTTTCGCGATGCAGCAAAACTGGTTCTACCTGGCAAAGTACATCTCGCAATAAACCACCAGTGACGGCGCCAATTAACCCAAGAATTACCGCGGAAGCAAATGGTGCACCTTGGGTAAGCGCGAATTGAGCACCGGATACCGAACAGACCGCTAAACCAATTGTGTCCAGAGTCAGAACAAAGCGACCAACTGGCGTCGTGCGCTTAATGCTCAAGGTAATAACAATTGCTAATAAAACGCCAAGAAATAACCATCCGTGCAATACCCATGGTGGCTTTTCACCGAGCAAGAGATTACGGAATGTGCCACCAGCAAGAGATGCGATAGCGGCAATAAAGGCGATCCCGCCGTAATCCAAACCTTTATTGGCTGCAATTCTTGCACCGACTAAGGCGAACGCAAATGTGCCCGCGAGATCGAGCAGAGTGACTAGCAGCTCTAAATCCATGGCTTGAGTATAAGCCCGTGAAAATTTCTAGAGTAGATAAAGGCTCTTCGCCTTTTCTACCGCTTCTTCTCGGCCACTCGCGCCGATTTTACGGTAAACATTCTTTAAGTGAGTCTTCATGGTGTTCTGCGAAATATGAAGCGTTTTTGCTATCGCGCTAATTGGGTTACCTGTGGCCAAGTGGCGCAATATTTCTAGCTCACGTTTCGTCAGGGCAGATGTAAGCCCCACCAAATTTTCACTCCTAGATTTCAGCCTAGTGGTGATTTTTGAGGCCAAATCCTCCAAGTAGACCGTTGGTTTTTCACCTGCGATCCGAATTATTAAATTTAGAATTGAAGCATTCTGCCGAAGAAATGTCTCCTTTGCGCCAACTCGTGCGCCAATTTCAAGTGCGTTGCGCATCGCTTGTAAGGCGATTTTCTCGCGTTCGATATTCTCACCTGCTTCAGCAATTCTCTTATATATCTGCTCTTTGGGTGTTCGTTCAGCGAGATTTGAAACTATAAATGAGCTGGGCCTCTTTCCTGTCATTTCATCGTAAATTGCTCGTATCCGTTCGACGAGTAGAAAGTTAGGGAGTCTTCCCAGCAAGATTTCAACCCGGTCCCAATCTTTCATTGTAAATCTGATAAATAGTTCAGTTAAATCGCAGTAAGTATCCAATCCATTTTTGAAGGTAAGAGCTGCAGCGCGTTCTCGTTCGCTGCGCACAATATCTAGTGCGGGAGTCGAATTTCCCGCCAAGGCCAAGTCTCGAGCCAGAAAACTTTCTGCAATATAGATCCAGGTGTACTGACTCCAATTTTCTGCCCAAAGTTTTATCTCCGCAAATACTTTCTGTGATTCTTCAATTTGTGAGAACTCCAAAAGACAGCGTGCTTTTACATACATCATGTCTAATGAACCAAAAATTCCTATATACCCCTCACGCTCAGCGTGCGCAATAACGCTGTTGGCAACAACGTATGCATCTTTATACTTACCATCATTTAGAAGTGCGCAGGCTTCAATAGCGCTAGTGAAGTAAAGAGCCAATGAGCTGGTATCAAATCCTGCAAGCTCTGTTGCTTGTTTTTGAATTTCGCTTAATTTGTCAGAATTATCATAAATAATCTCTTTAGCGGCTGCTACGCGCAAGATTGATAACTTATCAATTGCCGCTAAATCTAATTCTTCTGGAGAAGCACCCATGACAATTGAGGTATTCTCTTCTAAATCCTCAGTAAGTCCGGTCGCAAAATCAATGTAAACGTTCACTGCTGAAGTAAATTTCTTTATTAAGTTTTCAATATCAGTTCCGCGTGAAGTAAATAACATCTCCGTAATCAGGCTCTGCGCAGGCAAATACTGAAAATCTGCAGTTAACCCCATCAGTTCAACTGTCTGCCGCTTTAAGACTCCAATGGTTGTGGCATCTCCTACTAGATCAGCCATACGCAATAAATCTTTTCCCCGACCAATAGCGATCAATTGGCGCATCGCATGCCTGAAAAGGTGTCTATAGTCTTCTGGACTTCCTGCAAACTTTGCATGTTCTAGCGCCTTTAAATACAACCCACGATCTGCAAAATGATCGCATAATCGCTGGTGAATCTGCCTTAGTTCTTTATCTGCAATTGTGGGGTTTAGAATCAAGCCAGTTCTAACGATCGTGTTAAACGAGTACTTATTAATCGGCTCGCTGCTGTACTTTAGAAATAGACCGTCTACTGCGAAGCGATTCAATTTACTCAATGAAAAAGCGTTTTGTAAGATAACTTCTGCTTCTTCGATTGAAAATTCTTCGACTACAGCCAGTGATTCTAGAATTTTACGCTCGGCGGGCTTTAGCGTGGAAAGAAGGTTTTCGACCAAATTGCTCGTTCCGTTAGAACTATTTTTTTCTTCTGAAGCACTTGATGAGGCTTCCCACCCTCGCGAAATGTTACTCAAAGTCAGCTGCACTCCTGCCGGCCAACCACTTAACTTCTTTAACATTTTTTGATATTCAGGCCGTTCAATACTAACGCCCATAACTGATGCGGCTATAGAAACTTCTTCTTCAGTGAACTTCATCTTGTTCTGAGCAATAACTTGTAGATTATCAAGGGCCTTAAGCTGCACAAATGCTTCTGACGGAATTGCCCTGCGCAATATTATTGTGTGCACATTTTTCGGAACAGAACTGAAGAGGTGCTCAGCCAGAGGCGCAGCATCACCTGTGCTGGCACGGCTGTCATCTAAAACTAGAACGAAGTGGCCACCAAGTGAACCAAGTTCAGAAAAGACTTCCGTCATGATTTCTGCTGTAGTGAAAAATTGGCTACTTGAAAACCACGTTCCAAATTCTGGAATTACATTTCGAACAGCTTGGACGAAGTTTGAGTTGAAAGATTTTGTGTCATCTGAATCGTTGAAACTCAGCCAAATGACCGGATGCTCGAGCGTCGTAATGTATTCGGCAACTAGTGAAGTTTTCCCGTATCCGGCAGGAGCAACAACCAAAGTAATTCCGGCTTGATTAACTTCGACATCAGCCAAGATTTCTTTTCGAGAAATGAAATTTGGTGGCAGCACGGGTGGCAGCGTTTGTGAGAGATTGGAGGCAGGTATCACCCTTGATGCGGATATCCCTACTTTGCTCACGCCTAAGGGTGAGGCATTAACTCTGGTTATGGCTAGTAGAAATCACCCTATAGGGGTGAGAAAGGCAGGTGAAATTAAAGGCTTGCGAAAGCTTCTTCGAGCACGCTGAGGGCATCCTTTAACAGCTCATCGCTAATAACGATCGGCGGCAAGAAGCGAATGACGTTGCCGTAAGTGCCAGCGGTAAGAATAAGGACGCCCTTGCTCTGGCAATACTTGATAACACTCGCCATCGCGGCCGGATTCGGGTTCTTCGTGCCAGCTTCGACGAGTTCAATCGCTTGCATTGCACCGCGCCCGCGGACTTCACCGATAATCGGATATTTAGCAGCGAGTGCGTTTAGTGATGTGTTTAGAATTTTTCCGATGTGTTGGGCGCGATCTACCAACTTATCTTCTTCGATAGTTGCAATCGCACCCAGCGCTGCTGCGCAGGCAATTGGATTGCCGCCGTATGTTCCACCAAGACCACCAACGTGGGATGAATCCATAATCTCTGCACGAGCTGTAACTGCGGCAAGTGGCAAGCCACCAGCGATTCCTTTGGCGGTGACGATCATGTCTGGTTCGACGCCTTCATCTTCACACGCAAACATTTGTCCGGTGCGCGCAAATCCAGTTTGCACTTCATCGGCGATAAATACGATGCCATGCTTTGTTGCAAACTTTGATAGACCTGGAAGGAAGCCCTTAGGTGGAACTATAAAACCACCTTCTCCTTGAATTGGTTCAATTAAAATTGCCGCAACATTATGCGCGCCAACTTCTTTCTCAATCTTTGATGTGACCTGCTCTAAATAATCTTGCGCCATGGTCGCCAGGTTGCCTTCATAATGGAATGAGTAAGGCATTGGCATGCGATAAATCTCGTTTGCAAAAGGCCCAAAGCCTTCTTTATATGGCACGTTCTTTGCAGTTAGCGCCATCGTTAGATTTGTACGGCCGTGATAAGCATGTTCAAAGACAATTACCGCGGGGCGCTTCGTTGAATGACGCGCTATCTTGATCGCGTTCTCAACCGCTTCTGCGCCTGAGTTCTGCAAGATTGATTTCTTTTTAAATGAACCTGGTGTTATTCGGTTTAGTGCTTCGCAAACTTCGACATATCCCATATACGGCGCGGTTGTGAAGTTGGTATGAGTAAAGGACTGCACCGCTTCAATAACTCGTTCTACGACGCGAGGGGCAGCATTTCCAACATTTACTACGCCAATGCCCGCACCTAAATCAATGATTCGATTGCCATCAACATCTTGCAAAATTGCACCTTCACCGCGTTCGATAAAGGCAGGAATGGCCATGCCAAGACCCGCGGAAACCGCTTCTTTACGTCGCTCAATTAACTCAAGGGATTTTGGCCCTGGAATAGCAGTAGCCAAGTGACGAGTTTGCGGCAGAGGGTCCTTTGAAGTCATGGTGAAATTATAGAGCCTTCTTTTTAACTTCTGTGCCGTTAAGAGTTAGGCTCAGCATGTGAAGATCAACTCGCAACTGCGCAGTAGCGCTCCGCTACTTGATGCATATCTGGCTTACTTTGAAGGCGATTTCACACCGTTCACAATTCCAGGTCATAAGCAGAGGGCTTCAAAGATTGATCCTGGCCTTGGCGCTGTGGTTGATACAGATATTCCACTTTACGGTGGCTTGGATGAAATTAAGTTGACCAATCAGGTTTTAAAAGAATCAGAATCACTCGCTGCGCAACTGTGGGGCGCAGACTTTGCTCGTTTTTCTACTGGTGGATCAACGCACGCCAATCAAGCGCTCATTCTGGCACTCGGTAAACCTGGAGATAAAGTTGCGTTAAGCCGCACTGCGCACCGTTCTGTCTTGAGCGCTCTTGTTCTTGCAGGACTCGAACCAATTTGGTTAACACCCGAGATCGATGCCAAGACAGGTGTTCCACTTGGAATTCCGATTTCAGAGCTAGAACGCGCTCTCGCCGAAAAGCCAATTGCGATTCTGCTAACCGAACCTGGTTACTTAGGAACTATCTCGGATTTAGCGCCATTGATTAAGCGAGCCCACGAAAGCGCAATTCCTGTCATTGTCGATGCTGCCTGGGGCGGGCATTTCGGGTTTCATCCTGACTTACCAAAACACGTTATGCAATTGGGCGCTGATGCACTAATTACTAGTGTTCATAAAGCGCTTCCGGGTTACAGCGCATCAGCGCTACTGCTAGCCCGCACAAACTTGCTTAGCGCCGATCGCCTAGAACAGAGCTTTGAAACGACTCACACAACTTCGCCAGCAGGTGCACCGCTGGCATCCATCGATGCCGTGCGCGCCCTTCTGCAAACCCGCGGCCCGGAATTGTTAGGTGAATTACTCAGCAATATCGCTGAATTCAAGGCTGCAGTGCAAAGTGGTTTTGATCTGCCTATATTTTTAACCGCCAGCGATTTTCCGGTCGGTCGTTTTGATCCAGCAAAGATAGTTCTGCGAGCCAATCAACTCGGGGCATCTGGTATTGAAATTGAGAATCTACTGATTGAACAAGGCATAAGAGTTGAAATGGCGGATCGCGATACCTTGGTATTTCTCGCTACCTTGGCCGATACCAAAGAAGATTTTCAGAATCTAGCGAAAGTCTTAATCGCAATCTTAAAATCGGTTACCAGCACTCCACGTCCGAGCGCAACGGCACTGAGCTGGTCGGTTATCCCCCGGGTCGCAGTATCGATGCGCGATGCCTACTTTGCAGATACTGAACTAGTAAGCGCTACAGATGCAATCGGCAGAACCTCAGCAGATCTAATTGCACCTTATCCCCCAGGCGTTGCTGTTATTGCACCCGGTGAAGTTCTAACCGAACAGATTGTCAGCGGCTTGATTACTTCACAAAAAGCCGGAGTACGTATTGCTTATGCAACTGATCCAACGCTCGCAAATTTTCGAGTAGTTAGCCTTCGCTAGCAAATTTCTTTAGCGCATCCCCGGAAAGTCTAAATACCGTCCACTCATCCATCGGTACCGCTCCAAATGACTCATAGAAATCTATTGAAGGCTTATTCCAATCTAGGACCCACCACTGGAAACGTTCATAACCACGTTCCACACAAAGAGCAGCCAAGGTTTGCATAAACCCTTTGCCGATACCGTGGCCACGAAATTCGGGCTGAACAAAGAGATCCTCTAGATAAATACCGGCCTTGCCCAGCCACGTTGAATAATTCAAAAACCAGAGCGCGATCCCAACAACTTTTCCTTCGACTTCTGCAACGTGGCAGAAAGCAACTGGGCTTTCATTAAAAAGTGAGGTGTTTATCTGATCAATTGTGGCAACCATTTCTTCTGGAGCTTTTTCATAGACCGCGAGCTCGTAAATCAGGCGATGGATTTCTTCAACATCAGATGGCTGCGCCAAGCGAATCCTCATTGGTTGAGTTTAGGGGAAAGAAAAACGGCCAGGTTTCCCTGGCCGTTTCCCCCTCGTGGATAGGTTAAAAATTAACCAATCTTTGCAATCTGGGCTTGTGCCTTCTTGAGGAGTTCGCCCCCAATTACGCTGAAACCAAGATCTTCTCCTTTAGCCTGTGCGCAATCTGTACTCAAGATGAAGTTAGCGTATGACCTTACAGCCGACGCCTTCGACTTATCTGGATAAGCAGTATCAGCAAGGAGGTAAGAGACGATGCCTAGTGTGTAAGCACCCTTCTCCTTCGTTGCATAGTCATAAATTAGGAAGCCATTTGCATCCTGTGTCGCTGAAGCAAGAAACGCTCCAACCCCAAGAGAAGTTGGTGCAACTGAGTTCCCTGCTGGGTTAATGACATCTGCAATTTTCAGTCTATTTGCAGTGGCGTAGTTAACTTCAGCGTAAGTGATTGAATAAGGAGTCTTACCAGCTGTCTGTGCAACGCCGGTTGAAGATTGAGCTGAAACAATTCGACCCAAGTTTGCAGGTGAATTGATATCACCAGGGAAACTATCCTTGAAGACTTTGTTGTTCTTTTTAGGCCACACTGTAGGAGCTGACTTGTTTAGGTAGTTTGTGAAATTTGCAGAAGTGCCTGAAGAGTCTGAGCGGTAAATTACCTTGATTGTTTTGTTGGGAAGATTGTATGAGAGATTTACTGGTGTTGACTTCAGTACAATTGGGTCACCCTTTGAGTCCTTAAGAATTTGTCCATTTTTGGTCTTGTAAGTTATTTTGTTAACTGTTCGATTGTTATCTTTAGCGATCGCTGGGTCGTTCCATTTTGTAATTGTGCCCGCGAAGATTCCTGCAATTGTGTTCGCAGAAAGAACTAGAGTTTTGCGTGATGGAAGGTTGTGTAGAACCGCAATAGGGGCAGCAACTAGCGGAACGTGGATCAGCGTCGAACGCTTTGTAGCTGCCGTGTAAGGGTCATCTGACATCCAAAAATCACCGATTTTATTATCGGAATTCTTCTGCCCAGTTCCTGAGCTCGATGATGCGTATGTATATGTGTGACCTGAACCTGAATTAGCAAATGGAGCCTTGCATGCTTCGATCATAAGTGCCGGAAATGATGCACCCGAACCTTGCAGATCAACCGCGTGGGCTGGTGTCGAGGCGATAAGGCCAAAAGCAAGTGCAACTGCTGCAGATTTTGCAAGCAATGAAATTTTCATTAATTTTCCCCTTATTTGATTTAGGTGTCTTTCATTAGGAAAACTAGGCGCTCAATGTGAACTAACAACACCAAGATGGGAAACGTTGCCCAACCATTAGGTGAACAACTGGTAAAGACTAACCGAAGCGGCCAGTAACGTAATCCTCGGTCCGCTTATCCTTTGGCTGAGAGAAGATATCGCTGGTACGTGCGACCTCAATCATTTCACCAGGGCCGCCATCAGATAGGAAGAAGGCGGTGTAATCAGAGACGCGCGCTGCTTGTTGCATATTGTGAGTAACAATAATGATCGTCATTGAATCAGATAGCTCGCGGATCGTATCTTCAATACGTAAAGTTGATCCCGGATCTAGCGCAGAGCATGGCTCATCCATAAGCAATACCTGAGGGCTTACCGCTAACGCTCTTGCGATACAGAGGCGCTGCTGTTGGCCACCCGAGAGCGATCCACCATGGGCATCAAGTCGGTCCTTTACCTCATTCCACAGTCCAGCGCGCACCAGGCAGGATTCAAGTAATTCATCTTTATCCGCAACTTTAATTTGTGCCAACTTAAGACCTGAAAGAACGTTTTCACCAATTGTCATGGATGGAAATGGATTTGGCTTCTGAAATACCATTCCGATCTGCAGACGAATCTTTGTCACATCCACACCAGGTGCATAAACATCTTTACCGTCGAGCAAGACTTGACCAGCCATTGCAGCGCCTGGAATAAATTCGTGCATGCGGTTCATTGTTCGTATAAATGTTGATTTACCGCAACCTGAAGGGCCAATTAGCGCGGTCACGGATCCGGCCGCAAATTCGAGATTGATATCGGCTAAGACGTGGTTCTTGCCGAACCAGGCATGAACTCCGCGCGCCTCTAAACCGGTTCCCGTAGCAGTCGATGCATGGCTTCGCGGTTGTCTCGCATTTGCAACATTGGCCAGAGAGTTCGTTTGTGCTGATGACATTGCCTTCTCGCTTTCAGGAGTTTGGATCACTGTGAAATCTTTCTTGAAGATAAGGCTCGTGCTGCTAAGAAAAGAATTAAAACCAAGAGCATCAGCACTAGAAGTCCGTTCCATGCTCTGGTAATTGCTTCGGGAGAGCCTGCATTAAAAGATTTCCAGATGTAGTAGGGCAAAGATCCGATAGGACCGCTGGCTGGATTTAGATTTACCTTATCTCCACCACCCGTCAGCAACAAGAGTGGGGCTGTTTCGCCTGCAATTCGTGCGATACCCAAGATCACAGCCGTCATCAAACCACTACGCGCCGCAGGCAGAACAATCATTGCGACTGTACGCCACTGGGTGCCGCCAAGAGCAGTACCTGCTTCACGTAAATCATTTGGAATGAGTAATAAAACCTCTTCAGAAGTTCGTGCTACGGTTGGAATCATCAAGATAGTAAGCGCTAGTGCGCCCATTAACGCTGAATAAGATTTCGTTATTGGATACAAAATCGCTGAAAGAATAAACAAGCCAGCGACAATAGATGGAACTCCAGACATAGCTTGGACTAAGAAGCGAATCGGTCCAGAGAATTTGCCTTTAATTTCTGTCAAATACAGCGCTGTAAGAATTCCAATCGGAACGCTCATGATTAACGCCAAGACGACAAGAGTAATTGTCCCAGTGATTGCGTGTAGAACGCCGCCAATAATTATCGGATCCGTCGGAGCAGCCAGTGACATATCTGTCGTTATTAAACCCTTATGCATGCCAGGAAGACCATTTTTAAGGACGGTAAACAAAATACTAGCAAT
>CAMBOZ010000029.1 GCA_945869505.1 Bifidobacterium breve
TTGATTCAGCGTGGATAGTTTTAAATAAAGTCCGCTATCTAATCTCTGGGATAGATGGAAAATTGGTCTCTCTTCGCGCTGCTTAATTAACGACCTGCAGCGCGCAAAATATCTCCAGAGGAAGTTAAAACTACAAGCCCAGCTTCTGCAGAGTATCCCGCTGCAAAAGGAGTGCTTAATAGTAACTCTGTAAATGCACCAATCAGTATTCCTTTGCTATCAAATTGAAGTGCAATAGATTGTCCTTTTCTCACCTTGAATCCTGTAATGCCCTTCAATGAGGCAGTCGGTTCGAAAATCGCAAATACGGAACCGTTCGCTCCGGGAGCAGCCAAGCTAGTTCCGGTAGACGCAAATCGAGTTGTCCAAGTTGGGGCAAACGAAGGATTAAATTTTGTTATCGCTGTTTCAATTTTTGTACCACTCTTTACCACACCTGTTAAAAAGTTTGTAGCAGTTGCGCTCTGCCAATCACGTATTGCTCCTGCAGCGGAGCTGCGCACAACTTTAGAAATTGAACCGGTTTTAGAAACTTTCAGCAAAATGCCATCAACTTTGCCCGCTAACTTTTTACCGCCTAGCGTTTCGCTGCTAGATCCAAATAGCGAAGTAGAGCCATCTACACCACGGAAAATAGCGCTGAATTTACTTTTGATTGTTCCGATTTTTATTTCTTTTTCTAACTTTCCTGCTCTAACTAAAGCAAGAGATTGTCCATTATCTCGCGATAGCAATACTGACGCACCTGATGTATTAACCGAAATTCCATCAACGAGTGCTGGTTGAGTAGTTTTCAAATCTATTTGTGACAATAAATCACCTAATGGCGAAAATTGCCACAAGGAAATATTCTTCATGTCACCGCGCAGCTCAATCGGATTTTCCACCGTTACCGAATCTGGATTAAGCGCACCAGCAATGGCGGTCGCAGTCTCTGGAATTGATGCAGAAGCGCTATTTCCTATTAACCAGATTGAGCCCTGGGTATCAACGCATATTGCAGTTGCGACCTCATCTCGGCCAGAATCAACGGTTTTTGACCAGATCTGTGCACCTGCAAAGTCGATGGCGCGAAGCTGAATATCTGAGCTCTGTCCAACTATGTTGGCATAAGTAATTATCGCTTTATTCGTTACGACCATTCCTTCAGCGGTTGCATCTTTGGTTAATTGCACAAAGGACTTTGTTGCAATCGTTTTAGGTGCAGCTTGCGCAGATGACGTAATTGCAACTGCAAATGCAATTGCTACGAGAGTGGATTTTTTAAGCAAGTTCTTGGGAGCGATCACGTGCTGCCTTCATCGCTTTAGCTACTACCTCAGAAATATCAGAATCGTTAAATGAATTGAGTGCTGCAAAAGTTGTGCCGTTAGGGCTAGTTACCTTTTCACGTAGCGTTGTTGGACTATCCCCTGATTGATCAAGTAACTTTGCGGCACCAACCATTGTTTGAATAGTTAATGTGGTTGCATCAGCGTGTGAAAGACCAAGTGCGACCGCGCCTTCAACCATCGCTTCTACAAATCTAAAGAAGTATGCGGGTCCAGAACCACTGGTTGCGGTGACGGCATCCTGCAGTTCTTCATTGACTTCAATTACTTTTCCTACGGCGCCTAAGAAGCCAAGGACAAATTGACGCTGTTCCGCAGTTACAAGAGAACAACAAGATATAGCCGCCATGCCGGCGCCCACCAAAGTTGGAGTGTTTGGCATTACCCTGATTACAGGGTTGGCTTTAGTTCCAATTAAATCGGCGATTCCCTGAATATGCTTACCCGCGACGAAGGATATGACCAAGCATCCCGGGCGAATCTCTGTCTTAATCTCTTGAAGAACCGCTGCCATATCTTGTGGTTTTACTACCAATAAAATCATGTCGCATTTAGCAATGTTTTCACTGAGCGGTGCCCTTGATACTTTATAACGGTCTATTAACTCGAGTGCTCGCTCTTCGCGCTTTTCAGAGATAGTGATCGCACGAGGTGAAATTCCATATGTAATCAACGCGGAGATAAGGGCTTCGCCCATTACTCCGGCACCTATGACAGCAACCTGTTTTTCTGAATTAGCCATAGCGAAAGAGTACGCGTAGGCTCTGCACCTATGTCAGAAATAAAGCCAGGTTTCGCACGCGATTGGGTGGAATTTACCGACCCCAATGATGAGGAAGAAATCTTTAAATGCGACCTCACTTGGCTCACTTCATATTGGACCTGTATTTATGGCGATGGCTGTAAAGGTGTATTTGAGAATCGACCAAACGCGGGTTGCTGCACAGAAGGTGCGATGTATTCCGATCAAGATGATGAAGAACGCGTTCGTAAAGCAGCGGCAGATTTAACTCCAGAAATGTGGCAGTTCTTTGATCAAGCCCGTCCCAAGAAACCAAATGGACAACTTCGTATTTCAGATTTAGATGAAGATAAAGAACGTAAGACTCGCACTATTGATGACGGATGTATTTTCTTAAACCGTAAGGGTTATGAGGCTCCCGGATTCACTGGTTCATTTGGATGCGTATTGCACCACTTGGCACAAAAAGAGAATCGCCACTTCGTTGACACTAAACCAGATGTTTGCTGGCAGCTTCCGCTTCGTCGCAGTTTTGAAACACGCGAAGTCGGCGAGCGCGAATATTCAATTACCGTAATCGGTGAGTACGAACGCCTTGCTTGGGGAGATGGCGGAGATGATTTCTATTGGTACTGCACTAGCAACCCTGATGCACACGTCGGAAGCGAACCGGTTTACATTTCTAACCGCACTGAATTGCAAGCGCTTATGGGAGAGGCGGCATATGCCGTCCTCGCTGAACATTGCGATAAGCGCGTTAAAGGAATTAACGATGCTAAAGCGCGCTCACTTCCACTCTTTGTTATTCAACACCCAGCATCCGTTGCCGCTGGGAAGTAGTCAGCCCTACCCTCTAGAGTTTGCGTATGGCCAAAGTCGAGAAGGATCCATTCCGCTGTTCTGAATGCGGTTGGGGCTCCCAAAAATGGGTTGGTCGATGCGGTGAATGCCAAGCCTGGGGCAGCGTTGAAGAACTCGCTGCACCTAAGAAACTCTCGCTTGTCCCCGGAAAAGTTACTCACGCGGCGACACCTATCGGTGATGTTGATCTTTCTTCTGCACGTGCCCGCGCAACAGGTGTCTCTGAATTAGATCGTGTACTCGGCGGTGGATTGGTTCCTGGAGCTGCAATTCTTCTCGCTGGCGAACCCGGCGTCGGTAAATCAACTCTTCTCTTATCTGTTGCAGCGCAAACAGCCGGTAAGGGAATCCCCGCCCTGTACATCAGCGGTGAAGAATCGGCATCGCAAGTTCGCTTACGCGCTGAACGCATTAATGCAGTTGATCCCAAATTATTTTTAGCATCTGAAACCGATCTCGGCGCAGTTATTGCACATATTGATTCGGTTAAGCCCGAACTTTTAATTATTGATAGCGTTCAAACAATTGGTTCATCAGCCGCCGATGGCTCACCAGGTGGCGTCACTCAAGTTCGCGAAGTTGCAGGCGCACTCATCCGCATCTGTAAAGATCGTGATATCACTTTGCTTCTCGTTGGCCACGTTACAAAAGATGGTTCTATCGCAGGCCCACGCTTGCTCGAACATATAGTTGATGTAGTTCTGCAATTCGAAGGTGAACGTCACTCTCGACTTCGCTTAATCCGCGCAATTAAAAATCGTTTTGGCGCATCAGATGAAGTTGGTTGCTTTGATTTAAGTGACACCGGAATCGAAAGTGTGCTCGACCCAACCGGACTCTTTACTTCTCGCCATGCCGAACCAGTGCCAGGTACTTGTGTAACTGTGACTCTGGAAGGCCGCCGCCCACTTCTTGCTGAAATTCAAGCGTTGGTTAGCCAAGGTCGCGAAAATGATTTTGGAAATGCTCGTCGCGTCACTAGTGGACTTGATTCCGCGCGAACATCAATGACTTTGGCAGTACTTGAACTTCGCGCCAATGTGCGCGTCGGTGGCCGTGATGTATATGCCGCAACAGTCGGTGGAATGAAGATGTCAGAGCCTGCCGCAGATCTTGCACTCGCTCTCGCTGTTGCATCTGCTGCAAAAGCTTTAGCGCTACCTGCAGATTTAGTTGCGATCGGTGAAGTTGGTCTGGCCGGTGAAATTCGCAAAGTAAGCGGTGTCTCACGTCGCTTGGCCGAGGCTTATCGTTTAGGTTTCAAGCGCGCACTCGTGCCAGCAGGTAGTGATGTAAAAATCGATGGCATGGAGATCTTTGAAGTATCTCGCCTTGATCAAGCGCTGCAGCGTGTAAAAATTAACCCATGAGCCATCTCGCAGCGCTTTCCAAACTGCTTGGCCCAGATGCATCGCTGATCTCTGATCCTGATATCACTACTTCTTATTCACGAGATCAAGCACCATTTGCAAAGAGCGCTCCACCGTTTGCCGTATTGCTCGCCCGCAGTGCTGAGGAGATTTCGATTGCCTTGAAATACGCCAATGAAAACAAGATTCCTGTTGTGACCCGTGGCGCGGGCAGTGGTTTATCTGGCGGGGCCAATGCAACAGCAGATTCGCTAGTTATCTCACTCGAAAAGATGAATCAGATAATTGAAATAGATGCTGCAAATCAGATAGCCAGGGTGCAAGCCGGCGTAATTAATCTTGATCTTGATATCGCGGCAAGCAAACTCGGTTTGGCTTACCTGCCAGATCCAGCAAGTCGTGATTGGTCTTCGCTTGGCGGCAACGCCGCAACTAACGCAGGCGGCATGTGTTGCGTTAAATATGGGGTTACTTCAGCACATGTGCGCGCAATGCAAGTTGTATTGGCAAGCGGTGAAATCATTGAGTTAGGTAAAGCCACCAAAAAATCTGTTACTACCTACGACTTACTTCATTTGTTTATTGGTTCAGAAGGAACGCTGGGCATCATCACTGAGTTAACTTTGAATCTAGTGGTTCGCCCAGCGCCGCCGGCAACTTTAATTGCTACATTTCATAATATAAAGAACGCTGCGGCAGCGGCAGCTTCATTGCTGCAATACCGACCATCAATGTTAGAAATCGTTGATCAGACAACACTCAAGGCAGTTGAGGCGTGGCATCCGCTCGGTTTTGAAGTCGCAGGAGCTGTTTTATTGATGCAGCTCGATGAAAATCATGCGCTTTGTGAAGTTGCTTTAGAGACTTGTAAAGGCTTTGATCTCATTGACGGTATTTATTCTGATAATCCGAATGATGCCGCAGATTTAATTCGTGTTCGCAAGATGGCATATCCAGCACTCGAAAGAATGGGCGCAACTTTGCTTGATGATGTGGCTCTTCCAATCACAAAGATCGCTGAGTTTGTGGAAAAAGTAGAAGAGTTAAGTAAGAGAAGTAATTTGGTGATTGGAATTTTTGGCCATGCTGGTGATGGAAATATGCACCCAACGATCGTTCACGATCACGGAGATGCTGCAGCAGCAGAGCGCGCGCAACTGGCTTTTAATGAGATTGTGGAAATAGCACAGTCGCTAGGCGGATCTGCAAGTGGTGAGCACGGAATTGGTTCCATTAAAGCCGGCTTCGTCGCCAACGAAACCTCAGCGAAAGTGATTGAGTTACAGCGCGCAGTAAAGAAGGTATTCGATCTGAATTCAATTCTGAATCCAGGCAAGAAGATTCCTTAAATAACCCCCATTTTTCACTCTCTCAAAACGCAGAAAATGGCTTTTTGAGTTGGTGTTTAAGCCAAGATAAAGGCATGGGCATCGAAGATATTGAAATTCCAGAAGTGCCAATTCCTGTTCGGATACTTGCTGAAAAGCGCACAGCTGCGCGTCGCGCCCAAAGAGCCCAAGCTAAAAAGCAGGTCCGCAGAAAAGTGCGCAGTACAGCAGGCAAGTCCGTTAAGAAAGCCAGCTAATTTTTAATTAGTTGCTGCGGCTAAATCTTCTGGAGAATCCGGTGTGGTTGCTTTCGCTGCACCAGCGAATGTGAATTTAGCTTCCGCTGCATCACCTTCGACATCAACCACGATAATTTCGCCAGCTTTTAACTCGCCAAAGAGAATTCGCTCTGAAAGCGAATCTTCAATCTCGCGTTGAATAACGCGACGCAATGGACGGGCACCAAGTAGCGGATCGTAACCACGAGCTGCCAATAGATCCTTAGCTGCTTGAGTAAGTTCGATTCCCATATCTTTCGCCTTTAAACGCTCGTCCAAGTTAGCGATCATCAAATCAACAATTTGAATAATCTGATCTTTCGTCAACTGGTGGAAGACAATTACATCGTCGATACGGTTAAGGAATTCAGGACGGAAGTGGTTCTTAAGTTCATCTTGAACCTTACCCTTCATGCGATCGTAATTCGTTAAGTCGTCATCGATATTGGCAAAGCCAAGTCCGAGGCTTTTTGAAATATCGCGAGTACCTAGGTTGGTAGTCATGATGATTACAGTGTTCTTGAAATCAACAGTGCGACCTTGTGCATCTGTGAGGCGACCATCTTCTAGAACCTGAAGAAGTGAGTTAAAGATATCTGGGTGAGCTTTTTCGATCTCATCGAATAAGACAACTGAGAATGGGCGACGACGCACTTTCTCTGTTAGCTGTCCACCTTCGTCATAACCGACATACCCTGGAGGGGCGCCGAATAGACGTGATGCTGTGTGGCGCTCTGAATACTCAGACATATCTAGTTGGATAAGCGCAGTTTCATCGCCAAATAAGAATGAAGCGAGTGTGCGTGAAAGTTCAGTTTTACCGACACCTGATGGGCCAGCGAAGATAAATGAACCGCCAGGGCGCTTTGGATCCTTTAGACCTGCACGAGTACGGCGAATCGCTTGCGACAACGCTTTGATCGCTTGATCTTGGCCAATGACGCGGCGATGAAGTTCATCTTCCATACGAAGCAGGCGTGCAGTCTCTTCTTCAGTTAACTTAAATACTGGAATACCGGTTGAGGCAGATAGAACTTGGGCGATGAGTTCTTCATCAACTTCAGTTACCTTATCGAGATCGGTAGCCTTCCAATTCTTTTCAGCCTCTGCTTTTTCTGCGATAAGAGTCTTCTCTTTATCGCGAAGTGCGGCGGCGCCTTCGAAATCTTGACCGTCAATTGCTGACTCTTTCGCTTTGCGAGCTTCTGCGATCTTGTCATCAAATTCGCGGAGTTCAGCCGGTGCGGTCATTCGTTTGATGCGAAGACGTGAACCTGCTTCATCAATTAGGTCGATTGCCTTATCTGGCAAGAAACGATCTGAAACATAGCGATCTGCCATATTTGCAGCGGCAGCTAGAGCGCCATCGGTAATTGAAACGCGGTGATGGGTTTCATAGCGATCGCGAAGACCCTTAAGAATTTCAATTGTGTGAGCAACTGATGGCTCTTTAACTTGAATTGGTTGGAAGCGTCGTTCTAGCGCAGCATCTTTTTCAACATGCTTACGGTATTCATCCAAGGTTGTTGCACCAATTGTCTGCAGTTCACCACGGGCCAACATTGGCTTCAAGATGCTTGCTGCATCAATTGCGCCTTCAGCTGCTCCCGCACCAACGAGGGTGTGGATTTCATCGATAAACAAAATGATGTCGCCGCGAGTTTTGATCTCTTTCAGAACTTTCTTAAGGCGTTCTTCAAAATCTCCACGGTAGCGACTACCGGCAACGAGTGCGCCTAAATCGAGTGAGTACAGCTGCTTATCTTTAAGAGTTTCTGGGACATCGTTTTTAAAGATCGCTTGTGCAAGTCCTTCAACAACGGCAGTTTTTCCAACGCCTGGCTCGCCAATTAATACTGGGTTATTTTTGGTGCGGCGTGAAAGTACTTGCATCACGCGTTCAATTTCGTTTTCGCGACCGATTACTGGATCGAGCTTTCCTTCACGGGCAGCCTGTGTGAGGTTGCGGCCGAATTGGTCTAAGACGAGTGAAGTAGATGGTGTGCCTTCTGCAGGTCCACCTGATGTTGCCGCTTCTTTTCCTTGGTAGCCAGAGAGAAGTTGAATAACTTGTTGACGGACGCGATTTAAATCTGCGCCAAGTTTTACAAGAACTTGTGCGGCAACGCCTTCACCTTCGCGGATTAAGCCAAGCAAAATATGTTCAGTTCCGATGTAGTTGTGGCCCAATTGCAAAGCTTCGCGAAGTGAAAGTTCAAGAACTTTCTTAGCGCGTGGAGTAAATGGAATATGGCCGCTAGGGGCTTGTTGTCCTTGGCCGATAATCTCTTCAACTTGGGCGCGCACGCCTTCAAGTGAGATGCCGAGCGCTTCCAGGCCTTTAGCGGCAACGCCTTCGCCTTCGTGGATCAAACCAAGGAGGATGTGTTCAGTACCGATGTAGTTGTGATTGAGCATGCGTGCTTCTTCTTGAGCCAAGACAACAACACGTCGGGCTCGATCGGTAAAGCGCTCAAACATCGGCAGACTCCTTTAAAGGTGGTAAATATTCGGTTCTAGCCAAGCCTATAACCCAACGCAGGGAAGACGCGAGGTGGATTGCTTGTGCTCAGTAGAACCCCAGATTTAGGTCTGATATTCCCAAATGGGGCTAGAAGTAGCGTTTTCTGGGGGTGGCTACAGGGTTAAGAGCATGCGGGTATTGCCCAGGGTATTGGGCTTGGCCGCTTCGAGATCTAGGAATTCGGCAACACCGGCATCGTAGGAGCGCAGTAATTGTTGATAAACATCTGGTGCAACTGGTGTTCCCTCGATTTCAACAAATCCGTGGCGCCCGAAGAAAGATGTTTGGAAAGTTAAGCAGAAGATTCTTTCTACTCCTACTTCGCGGGCGCGCTCAATAATTCTTTCAAGTATCTGATTTCCAATTCCTTGCTTATGAAAACTTTTTTCTACTGCAACTGTACGAACTTCTGCTAAGTCATCCCACAAGATGTGAAGTGCTCCGCAACCAACAACTTTGCCATCGACTTCTGCAACTGTAAATTCTTGAACGCTTTCATAGAGCGTGACAGTTTCTTTGGAGAGCATCTGACCGGGAGCCGCATAAGAATCTACGAGTTGGCGGATGGTTTTAACATCGCTAGTGCGAGCTGGGCGAATAACAATCATGGTTAATCGACTTCAGGTTTTACCAGTGGGAATAAAATAGTTTCGCGAATTCCTAGGCCAGTGAGTGCCATCAATAAACGATCTACTCCCATACCCATTCCGCCAGTCGGTGGCATTGCAAATTCCATAGCGCGCAAGAAATCTTCATCAACTTGCATTGCTTCTAGATCGCCCTTAGCGCCAAGTGTTGCTTGTTCAACCAATCGATCACGTTGAATCACTGGGTCAATTAATTCGGAATATCCTGTGGCAAGTTCGAAGCCATCAACATACAAGTCCCATTTTTCAGCAACTCCCGGCAATTCGCGGTGTGCGCGCACCAATGGTGAGGTATCAATAGGAAATCCCATTACAAAAGTTGGGGCGATGAGTTGATCTTTAGCAACGTGTTCGAAGATTTCTTCCGCGAGTTTTCCAGTAATCCACTTGGGATCAATTTTCATGCCTAGTTTGGTAGCAATCTTCTTTAAATCTTCCAGCGGAGTAAGTGCAGTAACGCTTACACCAACACCCTCAGTAATGGCTTCGTAAAGTGAAATCTCGCGCCACTTTCCACCGAGATCTGCTTGGCGACCATCGTGGTGTGTAACGACATGTGAACCTGCGATTGCCATCGCTGCATTTTGAACCAAGGTGCGAGTCAAATCTGCAATCGAGCGCCAGTCGCCATATGCCTGATAGCTCTCGATCATTGCAAACTCAGGAGAGTGAGAAGAATCTGCTCCTTCATTGCGGAAGTTACGATTAATTTCAAAGACGCGCTCAATACCACCGACAACACAACGCTTTAGGAATAGTTCGGGTGCAATGCGCAGGTACAGATCCATATCGTAGGCATTACTGAAAGATTTAAATGGTCGCGCTGCTGCTCCACCGTGCATTACCTGCAACATTGGTGTTTCAACTTCTACGAAATTTTGCTGATGGAATGTCTCGCGCAATGAGCGCATTACCGCTGGACGCAAGCGAGCATTTGCGCGCGCTTCGTCACGAACGATCAAATCCACATAACGCATGCGAACGCGAGTTTCCTCTGACATTGGTTTGTGATCATTTGGCAGAGGGCGAAGTGATTTAGCGGCCATCGCGTAGCTGTTGGCCAGAATTGAAAGTTCACCGCGTTTAGAGGTAATGATTTCGCCAGTAACGCTGACGATATCGCCTAGATCAATATCGCTCTTCCACGAATCTAAAGTCTCTTGCCCAACTTTGTCGAGTGAGAGCATCGCCTGAAGTTCGGTGCCATCGCCTTCACGCAAAGTGGCGAAACAGAGTTTTCCAGTATCTCGTTTAAAGATAACGCGACCAGTCAGGCTTTGAATATCACCAGTAGTCGAATCAGTTTCTAGAGTTGCGTACTTCGCGCGAATTTCTGAGAGCGATGCAGTACGAGAAACAGAAACTGGATAAGGCTCAACTCCGCGCTCAATTAACCCCGCACGTTTTTCACGGCGGATACGTAATTGCTCAGGTAGGTCATCTTCTACCGATGCGGCGGGCTGCTCTTCTTTGCTCATAATGGCGAAAGTCTACCTATTAGATATTTCTCTCGTGGATAAGGCGCAAGCCAATCAAGGTGAGATCAGGCTCATGCTCATCAATAGTTTCGGCAACTCCAATAATTAGCGGTGCGAGTCCACCAGTTGCAATCACAGTTGGGGCTTCATCATAACTCTGCGCTAATTCTGCAACGATGCGATCAACTAATCCATCTACTTGTCCGGCAAATCCAAAGATGGTTCCAGATTGCAGAGCTTCAACGGTGTTCTTTCCGATTACATTCTTGGGGCGAATCAGTTCGACTTTGCGCAATTGCGCTGCACGCGCAGCCAGAGCATCAACTGAAATTTCAATACCAGGAGCAAGTGCACCACCCAAGAATTCTCCTTTAGGAGAAACAACATCAAGATTTGTTGAAGTTCCAAAATCTACGACGATTGCGGGCCCGCCATAAAGTGTGTGCGCCGCTAAAGTATTTACGATACGGTCTGCGCCGATCTCTTTTGGGTTATCAACTAAGAGCGGAACACCAGTTTTAGTCCCTGGCTCCACAATTGTGGTTGGAATCTTGGAGAAGTACGTAGCAATCATCGTTCGCAACTCGCGCAGCGTTGCCGGAACTGTTGAACAGATGGAAAGTCCAGTAATTTCATAGTCAGCAACAAGTGAGCGGTATTGCAACCACAACTCATCTGAGGTTGTGCGGGGATCAGTCTTTACTCGCCAGGAGCGAATCAATTGATCTCCCTGAAAAATACCCAAAACGGTATTCGTGTTTCCGACATCAACAGTTAGCAACATAACTACTCCGCTCTCAGATCTAGACCGATATCAAAGATTGGCGCAGAATGTGTCAGCGCCCCAATTGCAATGTAATCAACACCAGATTGCGCATATGCGCGCGCATTGGAGATTGAAATCCCACCTGATGCTTCTAATTTAAATGCACCGTTTACTAAAGCAACTGCCTGCGCACATAGTTCTGGGGACATGTTGTCCAGGAGCACGAGGTCAGGCTTTTGGGATAAGACTTCTCTCAACTGCTCAAGAGTGTCTACTTCAATCTCAATTTCCGCCTCTGGAAACGCGGTACGAACGTGGGCGAAAGCAGTGATGACTCCACCTGCAGCGGCTATGTGATTATCTTTAATCAATGCAGCATCACTTAAATTCATGCGGTGATTGGTTCCGCCACCCATACGAACTGCGTATTTTTCAATAACCCGCATACCTGGTGTGGTTTTTCTCGTATCTCTAACCTGACATTTTGTTCCGGAAACTTCAGCCACCCATTTGCTAGTTAAGGTAGCAATTCCGCTTAAGTGTCCAAAAAAGTTAAGTGCGGTGCGCTCTGCCAATAAAATCGCTCGTGTATTTCCACGCACGGTCATTAACACCTCACTGGCTTTAACGTGATCTCCGTCTTTCTTGCAAAGAGTTACATCAGTCAATCCAACTTCGGCAAGAACTGCGTGGGCGATGTTGATCCCCGCGATAACTCCATCCATTCGGGCTACAAAATCTGCAGCAGCGTTTGCATCTGCAGCAATAGTTGCCTGTGAAGTTATATCAACTCCCCCGGCTAGATCTTCCGCGAGTGCAGCTTTTATCAACTCTTGATCTGTCACTTTTCACCCACTTCTTGATAACTAGTCGTCCAATTTCCATTACGGTCTAATTCTTGAACAATTCTCTTGCGCCAATTGCTTTCTGGATTTGGAAAATCTTCACGCCAGTGAGAGCCGCGAGTCTCTTGTCTAATCAGCGCCGCCTTTAAAATTGCTTCAGCAAGTTGGAATAAGTTTGTCGTTTCCCAAGCCTCAACACAGGGGTTAGCGCTCTTGCGATCTTGAATGCGAGTTAAATCCGCACTGGTTTGCAATAACGAATCAGAAGAGCGCAACACTCCCGCTCCTCGACTCATACTAAGTTGTAATTCACGTCGGTTGGCTGGGTCTAAGAGAATTGATTTGGAATTATCTGCAACAGGTTCAGAGCGCTCTTTTAAATTTGCAGCAATATCTGCAGCAATTCGCGCGCTAAATACCAGTCCTTCGAGAAGTGAATTTGAAGCTAAACGATTTGCGCCGTGTACGCCAGAACAGGCGGTCTCTCCGCAGGCATAAAGTCCTTTAACGCTGGTGTGGCCATTTAAATCGACGCGAACTCCGCCGGATGCATAGTGTGAAGCTGGTGCTACTGGGATCAAATCTTTACTTGGATTGATGCCGTGCGAAATGCAAGATGCGTAAATAGTTGGGAAACGGCTTTCAAAACCAACTAAATGTCGTACGTCCAACCAGACGTGATGCGCACCAGTTTTATTCATTCGACGCATTGATGCGATTGCAACAACATCGCGAGGAGCAAGTTCACCTAATTTATGTTCGGCTAACATAAAGCGATCGCCTGAATCATCCAGCAAATATGCGCCTTCTCCGCGAACCGCTTCACTTATCAAAGGTTGTTGACCTTGTGTGTTATCTCCCAGCCATAAAACTGTGGGGTGGAACTGGATAAATTCCACATCGGCCACTTTTGCACCAGCGCGTAAGGCTAAGGCAACGCCATCGCCTGTTGAAACAGAAGGGTTTGTAGTTTGCGCAAATACTTGGCCGAGTCCGCCGGTCGCTAATACAACCGCTTTACCTAAAGCACGACCAACGCCATCACGACTTCCTGCGCCAATCACGTGCAGTGTTACACCGCAGACCGCGCCACTTGCATCTTTAAGCGCATCCAACACAAGTGCATCTTCAACAACTTCAATTTCGGGATCATCATGCACTGCAGCAAGGAGTGCGCGCGAAACTTCAGCACCTGTTGCATCTCCACCAGCATGCAAAATTCGATTACGTAAATGTCCACCTTCACGAGTAAGTGAAATTTCCCCTGAATCTTCGGTATCAAAAATTGCGCCGCGTTCTATTAACTTACGCACCGCTTCAGGTCCTTCGGTTACAAGTACGCGCACTGCTTCAACATCACATAAATCGGCGCCTGCCACCAACGTATCTTTCAAATGTTGATCAGGAGTATCACCAGGACCAAGTGCTGCAGCTATTCCGCCTTGCGCCCATTTAGTAGAGCCCTCATCCAC
>CAMBOZ010000030.1 GCA_945869505.1 Bifidobacterium breve
GTCTGCCAACAAAACGCTGGTATCTAAAACATAGGTCTTTTTTGCAGCCTTTTTCTTGCTATTAGATACTGGAGTAGCCAATGGCCAGCTCTCGCATTCTCTTTAGTTTTATCCGGCGGGAGTTGCTTCTGACTAGAAAAAGATAGAACTTCGCTGCCCTCTTTTAAGTGCGACACGCCATAACAATTTATTAACGATTGATTAAAGCTATGCACCGAGTCGACGTTGGCGCTGTGAATATGCGCGAAGTGCACGTAAAAAATCTACGCGACGAAAATCTGGCCAGTACGCTTCACAGAAATAGAACTCAGAGTGTGCGCTCTGCCACAATAAAAAGCCACCCAGGCGCTGTTCTCCTGATGTTCTAATTAACAGCTCCGGATCTGGTTGGCCGGCGGTATACAAATACTTAGATATTGCTTCAACAGATAACTCATTAGCTGCACTTTCAATACTAGAGCCGTGCGCACTCTGATCTTGTAAATATCCCTTAACCGCATCCACGATTTCGCGGCGGCCGCCATAGCCAATTGCCACATTTACTTCCACGCCTCCGTCATGAATGGGAGATAAATTTGCTAACTTCTCACTCATCCAAGGTGGCAGCAGATCAAGGGCGCCCACTGCTTTGATATTCCACTTACCGGTTGCGTGAAGTTCATTCACGGTTTCAGCGATAATTATTAGTAGTCCATCTAACTCTTCAGGTGTGCGCTTAAAGTTTTCGGTAGATAACAACCACAAGGTCACAACTTCCACTTTTGCCTCATCGCACCAGCCAAGAAATTCCATAATTTTGCTCGCCCCGCGGCGATGTCCCTTTGGATCTAGCTCGCTGGGATTGGCCTTTGCAAAGCGGCGATTGCCATCGAGGATTACTCCAACATGACGCGGAGTTTTAGAGAAATCAAGGCTTCGGACAATGCGCGACTCATAGAAGGGATAGAGCGCAGATTTAATTGCGTTACGAATAGGTTTTAACAATTTTGCGTTCCGCAATAAATGAAGCGATCGGCAGAGTTCCGGCTAGAGCCAACCAGATTACGCGGCGTAATTCCCAGCGCGCTTTAACCGAAAATTGCAACGCAGTTAAAAGGTAAACGGCATACACCCAGCCGTGTACGAAAGGAATCCAGGCGACCTTGCTCTTCCAGTCCTCATTGTTAAATAGGTAGGCCACTGGCAGATCAACAAACCATAAAAGCAGTGACATTACTCCGGCGGTTAACGCCATTACTCGAAATCTCTTTACGGCACCGGTCATGAGGCAATCCTACGGCGATAGAAGGGAAGGTAAAGAACTATCGCAGCCATAAGCCACCAGATCACAACGTAGGAAATATGTTGCCAGTAATACCCAGCGATTCGTGAAACGGGAGTCGGTGGAACAACTCTCTCTCGCTCCAATTCGCCGTCACGAGTGCTCTCTGATTTAGCGGCGATAAATCCATCGTAAAGCTGCAGATCTACCAAACTCACGATAACGCTGCTATCTAATCTGGAGATAACCCCCGGCTCATTATCTGCACGGTCATCATTTTGATGTGGCTGCAAAGTTCCCAGCATTGAGATCCTGGTGGACATCGCAACATCAGGATTTAGCAATCGATCTTCCCAAAGCCCACGTACAACCAATATTCCGGAAAGCGGAGTCACGCCATCAACTTGCAATAGAGCTACTTCCCAATCGCTGACTTTGCCATCTTTATCGCTCTGCCGCGGCGCTTTGAAGTTCGCTACATAAAATCCACTTACGGAAACTTGCTTATTAACATTTCGTGAATCAAGGGGCAGTGCCGGCGTAGCCAAATCTTCTAGGGTGTAAATGTTGGGATCGACAATCTTCGCTGCGGCGTTACTTTCTTGAACAAGTTCGGCGCGATCAAGCTGCCATTTGCCAAGGCCAATTAGGGCCAATAGCAGAGCAAGAACAAGTAGTCCTTGGAAAAACTTTTTAATTATCACTCTGGTTTTCATTATTTCGAGCGTTCATTCGGTTGTAGCGCTTGTAGAAACTGCGCAACAAGAGTGCAACAGTGATGCAGAGAGTTAGAACTGTCAGTGATCCAGCCCAACCCATATCAAATTCTGTTTGCATGCCATAATCTTGCCATGGATTTAGATTTCAACGACCGCTATGGCGTGCGCTCAACCAAAGGTTGGATCACACCGGCGATCGTTTTTGCCTTAATTGGCGGCGGTTGGTTGATTTGGGCAGCCTTGCATCATTCCGATCCAGCAATTCGTAGTGAGTTAATTTCATTTAACGTCACCGCAGAAAATGAAATCTCAATTCGTTACAGGATTGATCGCACAGACTCGAACCAAGTTGTTATCTGTACTTTGACGGCGCGCGATCTCGATAAGAATGTGATCGGGCAGATCGATGACACCATCCCTGCTGGCAGCACCTACAGCGAGCAAACCACTGCAATTCCCGCACGATCTACCCCAGTTACCGCAGCAATTGTGCGTTGTCGCGCCAAATAATTACTTCGTATACCGTTGCCTCTTATGAGTACCCCACAAACTTGGTTGACCCAAGAGGCCGCAGATCGTTTGCGCGGTGAACTCGCACACCTTGAAAGTGATGGCCGTAAAGAGATCACTGCAAAAATTGAAGCAGCTCGTGCTGAAGGTGACTTGAAAGAGAACGGTGGCTACCACGCTGCGCGCGATGAACAAGGAAAGATGGAAGCGCGCATCCGACAGTTAAAGCAGATGCTTGAGAATGCACACATTGGAACTCCCCCAGCTTCTGCCGATGGAGTTGTTGGGCCCGGAATGGTTATCACTGCGATTATCGCTGGCGATGAAGAAAAATTCTTACTAGGTTCGCGCGAGATTGCTTCAGGTGATCTAAGCGTTTACAGCGAAAAATCTCCGCTTGGCGCAGCGGTGATGGGCGCAAAGATTGGCGACACAGTTTCTTACACTGCGCCAAATGGTAAAGAGATTAAAGTCGAAATTAAAGCGGCAACTAACTATTAATCAGAAGCGCGCTTATATTTTCTAACGCTTAATGGAATGAAAATCGCCATGATGATGATCATGTATAAAAATGATGTCAGCAATGGATTCTCACTTGGGAATGATCCTGCAGTGGCACCGAATTGATTTTCTAGGCCAAAGAGATCGCGGCAGCCAGCAACCATTGTTGACACAGGATTCCACTCAGCAAAGTACTGAAGCGCGCGAGGCATTCCGGTAGTTGGCGCGAAGGCGTTGGATAAGAAGGTAAGCGGGAATGTGATTATGAAACTCACATTTTGAACAACGCGGGCATCTGAAGCGGACAATCCAACAAAGATTCCAACCCAGGAAAGTGCGTAACCAAATAACAGGAGAAAAACGAATCCGATTACGACGTTAAACAGGCCAGATGTTGGACGCCAACCAACCATAAATCCTGCGATACCCATCACTGCAAGAACTACGATATTGAGTAAGGAATCCCCCAGAGTGCGGCCCATTATCAGCGCTAATTGTGAAATTGGTAGCGATCTAAAGCGGTCGATTAAACCCTTTTTCATATCTTCAGCTAAACCTGATGCTGTTCCGGCTAACGTGAAAGCAACCGTTTGCACGAAAATTCCGGGCATCAATAATTGAACATAACCACCTGGTTGATCAGTAGAAATTGATCCACCAAATACATAGCGGAATAAGAGTACAAACATCACGGGCTGAATAGTTGAAAAGATTAAAACTTCAGGCACGCGAGTTAACAAACGCAACTGGCGTTGCGTAATAATCATTGTGTCTTTAAAGGCTCTCACTTCTTTGCCTTCTTTCTACGTCCAGTGACTTCTACTTCTTCGCTCTTCTCCTCAGCCGCGTGGCCGGTTAGGGAAAGGAAAACATCATCGAGCGATGGACGTTTCAAACCAACATCGAGCGGATGAATGCCAGCAGCGTCTAGTGATCTAAGCGTTTCGATTAACGCAGTTGCGCCTGTCGAAACCGGGGCCGAGATCATGCGCAGGCCTTCATCTAGGCTCGCTTTATTTCCGCTGACGGTAGCGACAACTTCCATTGCCTTGGCGATGTTCTGGCTTTCAACGACGATTTCTAAGCGCTCACCACCGACTTGCTTCTTAAGCGCATCAGATGTTCCACGAGCAATTACTTTGCCGTGATCAATAACCGCAATTTCATCAGCCAACTGATCGGCTTCTTCTAAGTATTGGGTAGTCAAAAGCAATGTAACTCCGCCCTTTACCAACTCTTCAATAACGCTCCACATTTCTTGGCGACCACGTGGATCAAGTCCTGTGGTTGGCTCATCTAGGAAGAGCACCTTTGGTTTAACAATGAGTGATGCTGCTAAATCTAAGCGGCGACGCATTCCACCTGAATAGGTTTTGATTGGTCGTTTTGCACTTTCTGTAAGTGAGAATCTTTCAAGTAGCTCTTCGGCACGAGCGATCGATGCTTTTTTACCCAAGTGATAGAGCTGACCGAACATAACTAAGTTATCCCAGCCAGTTAAAATCTCATCAACTGCTGCATACTGGCCAGATAGTCCAATTACTTCACGCACTTTTTCAGGATGTTTAATTACATCGATTCCACCAACCATGGCGCGACCTGAATCAGGTTTCAATAGCGTTGCAAGGATTCGCACACATGTTGTCTTTCCTGCGCCATTTGGGCCAAGCACGCTTAAAACAGTGCCTTCTTCAACATCAAGTGAGAGGTGATCTAGGGCACGAACAGCCCCATTGCGATAAGTTTTTACTAAGTCTTCGGCTATTACTGATTTCACGGAGTAAACTTACCGATATTGCATTACTTATTGCAAACATAAATTACCGTTTCTCGAGAGGTCCCGATGTCTAGCCATGGTCCAGTGAAAGAGCATTCCCATAAAGAGATAATGATCATCCTCAGCGGATTGATGACCGGCATGCTTTTAGCAGCCCTTGATCAGACCATTGTTTCAACCGCTCTTAAGAGCATCGTCGAAGACTTTAACGGACTTAACCATTACACCTGGGTTGTTACGGCGTACCTTCTGACATCAACTGCATCAACGCCTTTATACGGAAAAATTTCTGATATTTACGGTCGCCGCATTGTCTTCCAGTTTGCGATCGTCACCTTCTTAATTGGCTCATTCCTTGCCGGTGCATCGCAAAACATGGCGCAGTTAATTGGAACGCGCGCAATTCAAGGTCTTGGTGCGGGTGGGCTTATGGCACTGACTTTCGTAATCATTGGAGACATAGTTCCTCCGCGCGAACGCGGGCGTTATCAAGGTTATTTCGGTGCCGTTTGGGGTCTTTCTTCAGTTGCTGGCCCATTGCTAGGCGGATTCTTTTCGGATAACGCAACAATTCTTGGGATAACTGGATGGCGCTGGATTTTCTATATCAATATCCCATTTGGAATCGCAGCGCTGGTTATTACTTCGGCGGTATTGCATATTCCAAAAGTAAAACGTGAACACAATATTGATTACCTGGGCGCACTTCTTATGGTTGCCGCAGTGTCTTCTACACTACTTGCAGTATCGGTTTATGGCCCAGAACGCGGTTGGGGTAATTCGACCACATTGACTTATCTGGCGATAGGTATCTTGCTCGCCTTAATTTTTATTCTCTGGGAAGGAAAGGCGAAAGAACCAATTCTTCCGCTCTCGCTCTTCAAGAACCACACTTTCTCTCTGACTTCAGCTCTTGGTTTCATCATCGGCGCAGGTATGTTCGGCGCCATCGTAATGTTGCCTCTTTATCTGCAGGTCGTTAAAGGTGACACAGCAACTGAAGCGGGCTTGAAGTTGATTCCATTTATGATCGGAATTGTCTCCACTTCTATCTACAGTGGTAAGGCCATCACAAAGCACGGTTATTACAAGCGATTCCCAATTATTGGAACTGTTGTGATGACTATTGGTATCTTCTTTATGTCGACCTTGACTGCCACAACTCCCTTCTGGCAGCTTTCGATTTACTCCATTTTGGTTGGAGCCGGCCTTGGTCTTTCTATGCAGACCATTGTGATTGCTCTGCAAAACTCCGTTGACTTTAAAGATATGGGCGTTGCAACGAGTTCAAATACTTTCTTCCGCTCTCTGGGTTCTGTCTTCGGAACCGCCCTCTTTGGGGCAATCCTGACAAACCGTCTCGGACATTACTTGATCGTGGGGCGAGATGAATTAGCGGTTAGTAATCCAACGGCAGCGCAATCTTTCAGCGAGAGTGATATTGAGAAAATTAAGCAGAACACAAGTGCGATCGCGCAGCTTCCTCCGGAAGCCCAGACCACCGCTCTGGATGCATTTGTTAATTCATTCCAAGTAGTTTTCCTTATGGCTGCGCCAATAACAGCTCTTGGATTCTTGTTAGCTCTCTTCCTTCGCGAAACCCCACTTCGTACAAATAAAGATTATGCGGCGGCTCGTGAAGAGTCTGCTGGCGAGGCTATTGGTTAAAGAGAATTGATCTCTAGAGAAAAGAGTAGGTTCTCCAATCCTTTTGCGGAATTTCCGCGAGAGGTTGGAGTTCTTGTCTTTGCCTCTTTCTTTGTTGCTGTCGGATTTGGAATCATCGCACCAACATTGCCGCTATTTGCTCGCTCCTTCGGCGTAAACAATGCGCAAGTAGGCTCAATCCTTGCAGCTTTCGCCTTTGCAAGATTTGCCAGTGGCCTGATTTCAGGAAAGCTAGTTGATTTATTTGGTGAAAGATTGGTTTACACAATCGGCGTTGGATTCGTAGCGCTCTCATCATTTGCGGCGGCTTTCTCTCAAAGCTATGAACAACTCTTGATTTACCGCGCAGCGGGTGGACTTGGTTCTTCAATGTTCTCAGTTGCCGCCGGCTCAATAATCTTGCGCGCTACCGATGACGATCACAGAGCGCGTGCGCAATCCCTTTACAACACCAGCTTCTTGGTTGGCATGATGGCGGGTCCAGTTATAGGTGGATTTCTAACCGCAATTTCACTTCGCGCACCACTGCTCGTTTATGCAATTCTCTTAGTTGTCTCAAGTGCTGCTGGTGGATTCTTACTACGTAATTCGGTTCTTGCTGCGCGCCCAACCGAGAAAACTGTTAACGAGAAGGGCTCAATGCGTGAAGCTCTTTCTAGTAAGCCATATCTAATCGCTCTTACAATTTCATTCTGTAGCGCATCGGTTCTCTTCGGAATGTCACGTTCGATCTTGCCATTATTTATGGTGGAAGAGATGAATTCAACCGCTGGATATCTTGGGCTTGGCTTTACTATCTCTTCAGTAATTCAAGGTTTTCTATTACTAAAAGCTGGCGGGTTGTCAGATTCAAAGGGTAGAAAATATTCTGCTCTACTGGGAACTTCCCTTTTGGGTATTTCTGTTTTGGTTCTGGTCGGAACCGTTCAGCCTTGGATGTTCCTGTTATCAATGGTTATCGCCGCCTTTGGCTCAATTTTCATTGCATCAACGGCCGCAATTGTGGGCGATGTTATGAAAGGCAAAGGCGGACAAGTTATCGCTGTATTCCAAATGTCCGGTGATGCAGGCGCAATGGTTGCGCCAATCGCACTTGGCTTTATCGCCGATCACTATGGCTTCCGCCCCGCATTCGCGGTCAGCGCCGCTTTAATGTTTATTGCCTTCTTTGTTGCAACAAAATTGCCCGAGACGCGGGCTTCGCATCTCGGGCAATCTCGCTAATTTCTAGCTGATTTTTATTAGTCACTGTTACGAAGGATTGAGAGCAATCTCAAAACTTCCATATACAACCAAACAATTGTGACCATCAAACCAAATGCCATACGCCAAGACTCCTGTTGTGGAGCGCCTGCAGCAATAGTGCGTTCAATCTGATCAAAATCAAGTACCAAGAAGAATGTTGCAAGTGCAACAGCTGCTACAGCTACTAGTAAGCCTGTTGCTCCGCCTGGACGTCCAGTGAACAAAGTAATGAGTGAGAAAACCAAGTAACCCATCAACGCACCAAGCATGATGCGAGTGAACTTAGGTGTTACGCGAATCTTTCCGCTGCGGTATGCAACCAAGATTCCACCGAATGCACAGAGCGTTCCGATTACAGCCTGGCCAACGATGCCTGAATAAGCTTCGTTGTAAATACGGCTAATGGTTCCGAGTGCAAGTCCCTGTGCTGCTGCGTAAGCAACAATCAGAGGTACGCGAACTTTCTTTGAAAACACGTTGACCATTGCAAGAACAAAACCACCGAGGAAGCCAACAAGTGCGAGCCCTGGGCTGTTAGCACCCCATGCAAATGCACCGACTGCGACCAAGACTGCAAACAAAGTAGCAGTGCGCATCACAACATCGTCCATGGTCACACGACCGGTGCGAAGTGAAGACGCTGCAGGTGCTGCGTAAGTTGTTTCTAGTGAATCGCTTTCAAGACGTGTTGCATCCATTTGAGCAAAACCACGGTTGGAACGAGTTAGTACAGGATTTGAACTGCGCACTAATTTCCCTTTCTAGGAAATCCGCCCCCTTCGGGGTGGGTTAAGTAGTCCTATTTAAAACCATAAACCTGAGAATTTCATTCCAGAGGCTTTTCCACGCTCAACTTGAGCGTCCCGAACCGAATTAGAACCCGATCTGGGAGAACTTAGAGCGAGCTATTTCTTCTTGTACCCAGTCGGACAGACGGGTTTTGCCGCCGTTACCTTCTTTGAAAGTTTGCCTTTGACGCAAGTAATCGTTGTCTTGGCATTAGCATCCTGGGTTAATTTGATTCGAATTGTAGGCGCAGAAAAGCCAAATCCATTAATATTAAAATAGTAAAACCCTGATAGTTTCTTAAGAGTTTGACTGACGACCGAACTTTTACCATCAGCTCTCAATATAGAGACCCTTGCAGATGCATTAGTTAGCGATTTACCCCAAATGCAGTGGGCTAACTTTTCTGAAACTACAAGGGAATAGGTTCCCTTGAATTCTTCGGTTGGGCGAATAAAATGTGGTGCGGCTAGCTGATAGGAGAGTTCTTGAGAACTTTCTATGTAAACCGGCGGGGTAGGAGAAAATTGAGTTGCGTTGGTGGCAAGGATTCCATCGATTTTTCCTTGAGAAACACATTCTGATGAATTGAATTTTTGTAAGTTTAGATTTCCTTCCCCACTTATCTTCCACAAGGAAGACGAGTCCGTGGCTGTGTTTGAGAGAAATGGCTCATACGCACTCCACATTTTCAATTCGCCATTCTCAATGCCGGCAGTCGCCGGCCAACGGCTCCCAAGACTTCTAGGATCCGGTAGAGACGCAGGAACGCCATTGAGTTTGGCCTTCATATACGGGTTTTCCCATACAGACAAATATTGAGATGCATTCATTACCGCTATCGCTGAAGGCACTGTTAGTGGAGCTCCTGAGAAGTCAACAAATTCTCTAGAACTTGAGTCAACCCCATAAGTTATTTCAGGGTTCGTCGTTCTTGAATGCACCCAACCATTGAGGATTTGCTTAAGAATATTAACCCTGACTCTAATTTTAACCCCAGAAATACTTCCAAAGGAATCGTCGATTTTACCGCTTGGGATTCCACCATTTGAGGTTAGCCAATCATTTGTAGAAATTGGGAGAACTTGAGTGGTGAATTGATTCCACACTATTTTTTCTGATTTTGGGTCAGGATTTGTCCCACTAAGATTAAAGTTCAAGAAAAGTCTAAAACTTGAACTGTGCCCTGTTTGCGATACCTTCCACATGGAGGTAGCTCCACCGGCAGGATAATTATTTTCTGGGTCAGCAGGCGTTGCTACTCTATTCTTAATCACGAAACTATTAAATGAACCTTTATCTGACCCGACAAGGGGGATTCCTGTTGCGGGAATTGTCCAACTTGAGTCCAACTCAGCTTTTTTCCATTCTTGCGAATTGCTTACTCGATAACTCAATGTCTCTATGCAATCAGAATCTTCTGCCTTCACGCAGGGGATTAAGAATAAATTTGCACCGTAGTAAGAGTTATAACCTCTTTCGGTAAATTTGAATGATCGATGGCCGACAGTAAAAAAGTCCGTCACTCCAATTTCTCCGATTCCAACCTTATAGACCTGTTCACCTGATGCCCCAGGAATCGGGGCAAGAGTGACGATCAATAAGATGGATAAGGGCAACAGCACATAATTTCTAAATCTCTGGCGGATAAATTTCATAGACATTTCCTATTTCTTCTTATAGCCTGCAGGGCACTTTGGTTTGACGCCAGTAACTTTCTTAGTTGTCTTGCCCTTTACGCAGGTAATTGTCGTTTTCTTAACAGTCACTGTCTTGGTTGCTTGCACTGGCGGTTTAAAGCTAACGGCTAACTGAGGAGAGGAATAGGTAAAGCCATAGGCACGCAGGTTGATCCAATCGTTCTTCGAATCATAATTAGCGCTAACGGTAGCTACTTTCTTAGTGCCATCTTGGTAGGAAACTTCAACTTTGGCATAGCCGGCAGCAATAGCTGGATCAATTCCCCACCAATCACGGGCGCGATTGCCTTTAACTTTTAACTCCATCCAACCTTGAATTTCATTTCCAAATTCATCGAAGTGGACGTTGCCTACCTTCACAACTATTTGCTGGCTTTCGCGATCAAATCGGAAATCACTCAGGCACCACCAACCGTTCGTTCCCAGAATCACATCATCAGGGCGGGTTTCACCGGTTTTATTACCTGCATCGTAATAAATCATATTTACTGCAATATTTCTTTGGGTGGATCTGGCTTTAAGTAAGTTCTGTTCGCAGACTTGATCGCCAGTGTTTGCAGACGGGCTATTTTCTGGAAGCCCTTTTACAGTGATCAAATCACCCACGACACTTACTTCTGGATCGCGAACATTGGAGAGAACCCATTTGATCCGCTTGGCAAAGCCACTGCTTTTTAATTTAAACTCAAAATAATAACCTTCAGGAAGAGAGCCTTGAGTTTGGCTGAATGCGATGGTATTGATCTGCAAACTACCATTCATAAGGTGAACATACGAATGGACTACATCCGTGCCATCGCTATTTGTTATTCCTGCAGGCAACTTCCAATGGGATATGGAGACCACTTCATCTCTTACATAAGCAGAGTTTTCAACAGGCTCACCTTGGGGAGTGTTTGAGATCAACCAATATTGCACAGCCTCACTCGGTTTGAAATCCTTGGGCGGTTGATAAGTCAGAGCTCCCGCATCTGTTCCATCTGATTTATAAAGATGAATTCCTGAAATGCAATCGTTCGCGATCTCCCATTCAGCGCGACAAGGCAGCCATTGGCCATAACGAACATCTGTTAAACCTGTCTGCTTCCACCACTTAGGTTCTGGCGGCATAGGAAATGGATCAGCGGCACTTGCCGGGACCATTGGAGAAATGGCCAAAACGGCGGCAAGTATTAGCCGGCTTAGAAGTTCTCTTTTTCCCATGCCTTTCATACCGAAATTCTCGGGGTGATTTATGCTGACGGCAAGAGATTTTTAAATCATATTCTGCGCGTGAACGGGTCTCTTTTAGCCCAATGGCAAGGGCAGGTGGTGGTCTCTACTTCTTCTTATAACCAGCAGGGCACTTGGGGCTAACTGCAGTTACTTTCTTGGTCACCTTGCCTTTGATGCAGGTTATTGTATTGAACTGAGATTTTGTATTTATTGTGATATTTCCGAAGAAAACCATTTTGTCAGATGCAACATTATAGTAAGTTGGAATGACATCTGCATTTAAAACAGATATCCAACTTATGAAATTTTCACCCTTAAAACCTAATATCGAATAAGTACAACTCGAGTCCTGCTTGATTCCTATCGCAGCAGATCTGTTTGAATTTCCCTGCAAAAATTCTAAGCAACCGGGTCCATCAGGAATTAACCTTACTAGGGCATATGTATCATTTACTGCTACCTCAGATAAAAAACAGTTGTCAATTGGTTTCTTCGATTCGATAGATGTGTTGTAAGAATTCCACTTCCTCAGACAGTCATAATATTTTGCCTTTGCAGAATCAAATAACTGGTAATTCTGAAATCTATCTTTAATTTTTGCCATCTCGTCCTCAAAAACTACGGTTTCAGTTCCAGGTGGTACATATTCTTTTTCATAGTAAAAGACTGTTGGAGAACCGCATCCTTGTTTAGTGACCGCTATCGAATCTCTTAGAAAAATCTTGCGTTGTTTGAGCCAACTTAAATCTCCAAATTTTATGAAGGTTGAGTCATCCCATTTACTGTTAAAATATTTCATTAAAACGTCAACATCGTGGTTTCTCGAGGCCGACGAACCAAAGTTTTGTATATTTGCTCGAGAGTTTTTGGTAGTTATCCATTTCAGACCATCAAAGGAATATTGAGAGTCCCTTGCAGGCCTAACTACGGTATTAAAATCAGGAGTAAATATTGATTGTACTTGTTCGGGGGTCGCCTCCATCAAATTCTGCGGGATCTGCCAATCCTTTGGGCAGCCATTTGGAGAAGCATTTGAAATGGGCACAGGAATTAACATTCCGATTACAAGAGTTACTACAATGAAACGTCGCTCCATAAAACTAGACTACGCACTTTAAAGTAGAATTAAAGGGTTTTCTCTACTTCTTCTTGTATCCAGCAGGGCATTTTGGTTTAACCGCAGTTACTTTCTTGGTTACCTTGCCTTTGATGCAGGTGATTACTTGGGGTAATTTAGCCTTTAGCTCGACAATCGTAGCGTTAGCTTCGTCCAATTGGGATTGCACTTTGCTATTTGCGTTCGTTGCCTCATCCAACTTATTTACTAAGTCAGCCATCTGGACTTTATCTGCGTCTGTTGCTTGAAGTTGTGAATTTATGACTTCCGTTGCAGCGGAAAAAGCAAGATTTGCATATCGTCCCACCAAAGTAAATAGAGTGTAATAGTTCCCATCGCTTTGCTTTTGAGCACAGAGGTTATCGACACCCCGTATGGTGCCAGTTAAAATACCAACTAGAGTCACTTGTGTTGCTGAAATATTCAGAATTGGGGCACCACTATCTCCCGCGCAGGATCTGCCCTTGGTCGAGAACATATAAGCGGAGTTCGAGTAAATAGTATTAACCGAACTAAAAGTTCCATCGAATGCTTTTGGAAAAGTTATAGATTCCGTCCCCGAATTTGTATATTTCCCATACCCGATTGACTTAAGCGCAACTTTCCTGCTCTTAAGATCAATAACCTCCTTTTCTGAAGCCAAGATGATTGGTACTCGTAAAATCTGTGATTTTCCTAATGTCAGAAAAGCTAAGTCATCATCTCCAACTGTGCCTCCAGCTGCGTTTTGAAAACTGGACGTTATTTGAATTGAAAATATTTTATCGCTGAGAGTTACAGAGCCTCTAGTGCTACCGGCTATGCCTACATAGATATTCTTAGTTAGCAAGCCATTTGCATCAAGAACGCAATGTCCCGCTGTAACTACAATTGCGGGTGCAATCAGAGTGCCTGAACACTCACCCCATTTCCCATTACCTTTATCAATGGAAATCGGGACAACAAATGAACTGCCAGTCGCATCATCTCCATTTTCAACTGCGTGTGCGCTGACTGGAAAGACTGAGAGAAGCACCATCGCTA
>CAMBOZ010000031.1 GCA_945869505.1 Bifidobacterium breve
GAACCGGCAGTTAAAGTCTGCGACCCGGTCAAGGCCATTGACCGGTGGATTGGGTGAAATTCCCGAACCGACGGTTAAAGTCCGGATGAGAGAAAACCAACATGTAGTCGACGCATGCTTTGTTATTGGTTAATCCAAACAAAGTTTTATTGCGTCGGCTCCTACCGCTTTTCCACCCCGAGATGCAACATCCGTTCTCGAATAAGGGTGTTGACGATGAAGCAAGTATTAAGCGCTGAAGCTGCGATGGCCCGTGCCATCGATTGTGCTCGCCTTGGTCTTGGCAAGACCTTCCCAAATCCAATTGTTGGCGCAGTGATCACGTCAGAAACTGGAGAAATAGTCAGTGAGGGTTTTCATCAAGGGGGAGATCACGCCGAAGTAATTGCAATAAATACTGCGAAAGAAATACCAGCAGGATCAATTCTTTATGTGAGCCTAGAACCGTGTAGCCATCACGGCAAAACTCCACCGTGCGTGGATGCGATCATCAATTCTGGAATCAGAAAAGTTGTTTACGCTGTTAGCGATCCAAATCCTGCCGCAGCTGGGGGAGCAGATCGCTTACGCGCAGCTGGCATAGAAGTGGAATCAGGAATTGGTGAAGTGCAAGCACGCCTGGAAAATCGTGCCTGGCTCATGAAGATGGAACTAGGACGTCCCCGAATTACTTGGAAGATCGCTTCAACAATGGATGGGAAAATAGCCACGAGTGATGGCAGCTCTAAATGGATTACTGGAGAACTCGCTCGAACTGATGTTGCGCATATGCGCTCACAATTTGACGCAATTATTACTTCGACAGCAACAGTAATCGCTGATGATCCACTGATGACGAGCAAAGGGTTTGGCAAGAATCCAGTTCGCATTGTTATGGGAAGAACCGAAATTAATGCTGGGGCACAAATTTTGGATAGCTCAGCCGAAACTATCTTTATCAAATCTCAAAACTTAAAGGATTTGATTGCGTTGGCCAACGAACGAGGCTTTAATCAAGTATTAATCGAATCAGGACCAACTTTCGGCACCGCTCTTTTGCGCGAAGATTTGATAGACGAAATTGTGCTCTTTCAGGCACCAACCCTGTTTGGATCTGGGAAGCCAGCCATTGGTGATTTAGGAATAACAAACATATCTGGACGATTAGATTTTGAGATCTCTGATGTAGAGATTATCGGTTCGGATTTAAAAATAACGCTTAACAAAAGCGCTAACGGGACAGAAGGTGGGCGTTAATGTTTACCGGACTAATTCAGGCAGTTGGACGAGTTGCAGCTATCGAGCATCAGGAAAGTAGCGCGCGGCTAGTAATTGCGAGTTCAGATATCGCTCAACAAATTGCCCAAGGTGATTCAGTCAGCGTTAATGGTGTCTGCCTCACAGTTGTTTCCTTCGATAAATCTCAATTTGCCGTAGATGTTATGGTGCAAACTCTTAAGTTAACAAGCACTGGATCACTTGAAATTGGATCAGATGTAAACCTAGAACTTGCGACTCGGACCGCTGATCGTTTGGGCGGACATATAGTTCAAGGACATGTGGATGGCGTGGCAACAATTTCGCTAATTACCGCTGATTCGCAGTGGACTCGGATGGATCTTGCAATTCCAAAGGGTTTAATGAAATACGTAGTCGCCCAAGGCTCTATCTGCCTCGAAGGCGTTTCACTCACTGTCGGTGAGATAAATGATCCAGCCGATCAAATCTCGGTATGGCTTATTCCGGAAACTCTTGCCAAGACCAACCTTTCAAAGAAGATGCAGGGTGATCAAGTGAACGTGGAAGTCGATGTTCTAGCCAAGTACGTTGAAAGACTTATCGCACGAGGACAGGAAGAAAAATGAGTAACTTGGATCAAGTTCTTAGCGAATTTAAAGCGGGTAAATTCATTGTCGTCACAGATGATGAAAACCGCGAAAACGAAGCGGATCTAATTCTTTTAGCGGAGAAATCTACAGCGGAGAATATTGGCTTTATGGTTCGCTACACCTCGGGTGTTATATGTGGGGTCATTACTGCCGAGACCGCCAAGCGATTGAAACTTCCGCTGATGGTTAAGCGCAACGAGGATAATCACAGCACTGCATTTACAGTCACCGTTGACGCGATCGCAGGTCGTTCAACTGGTATTCCTGCCGAAGAGCGTGCAAATACTTTAAGAGCGCTGGCCGATATCAATTCACAACCAACAGATTTTGCGCGTCCCGGCCATGTCTTTCCTTTAATCTCCGTTTCTGGCGGACTGCACGAGCGTCGTGGACATACGGAAGCGAGCATCGCCTTATGTGAACTTTCGGGTTCAAATTCTGCAGCCGTTTTATCCGAATTGGTAAATGATGATGGATCAATGATGCGGGGAGCGCAGATCACCGATTTCGCAAAGCAACACGGTCTTCAAGTAATCTCAATCGAAGAACTCGCACGTGTGGCTCCAAAACATCCCGTCGATGAAGTCCACGGCTTGGATTGGGCTGAGCTTCCATTAAATGATGCCGCTTGGAAGATTTCTACATTTATATCTGCAACTGGTGCCGAGCACGCAATTCTCAAATTCGGTTCTGATGGAGCGAGTCAACCTTTGGTGCGAATCCATTCAGAGTGTTTAACAGGAGATGTCTTTGGATCAAAGCGCTGTGACTGTGGATCGCAGTTACAAGAGGCGACTCGTTTAATTCAAGAGAGTGGCTATGGCTACATCATTTATCTGCGCGATCACGAAGGCCGCGGTATCGGTTTGGCAGAGAAGATTCGCGCCTACGTTCTGCAAGATTCTGGGCAAGATACGGTTCAGGCAAATATCTCGATAGGTCAACCCGTTGACGATCGCACATATGAAGACGCTGCGGATATTCTTCATTTATTGCAAATAAACTCTTTAACGCTTCTAACAAATAATCCTGAGAAAATCGCGGCGATCAAGGGTTCTGGGATTTCTGTGACACCGGCTGCACTTGAAGTAATTGCCAACAAACATAATCAAAAGTACTTGGAAACTAAACGAGATAAGCTGAATCACGCGTTAGGAGCGCTCTAATGGCCGGTCACTCACCTGATATTGAAATCCCACAACTTCCCCACCTTAAAGCAATAGTAATTACGGCAGCGTGGCACCCAGAAATTTGCGATGCACTAGTTGCCGGTGCATTGCGCGGATTCAAAGCTGCTGGCATCAGTAACCCAACAACTCGCACGGTTGCGGGTTCATTTGAACTTCCACTTGCGGCGCAATTGGCTTTCGATGAAGGTTTCGATGTTGCAGTAATTGTCGGATTGGTACTTCGCGGCGAAACTCCTCACTTTGATTATGTCTGCCAAGGTGTAGCACAGGGCGTTATGGATGTATCACTCAGCCGCTCTAAGCCAATTGGTTTTGGTGTTTTGATGTGTGACAACCTTGAACAAGCAACTGCACGCGCGGGATTGCCAGGTAGCAAAGAAGATAAAGGCTACGACAGCGCACTCGCCGCACTTAGCGTGATCAATAAAGGTTAAGCAATGCCGGAACTACCTGAAGTTGAAACGGTTAGGCGTGGCCTAGAAAAAATCATCAAGGGTTACACGATCACCGCCGCACACGATTTGCATCCACGGGCGCTGAAGCCCGAATCCATTGCACCCCTTAAATCTATAAATGGCGCAAAGTTCGTCGATATCAAGCGCCGTGGCAAGTTCCTCTGGTTTGTTCTAGATCGCCCACAAGTATTGGTCGCACACCTTGGAATGAGTGGACAATTTTTAATTCACCAAAAAGATCGTCCAGCAGCCAAGCACGTTCGAGCTAAATTTGATCTTTCAAGAAATTTACGCAAACGCGAACTTGTCTTCAATGATCAGCGAACTTTTGGCTGGGTTTCGGTGGAAGAGGTAAGCAACGGAATTCCCACCTCTGCCCAACACATCGCAACCGATCCCTTTGATCCACAATTTGATCGATCTGCAACAATAGAAAAATTTGCTAAGCGCAATATTCGTATTAAGACAGCGCTACTAAATCAAGAGATCATGAGTGGGGTCGGAAATATCTACGCCGATGAAACGCTCTGGCGCGCCAAAATTCACCCCGAGATTTCAACAGCCGATCTGAGCAAGAAGAAGATTGCAGCGATCATTGACTATGCAACCGAAGTAATGCAAGAAGCGATCGAAAAAGGCGGCACCTCATTCGATGATCTTTATATAGATGTCAACGGAGAAAGTGGTTTCTTCGAGCAATCACTTGCCGCCTATGGTCGTACCGAAGAGCCATGTCCTAGATGTGGTACCCCTATTAGACGCATCACCTTCGGTGCTCGTTCTTCTCATTTCTGCCCAAGGTGTCAAAGTCCAAAGGGATACAAGAAGAAATAAATTCCGAATACTTTCTTCCGATCCGGGGACAGAATCATAGTCAGACCACTTGGCTACCACCTGATATCACCCTTGCGGGATCAAGGAAGTTCATATTTTGATGACTTCTTAGGAATTGCAATTGGAAATATGTATTTTTCCAACCCGGATAACTCAGCACCCTTAAAGAATCATTGACTTAACGCTCAAACAGGTCTGTACTAGGGGGGACATCCCTGGCCTGTCCTCAGAGTGAGGATCGGCTCGTAACAAAAAACCTCTGGAGGGTATTAGATGCTTCGGTCACAAACCAATGTGAAGAAGAAAATACTTGCTGCCACAATCGCAGCAGGCATGGTTCTATCTATCACATCAACGGTCGGACCTGCCACAGCGGCAGCAAAGACAACGCTCGTGGTGGGATCTACACAAGGACTTCCACAGCTCAATCCAATCATTAGAACATTCGCATATGAGGAGTCGCTATTTCCACTTCTCTGGTCAGGTCTTTCAAAGTGGACACGAACTGGCACTGTAACCCCAGATCTTGCTCAATCATGGAAGTCAAATGCAACTGGTACTCAGTGGACATTTAAGATTCGCAGTCAAGCTAAGTTCTCTGATGGAACCCCGCTCGATGCTAAAGCAGTGAAGGCAGTATTTGATTACGCGAAGTTGCCAACAACTGTTACGCAAGAGGCGAACAAGATCAAGATCATCGACAAGGTCACTACAAGTGGTAACGATGTAATCTTCGATCTCAGCTCTCCAAATGCACTTTTCCCAGAAGCGATCGCCTGGATTAAGATGATTAAGGTAAGCCAGGTTGGAAGTTTCAACGTGAACCCAGCAACATCAGGTCCATATCAAGTTGAAGCATTTAGCCCTGACGTTTCTCTTACACTTAAGGCTAATCCAAAATACTTTGGCGCTAAGGCACAGATTCCTTCAATTAAGTTTGTGAAGTCATCTGATCCAACCGCTGCAGTTACATCACTTCGCTCTGGCGATCTTGATGTTCTCTATCAACTTCCACTAGCAGATGCCGCTCCTCTGAAGAAAGATAAGAATCTTCAGTTAGTTAAGGCCACAGTTTCAAGTACTTCTGTAACTTGGGAATATGACCTGAAATCTGCTCCGTTTAACGATATTCGAGTGCGACAGGCAATTGCTTATGCAACTGACCGTGCAGCGATCTTGAAATCTGCTTATTACGGATTCGGTAAAGTTTCTTCATACAACACAATTGTCCCTGACAATAGTGCGTGGAACTGTAAGAAGGCTGGCGGACTAACTGCTTACACTTACGACTTGCAAAAGGCAAAGGCACTATTCGCTGCTGCCGGTGTCAAGTCATTTACATGGTGGGGTATCGCAGGAGCACTTCCTGAATTTGATGCAATGGGTCAAGTACTACAAGCCTCATTGAAGCAAATCGGAATCGATATGAAGATTGAAAACAACGAAGTAGGTACTTGGGCCGGAAAGTTCTATCCAGCCGGAAAGACCTATCCTGGATTGTTACTTCCTAATTATCAGTCAGTTCCAGGAGAACCAGCGTTCTCAATGAACTTCCTACTTTCAGGTCGTGCAGAATCAAACTGGAATAATGCGGCATACGATGCGCAATACACCAAGGCGATCGGAACTCTGAACGCAGTTGAACGTAAGGCTGAATGGTGCAAGGCGCTCAAGATGGAAAATGAGCAACTCCCACTAATCACTCCTTTCGTATTTGACGTGCTGCATGCAGCTCGCGCAAATGTTAAGAATGCTTGGGTTGAAGCTGGTGGTCAGATCCACCTAGAGGGAGCTTCATTCAAGTAAATTGCACTCCTGATAACGGGATAGCAAAGAAAGTACAACGAGAGGAATAAAGGAGTTAAATGGGAGTATTTTTACTTCGACGTGCAGCATCTAGCCTTAGCGTCTTGGCGTTAAGCGTGGTGTTGGTTTTCATGTCGATTCGAATTCTCCCTGGCGATCCAGTGCTTGCAAAGCTTGGTGCTGCCACAGAAGTAACTCCTGAAGCCCTAGAGGCGTTGCGCGAGGAAGCGGGTTTAAACCGCCCGCTCCTCGTGCAACTCTTCTCTTGGATCGGTGATGCTTTTCGCGGAGACTTGGGAGTTTCCTACTTTTCTCAGTTCCCGGTTACCGAACTTGTAGCTACAAGAATTCCGGTTACATTGGAAGTAACTTTCTTCATAATTCTCATCGCTGTGATCCTGGCCTTGATTCTTGCGCCGCTTTCTACGCTAAAGCCTGGATCAATTGTTGATCGAGTAATTGGGTATTACACATCTATTGGACTCTCAATTCCTGGCTTTGTGGTTGGAATTATTCTAATTTTGATTTTTTCACTGACGCTGCAGTGGTTACCATCACGAGGCTTTGTCCCAATATCCGAAGATTTAGTTGAAAATTTAAAATTGATGATATTGCCGGCAGTAACTGGTGGCCTCACCGCTACGCCATACCTAGTGCGGTATTTACGCGCTTCTATGTTAGAAGTTAAGCAGTCACCTTTTGTGCGAACAGCAGAAGGCAAAGGCCTTTCAAACGTTCGTGTTCTTTTCCGACACATCTTGCCTAACTCACTTGTTCCGACATTAACAATGCTTGGCCTGATTGTGGGTTACACCCTCAGCGGCGTAGTTGTTATTGAGTATATGTATGGACTTCCTGGCATCGGATCTCTTGCCATTGAAAGTGCATTCAAACGCGACTATGCGTTGATTCAGGGCGTTGCTTTGACAATTATTTCATTCTTTATTTTAACTACTTTTGTTTTTGACATTCTGTGCGGGATAGTTGATCCACGCCTGCGTTTAGCAAAGGGGCAAAAGAGTGAAATTTAAGAGGCGCTATTCGTTCTCCGGCTTTCTGATTCTCCTAATCTTAGGCATATGTTTAGCTGCGCCAATTCTTGCGCCATACGACCCCAACGCACTTGCAGTTGCGGATCCTTTTTCTGGTCCGACATCAAAGAATTGGATGGGTGCTGACGATCTGGGTCGTGATTCCTTCTCACGTATTCTCTACGGCGGACGAATCACAATTCTCATCGCTATGGCAGCCACTGCAATCGCACTCCTAATTGGTACTACTTGGGGCCTAATCGCAGGTGTTCGTCGCGGGTGGGTCGATGAATTCTTGATGAGAACAGCAGATGCCACGATGGCCATTCCTCAAATTCTTTTCGCACTTGTCTGTGTTTCAGCAGTCGGCGCGAGCGTTATTTCACTACCGATTGTTGTTGGCATTCTGCTCTCACCGACCACGGCGAGAATGGCACGTAGCGCAGTCGTTACAGAGTTGGCATCCGATTACGTAACAGCAGCTATTGCGAGCGGAACAAAGAGATCTAAGTTAATTATTTCTGAGGTAATGCCAAATATCGCCCCACAGTTATTGGTTCAGTTGAGTATCAATGCTGCTGCAGCAGTTATGTTAGAGGCAACTCTGAGTTTTATCGGTTTGGGAATTCAGCCACCGAATGCATCTTGGGGAACTTTGATGCTTCAGGGGTATGCAAAAATTTGGAATACCTATTGGTTCGTGTTCTTCCCTGCTCTTGCAGTCACAATAACAATTTTGGCATTTAATGCTTACGGAGAACGTATTCGAGTAACCATGGATTCAAGGCGGTCTTCTGTATGACTAGCTCACTAGCCGTCAAAGGACTTTCGCTTTCGGTTCCGTCGGCCAATGGCCGTGTAACTGTTATCGATGATCTAACTTTTGACATTCCCGCTGGACGTAGAGTCGGCTTGGTGGGCGAATCAGGCAGCGGAAAGTCGTTAACCGCTTACTCACTAATGCGGTTGATCAAGGAGCCGGTCCGTATAGAAAAAGGTGAAATATTCCTAGGTGGCCAGGAAATTCTAGGAATGGATATGAAGGAATTTCGCCACTTACGTGGCAATGATATTTCTATGATTTACCAGGATCCAATGTCTGCCCTAAATCCAATTATGCGCATTGGGGCTCAAATTATAGAAAGTATTCAATTACATTCAGATTTAAATCGTTCGCAAGCCCGCAAAGCTGCAATTGAACTTTTGGGGAGCGTGGGGATCCCAGAACCTGATCGTCGAATCGATTCCTACCCGTTTGAAATGTCCGGCGGAATGTTGCAGCGAGTTGTTATAGCAATTGCATTAAGCGGTGAACCAAAGGTTCTGATTGCAGATGAAGCAACTACCGCCCTTGATGTAACTACTCAAGCTCGGGTGCTTACCCTTATCGATAATTTAGCGGCTGAACGTGGATTATCTGTACTGTTAATTACCCACGATTTGGGAGTTGCCGCTCAATTTAGCGATGAACTAATGGTTATGTATGCAGGCAAATTGGTTGAGAGTGGATCGGTCAACCAAATCTTCTCTAATCCAGTTCACCCGTACACAAAGGCGCTACTTAATTCACATTGCGATTACACAACAGATGTAAATAAGCCCATAAATTCGATTGCAGGACAACCACCTCGACCAGATAATCGGCCAACTGGATGTGTATTTTCACCACGTTGTGCGCACGTTCAGCCAAAGTGTCGCGAGAGCGTTCCGCAACTGGAAATGGCACACGACCGCCTCGCCGCTTGCTTTAGGGCTGATGAGTTATTTGAATTAGGGGCGGTCAAATAGATGACTTCCCAAACTGATTCTGTCGCAACTCTTTCTGGAGTTAGCCGCATATTTAAAGGAAAAACTGGAACCGTTCGTGCTCTCGATAACGTCTCCTTTGATTTAAAAGCGGGCAAGACTCTTGCTCTGGTTGGTGAATCGGGAAGCGGAAAGACGACTGCTGCACGCGTTCTATTAGGGCTTGATCAACCGAGCTCAGGATCGATTGAAGTATTGGGCCGAAATCTGGGATCACTAAAATATGAAGAACTTCGACTACTTCGTCGCGAGATTCAGGTAGTTCAACAAGATCCATTTAGTCAGTTAAACCGTCGTCACTCCGTAGAAAGAATTATCTCGAGTCCGTTGATCGCCTTCAACATTGGCGATAAGCAATCACGCCGTAAGCAGGTAATTGATCTACTTAAAGCGGTTGGCCTTGAGGAAGAACATTTAAATCGCCGTCCGCACGAGCTTTCTGGCGGCCAGTGTCAAAGAGTTGCAATCGCAAGAGCCTTAGCGGTTGATCCAAAAATTGTGGTTCTCGATGAAGCTGTATCGGCGCTGGATGTATCTGTCCGCGCACAAGTTCTTAATCTGCTTCGCGAGATTCAGTCCAGCCGTGGTTTGACTTATCTTTTTATTACGCACGATCTCGGCGTGGCTCATTACATGGCAGATGAAATTGCCGTTATGTTCCGCGGTCGAATCGTAGAACGTGGAAATCGAGATGATGTCTTTAAACAATCTCGACATCATTACACAACCGGCCTTCTCTCATCAGTTCCACTCGCTACACCAACGGCAGCAAAGCGAATAAGCGAACAAGTTCAATCATTGCCCAGCCCGGTTGAAAGTGATGCTTGTAATTACCGCTCAAGGTGCGCTGTTGGTTCAGGTAGAGAAGATTGCAAGTCCTTGCCGATACAAATCACTCAGGGATCTAGTACGCATTCATGGCTTTGCCACTCACCCGTTGTACGCTCATAGAAAGAGGGAGAGATTCATGACAGAAGTTGCTGTTGTAACTGGTGCTGCATCTGGAATCGGGCGAGGAATTGCTCATCGCTTAGCGCAGGATTACACGGTGATACTTGTTGACCTAAATCCAACGAATCTGCCGCTAGTTGAAAAAGAAATTAAAGATGCCGGACACCAGGCGTATTCACTTCTCGGTGATGTAGGAAAACGTTCCACACACATCAACGCTAGGGAATTGGCCGAATCAAAAGGAAATTTGATTTCTTGGGTTAATTGCGCAGGTTGGACTAGGGGAGCGCCGATGCATGACTTCCCAAATGATCCAGCAGTTCTTGAGGAACTTATCAACGCTAATCAAATTGGTTCATTCTGGGGTTGCGCCGAAGCAGTGGCATCCTTTACGACCAGAAAAGTTCCAGGAGCGATTGTAAATATCTCATCTGTTCATGGTCGAAGAGCTTGGCCCGATCACGCCGTTTACGAAATGACCAAGGCGGCAGTTGATGCGCTAACTCGTAACGTTGCTGTTGCATATGGACCTTTTGGTATTCGTGCCAATGCAGTTGCGCCGGGTGCGATTATGACGCCAGCACTTGAAAAGAGTTTCGTAGATGCACCAGATCCTGTAGCAAGACGGCAATCACTTGAATTGTTGACCCCGATGAAACGTATCGGAGAACCAAGTGAAATTGCAGAAGTAGTTGCCTTTTTGCTTTCTACTCGCGCATCTTATTTATCTGGTCAAAGTATTGGCGTAGAAGGTGCCTGGACATCCGCGCTCGGAGTTCCTGAAATCGATAATGAATTAGCAAAACGATACGGTTTAGATCCAAAGACTGGCTTACCAAAGAGTTGAAAACGGTTAGTGAGTATCTATATGACAACTAAAGGGCCGAAAGATCCATTCATTCGTCGCGCCTTCGGACACTATGGACGCCTTGCACTTTGGGAAGGTCACGAGATCATCGAGATGACGTCACCCGAAATTCATCTCAAAGTAAGCCTTACTCGCGGTGCGGAAATATTAGAACTTCGTTCGAAAAAGTTAGATTTGGAACTACTCTGGCACGGTCAAGAAGATATCGTGCGAAACCGCGAGGGAGTTCAGTCCACACAAGCACCAATGGGTAATTTTCTTGATCATTTCAGCGGTGGTTGGCAAGAGGTATTACCTAATGCACAGTATCCAGTTGACTATAAGGGCGCATCATTCGGTGGACACGGAGAAGTTGCAATGCTTTCTTGGGATTATCGAATCCTGGAAGATTCAGAGCAGAAAATCTCAGTTGAATTTTCGGTCAATTTACGTCGCCTACCCTTGCGCTTAATCCGAATAATGACTTTAACTAATGGAGAGCTTCGTTTTGACGAATCTGTTGAAAATTTAAGTGGAGAAGAAATCAAGTTTCAGTGGGGTCAACATCTTGTTATTGGCGGGCCCTTCATAGACCCAGGAATGGAAATAATCGTAAGTCCAGGCGAACCGATTGAAGTTCCAAATTATCCCGGACCAACTTATCGCTTTAAACCTGACAGCCAGTCAAAGTGGCCAACCGCGCTCGATAGTAAAGGTGAAGTTGTAGACGTCAGCACTTTTGGTGCAGATGATGGAACTGATGGGCACATCATTCTCGGCCCGATGAAGAAAAGCTCTGTAACTTTTAGAAATTCATCTTTGCAAACTGATATAACTTTGGAGTGGGATAAGAAGACTTTTCCTTACTGTTGGATTTGGATGGTTCTTGGAGGCATCAAAGCCTGGCCACTCTGGGGCAAGGAGAGACTGATAACGATTGAACCATTCTCATCTCCAGTCATATCTTTAACCGAAGCCATTGAGCAAGATAAAGCCCTAATCTTGGGAGCAAAAGAAAGTATGAAGACTTGGGTATCTTTTAAACTAGAGGATATTTAAAGTTTACGAATCGACCTGATCTTCTAGAAATTCGAGAATCTCACGTTGCTCAATACCTAAGAATCCATTTTGCGGGATCGCTGCAAGCAAACTGGAATTCAAACGTGGAGTGGGTCTAATCATCTCACCCCACTTGTTTTCTAGTTCCGCAGGAGCCTGGCGACAACACTTGGCATCGGGACAGTACGACTTGTAACGAGTATTTGAATCTCTTCCTCTGAAGTACTTAACTGATTCGAAGTTTGTGCCGACGCTGACTGAGAAATCACCTTGGGCGCTTGCTTGGATTCTTGATGTGCACCAATAAGTTCCAACGGGTTTGTCGGTGTATTGGTGATACGGGGTAAATCGATCCTTTACCGTAAAGACTTTACGGGCGCTCCAGTTGCGGCAAACAATTTGACCTTCTACCGAGCCAAAGACATCTGATGGAAAGGCCACGTTGTCATTTTCGTAAGCCTTGGAGATCGCACCGCTTTCGTGCACTTTGAGGAAGTGCACCGGCAAGTTGAGGTGAACCGTCGCCAGGTTGGTGAATCTATGGGCAGCATTTTCATAGCTGACACCGAAGTAATCACGAAGGTCTTCAACAGAGAGCTCTCGCTTGACCTTGGCGTTCTGTAAGAATTCAACGGCATTTGCCTCAGGCATTAACAATGCGCCTGCCAAATAGTTTGTTTGTACACGCTGTGATAAGTAGTCGTGATAATCATTTGGCGAGGGATGCTTAAGAACGTGACCGGCAAGAGCTTGTAACAAAATGGTGCGAGCATCGCGACCTTCGCGCCGCATCGGCAGATAGATGCGTCCGTTCTTTTCGTCGGTTATAACTCTTGTTGATGCTGGTAAATCTTGAACGTAATGCAAAGTGAAACCTAACTTATTGGCTAACTCTGCAGTTAAGCGCTCAGAAAGCGGACCCGAGCTGTGATCAATTTTCGCTAAAAGATTTTTCGCTTCCTCTTCCAAATGTGGAAAATAATTATTGATTTTTCTCATCTCTTGACGAAGTTCTATATTTACTCGTCGCGCTTCTTCAGGAGTCGCAGAACGCTGTAAGTGCAACCTCTCAACTTCACGCTGTAGGCCAAGAATGATTTCAATTATGTTATTGCTGACTGTTTTGCCTATAAATGCATCTGGCAAGCCAAGAGATGAGTACAGACCACCACGTTGTGCGCGTTCTATTTCAAGTTCGTTTGCTGTTCGCTCACTCAATATTTCAGAGTTAAGTAATTGTGTTAATGAAACACCGAGAGCTTGTGCGATCTTCTGCAATTGTTGAATTGGAGGAGTGCGTTTGCCATTTTCAATCGCCGAGATTTGCGATGGTGCGCGCTCAATTGCGCGAGCGAGTACTTCAAGGTTCATTCCTTGCTTTGTTCGCAGTTCTCGGATCCGGCGGCCAACGATCAGCGGATCGAACTCTTTCTCTACATTGCTCATATTTAATTCTTGCATCCGCAGCAGAATAGGGGAAGTTCTATTCGGCAGAAATATTGGTTTATTTCTGCCAGAAAACCCGTGTAT
>CAMBOZ010000032.1 GCA_945869505.1 Bifidobacterium breve
TGAAACGCTTAAATGGGAGATCTTTACTTCAGGTCGATATGCAGTAACTGAACCCAGGAAAACATCCGATGCTCCAGGAACTATTGTTAAAGCGTTGCTTAGCCCACCAGCAGTTAAAGATTCGGCGGTAGATAAAGTCTCACCCCGAGCGCGCAATGAATCATGAATGTCGGAGATTAATCCGATGATCTCATTTGCTAGCGCCATTGAAAATTCCTATTTACTCTGCGGCTTAAAAGCAGATCTTACATAGTAGGCACCTGTGACCAGCGTTAGCGCTATAGCAATGTACATAAATCCATCACGGAACCAATATAAATCTGGGCTCAGTGGAAGAACATAAAAGCCAGTACCGAATCCTTGAAGTGTTGCCTTGATTTTTCCACCCTTATTTGCGGGAATAACCCCACGCTTGACGATTGCCAAACGGAAGATCGTAATTCCAACCTCGCGCGCCAAAATAACAATTGTGATCCACCAAGGCATGCGATCAAGAATTGATAAACAAATCATCGCAGTACCGACCATAGCTTTATCAGCAACTGGATCTAGAAATTTTCCCAGTTCGGTTATTTGCTGACGGCTGCGTGCCAACTTTCCATCGACGATATCGGTAAGCCCCAAGATGAAAAAAATCCACCAAGAAATGATCTGCCAATTGTAATCATCTCCACCATTCATAAATAAGGCGATCGCGCCAAAAGGAATTAGCGCTAACCGTCCGATGGTTAATGAGTTGGGAGTTATGTAACTTGGAATGTTCATATTGGGCGCGCCACCAAATCTGCGCCCATAGAATCAATGATCACCGCATCAATATATTGGCCAACTTCAAAATTGGTTCCGATAAATGATGTAGTGCCATCTACTTCCGGCCCCTGGTGCGCTGCCCGACCCTCCTGCAGCTCTTTATCTTCAATGAGTACGCGCACGTTTTCACCGATACGGGCGGAGGCGCTAAGCGAAACCATTTCATCTGCAAGCGATGAAAGTGACTCCACTCTCTGTCGGATTACATCTTCGTCTACCTTATCGGCAAGCTCTAAAGCCTCAGTGTTATCTTCATCTGAGTACCCAAAAATTCCAATCGCATCCAACTTAGCAGCGCTGATGAAGTCCGCTAACTCATCAAAATCTGTCTGCGTCTCCCCCGGAAACCCGACTATGAAGTTAGAGCGGATACCTGCCTCTGGTGACAAAGCACGAATCTGGGAAATTAGATGTAAGAACTTTTCTGAGTCACCGAAGCGACGCATTCGGCGTAAAACTGTTGGACTGGTATGTTGAAATGAAAGATCAAAGTATGGTGCGATCTTTTCGGTCTCAATCATCGCCTGTAATAGCGATGGGCGCATTTCTGCGGGCTGCAAATATGAAAGCCTGACTCTCTCAACACCTTCAATAGCAGCAAACTCCGGCAGAATTTTCTCCATCAACTTAAGATCACCCAGATCTTTACCGTAGGAAGTTGTATTTTCACTTACCAAGAAGAGTTCGCTGACTCCATTTTGGGCCAGCCATTTACCTTCCTCAATAATTTCTGTTGGCTTGCGAGATATAAATGAGCCACGAAAGTATGGAATAGCGCAGAAAGAACAACGACGGTCGCAGCCAGATGCGATCTTGAGAGGTGCCCAAGGTGCGTTACCAAGTCGCTTACGAAATAAGGATCCACCGGCACCGAGTGATGATGCATAAGATTCATTTATCGCTTCTTGGCGAGCTGCTGGACGATCGGCAGGTGCGATCGGCAAAAGAGAGCGGCGATCGCGCGGAACATGCGGAGTATGTGCATTTCCAGAAACTATTGACTGCAATCGCGCAGAAATATCTTGATAATCATCGAAACCTAAAATGCCATCAGCTTCCGGAAGTGCTTTAGCCAACTCTTGCCCGTAACGCTCGGCCATACAGCCAACTGCCACAACTGCGCGCGTTTTTCCGTGGCCCTTTAGTGAATTAGCTTCCAAAAGGGCATCAATTGAATCTTTCTTCGCTGATTCAATAAATCCGCAAGTATTTACCACTGCAACTTCTGCTGCTTCGACATCTGAAACCAAAGTCCAACCATCGGCCGCTAATCTTCCGGCTAATTCTTCCGAGTCGACTTCATTACGGGCACAGCCCATGGTCACAATTGCAACGGTCCGACTCATTTGTCAGATGGTACAGCGTTAGCGCCTACTTAGATCTGAAAGTCTTGCGAATCTCTTCGTTGCGCGCACCAAGTGGGGCTATTTTTTCACCATTCAACGTTAAATCTAGGTCACCGGCATTACTCAAATAGATACTAATCGCATTTGGCGCACTAAAGCTCTTTGTCTCTCCTTGAAACAAAGGACCCTTGTATAAACTCACTCCACCAATGACTACATCTATATTTGAATTGCCGCGGGCGGCAGAAATTGTGAGGGACAACTCTCCAGATACTGATGGCACTACATCCGTGGTCTGAGTTTGAGTTGAAGTTGGTGAAGGTTCAGCTGACGCAGTTGCAGTAGGGCTAGTACTGACTGTAGGGGTAACGGTAGTTTTTGAGTTGGAGATAATTACTTGACCTCCGGCGATAGCAGCCAAGACAACAATTGAGGCAATAGCCAGTGATTTCCAAGAAACTGTTTTTCGCTCAGTTGGAATTCTTGTAACGTTGTTTTCAACCAACATATCGTGGATCTTGCGTAATTCCGATGAATGCTCTTTGTTATAAAGATCAATTAGCGTCTGTGCATCTACCGAAATGATCGGTGCAATATTTCTCAGATGGCCGCGGGCGTAAATATCTCCACCACAATGGACGAAATTATTCTTTTCAATTTCTCTTAGCAATCCGGCGCGAATACTTGTGCGTTCTGCGAGTTCGTCAATACTCAGGCCCGCGCTCTCGCGCGCACCTTGTATGAACTCACCTAGCGACATTTCAACTCACAATTCTTGCAACGCCTGAAATATTGATTCACAAAGTCTAGAGCGCCAATCACCCCCTGCCTAGCCATTGGGGTGAGGAGAACGCAATATCACCCCAGGAACTAGTCCCCTATTTGGTTAACAGGAGGTGAATTTAATAATCACGTAAAGTTGCGAGCACCGAATCTAATTCATCTGGTTTAACCATAACGGTGCGCGCTTTAGAGCCCTCAGATGGTCCAACGATTCCGCGCGATTCCATTAGATCCATAAGTCGTCCCGCTTTGGCGAAACCGACTCGCAATTTTCTTTGCAACATTGATGTTGATCCAAACTGGGTTCCGACTACCAATTCGACCGCTTGCAAAAGCAAATCTAAGTCATCACCAATATCTTTATCGACGAGTTTATTTGATTGCGGTGCAACAGTGACATCTTCTCGATAACGTGGTGATAACTGCTTTTTAACGTGGTTTGTAACGGCTTCGATCTCTCGCTCAGAAACGTATGCACCTTGAATGCGTATTGCTCTAGATGCGCCCATAGGAATGAATAAACCATCACCCTGTCCAACAAGTTTTTCAGCACCAGGGCTATCTAAAATAACGCGACTATCAGCGAGTGAGCTAGTTGCAAAGGAAAGTCGTGACGGCACGTTTGCTTTAATCAAACCCGTGACAACATCAACTGAAGGTCGTTGCGTTGCAAGCACTAGGTGAATACCTGCAGAGCGCGCTAACTGCGTGATTCTTACAACGGCCTCTTCTACTTCACGCGCTGCGATCATCATCAAATCAGCAAGCTCGTCAATGATTACCAAAAGGTATGGATAGGGCTCAACTACGCGATCACTGCCTGGAGGTGCGATTACCTTTCCGGCACGTACTGCTTTGTTGAAATCATCAATATGTCTAAATCCAAATGTTGAAAGATCCTCATAGCGCAGATCCATCTCACGAACCACCCAAGTCAGTGCATCAGCAGCTTTCTTAGGGTTGGTAATAATCGGTGTTATCAAATGCGGAATACCTTCATAAGCGGTTAACTCCACTCGCTTTGGGTCAATTAAAACTAAGCGCACATCATCTGGAGTCGCGCGCATTAATATTGAGGTAATCATCGCATTAATCATTGACGATTTACCCGCACCGGTTGCTCCCGCCACAAGCAAGTGAGGCATTTTCGCTAAGTTTGCACAGACGAAATTTCCTTCTACATCTTTACCCAGGGCAACCAACATTGGGTGATGGTCTTGGCCAGCCACGGTTGAGCGCATAACATCGCCTAAAGCCACAATTTCACGATCTGCATTTGGGATTTCAATTCCTACGGCAGATTTTCCTGGGATCGGTGAAAGAATTCGCACATCGCTGCTGGCAACTGCATATGAAATATTTTTAGCAAGCGCGGTAATTCGTTCAACTTTGACAGCATTTCCGAGCTCGACTTCATAACGTGTAACCGTTGGACCACGCATGAATCCGGTTACTTGAGCATCAATTTCAAACTGGGCAAAGACTTCCGTGAGGGCAGCGACTACCGTGTCATTCGCCTTTGATTTTGCCTTGGCAGCAGGACCAGTGCGCAGCAAGTCTTGAGGTGGAAGTACGTAATGTGAATCTGCCGTTAAAAGCAATTGCTCTGGACGTTTCGCCGTCGCTGGAGTTGTTGAACTCGCGGCAGGGGCTTGTACGTGACGCGGAACTTCTACCGTGAATTCTTCGTCAAATTCTTCTTCATCTAAATCTTCTTCAGCAACTTCATCGGCATGATGATTCCAAGCGACTACAGGTGTTTCAAATGGTGGAGTATCCGTAATTTCAAATTCAGACTCTTCGCGTTGCGGGCGTTTAGACCAGAGCCAGATAAAAGTATTTTTCATCCGAATTGCTACTGATGAGAGCGGTGTAGCAGTTGTCACCAGCAACCCAAATATGAATAGCGCAATTAAGAATGGATAAGCCAGCATTGAAGTCATTAATCGTTCCAATGGCATCGAAACTGCGTAACCCAACCAGCCTCCGCCACCGCGCATCGCAGTTGTACCAGTTGGATTTATTGCGCCGAGAGATCCGTTGAAGAGATGGGCTAAGCCGGCGGCGCTAAATATCATTGTCACTATTCCAACGATGATCCGTGATGTTGCTTTGTGATCATCGGGTGCGCGGAATAAGCGAAAAGCAAAATAAATAATTACAAGCGGTGCCAAGAAGCCGATCGTTCCGAAAGCTCCATATATGACCGCGTAAAGATTGCGACCTACAAAGTTATCTGCAGCGAACCAGGTTCCGGCAAAAGCGGCGAGTGCCAAAATTAGTAAAAGGAAGGCGAGGCCATCGCGATGATGAGCTGGATCTAAATCTCTTGCCCCTCGAGCGAGAAAGCGGATAGTTGAACCAACTGCTTTTGCCAGAGATTTCCAGAGGCCATTAAGCGCGCGGCCAATTACAGATAGGGCTGACTTACCAGCCTTGCGCGAGGATGTACTTTTTTTCTTGGCCACACCTTTAATCTTACTGGCTAGACCTCAATTACTACGGGAACAATCATTGGGCGGCGGCGATGTTTTCCACCAACCCAACTGCCAATAGTCCGACGAACCACTTGGGAAAGTTGATGTGTTCCATTTATGCCATCAGCGACAGCGCGTTGCAACGCCTTTTCTATCTGGCCTTTTACTTCATCAAAGAGCGCTTCATCTTCATTAAAGCCACGTGCATGAATATCAGGTCCTGCAACTATCTTGCCACTCTGTGATTCGATAACAACGACAACTGAGATAAAACCTTCTTCGCCCAATATTCTGCGATCTTTTAGAGATGACTCAGTAATATCGCCAATGCTCTGTCCATCGACATAGACAAATCCACAAGGCACTGAACCAGCTACTGAAGCTTCGTGATCAACCAAATCTATGACTATGCCATTTTCTATTACAAATGCATTCTCTCGTGAGACGCCCGCTTGGATCGCTAATTCTGCGTTTGCTTTTAAGTGTCGCCATTCACCGTGAACGGGCAAGGCATATTTTGGTTTGACGATGTTGTAGCAATACAGCAACTCACCGGCGGCAGCGTGGCCAGAAACGTGAACCATGGCGTTGGCTTTATGGACCACTTTTGCCCCGAAGCGCGTTAGTTCATTGATTACACGAAATACTGAATTCTCATTGCCGGGAATTAACGACGATGCCAGAATCACTGTGTCGCCTTCTCCGACTCTTATCTGATGATCACCATTTGCCATACGAGAAAGCGCTGCCATCGGTTCACCTTGTGATCCGGTGCAAATTAATACAACTTTATCGTCGTAGTTATCTAACTCTTTGGCATCAATAACGATGCCCGCCGGCACATTTAAATAACCCATCTCTTCAGCGATCTTCATATTGCGCACCATTGAACGACCTAAAAAGACAACTTTGCGATCGTGAATCGCAGCGGTATCAATTACCTGTTGTACTCGGTGAACGTGAGATGAGAATGAAGCAACGATCACTCGCTTTTTGGTTGCTGCGATGGCGCGATTTAGCGCAGGGATAATTTCACGCTCGGATGGAGTGAATCCCGGAACATCAGCATTAGTGGAATCTACCAAGAAAAGATCCACGCCCTCGTCTCCAAGTCGAGCGAATGTGCACAAATCAGTAATACGTCCGTCGAGCGGGAGTTGATCCATCTTGAAATCACCGGTGTGAAGCACAGTTCCAGCCTTTGTATGAATCGCAATCGCTAGCGCATCAGGAATTGAGTGGTTTACGGCAACAAATTCAACTTCAAATGGACCGATATCTTCGCGCATTCCTTCTTTAACTTCGCGAGTCAGTGGAGAGATGCGATGTTCTTTAAGTTTTGCTGAAACCAGCGCCAGCGTTAGCGCCGATCCATAGATCGCAATGTCTCCGCGTTCGCGCAACAAGTAAGGCGTTGCACCTATGTGATCTTCGTGGCCGTGAGTTAACACCAGGCCGACAACATCAGCTAAGCGATCTCTAATGTAGCTAAAGTCCGGCAAGATTAAATCAATACCTGGTTGGTTCTCTTCCGGAAAGAGCACGCCACAATCGACGATCAACAACTTGCCATTAGTTTCAAAGACGGTCATATTGCGACCGATTTCGGCTAAACCGCCGAGCGCCACAATGCGCAAGCCACCCGCAACTAGTTTGCTAGGTGTGCCTAGGTCAGGATGTGGGTGGGTCATAAAATATATTTATAGCGCGACGCCACCGGCGATTAGATCTTTACGCAGTTGCGTGATCTGATCTTCGGTTGCATCGACGAGAGGAAGTCTTGTATATCCGCCAGGTAGGCCCATCATATTTAGCGCGGCCTTGGTGAGGATCGCACCCTGGGTGCGGAATGTGCCGGTAAAGATAGGAAGTAATTTTTGATGAATCTCCAATGCACGTGTTGCATCGCCTGCAAACCAAGCGCTCAGCATCTCTTTGAGATCTTTGCCCACGGTGTGGCCACATACCGAAACCATGCCTACCGCTCCGACTGAGAGAAGCGGCAAATTAAGGATGTCATCGCCTGAGTACACAGGAATTCCACAACGCTTAATTACCCAAGAAGTTGCTGCGACATTTCCCTTCGCATCTTTCAAGGCCACGATTTGTGGGTGGTTATAGAGCTCAACAATTGTGTCCGACTCAATTTCAATCCCGCAGCGACCTGGAATGTCGTACATCATTAACGGAAGATCAGTTGCGCTGGCTATCGCTTTGAAGTGCGCTACAACACCGGCTTGAGGAGGTTTGTTGTAATAAGGCGCAACAACAAGCAGCCCATCTGCGCCGGCTTTTTCGGTGCGCTTTGCTTGATTGATTGAATAGTCGGTTTCGTTATCTCCAGCGCCTGAAACTACAAAAATCTTCGAACCGACTACGCCCTTTACGACGCGAATGATCTCCTCTTTTTCAGAAGATTTGGTTGTAGGAGCCTCGCCCGTTGTTCCGTTAACAGCGATTCCATCGTGTCCATTTGCAACTAGATGCGCGGCTAACTTTTCTACGCCCGGCCAATCGATTTTTCCATCCTTATCAAATGGCGTCACCATTGCGGTGAGCATACGTCCGAATGGCGCCTCGATTGTCATAGGTGAAACCTACCGTTTTAAGGTGCGATCCGTCCAGATTTCTCGAAGGCTCCGTAGGTAAGTGGCATTAATTTTGCAAATTCGGCTTCCATTTTCTCGGCCACCATCTCAATTTCTCGTTGCGGATAGCTAGGAAAATGCGAGCCTTCGCGCGCGGTGCGAAGTGAAAGAAAGTTCATAAGCGCACGTGCATTCATAGTCACATACATAGATGAATAAGTCGCAACTGGCAAAACTACGCGCGCGACTTCACGGGCGACTCCGGCATCGAGCATTTTTTGATAGCTATCGTAAGCAACTAAATATGCTTCTTTCATTGCAGAAATTGAAATATCAAATTGCTCTTTAGTTCCATCTTCAAATGTGTATGCGCCAGTTTTACCAACTTGAATCAACTTACGCTCTTTTGAGGGGATATAAAAAACTGGCTTTAATTCGCGATAGCGTCCGGACTCCTCGTTATAAGAAGCGATTCGATGGCGCATGAATTCGCGGAATACAAATATTGGTGCGCTAACGAAAAATGTCATCGAAGTGTGCTCGAATGGAGACCCATGGCGTTCGCGCGCTAAATAATTAATAAGCCCAGCTGAGCGCGCAGGATCTTCCCCGATTTCATCAAGTGATTGCTCACCAGCAGTTGAAACGCGTGCTGCCCAAATTACATCGGCATCGCTTGCGCTTGATTTAACGAGTTCAACTGTGACATCGTCGCGAAAAACTACTTCTTGGCTCATGGGCGTCACCTTATATATAAGGCGTTACCTCCTTGAGGATATCTAAGGCAGAATGTCCCCGTGTCTAGAGTGAACCGCGCCACCGCCTCCCAATCTTTGAGCGTATCGCTCACTGTCGGGGCATACGGAATTGCTTTCGGGGCTGCCTCCGTTGCCGCTGGTTTCTCGGTTTTGCAGAGTTGCTTACTTTCACTCTTAACCTTTACCGGCGCATCACAATTTGCAGTTGTTGGAGTATTAGGTGCGGGTGGCAGCGCACTTAGTGGAATTGCAACTGCGACTTTATTAGGCGTAAGAAATACTTTGTACGGCCTAAGAATGGCACCAGTATTAAACGTTAAGGGGTTGCGGCGAATTTTTGCAGCACAGATAACTATTGATGAATCAACCGGAGTGGCGCTCTCTCAAGAACATTTAGGCGTTAAAGAAGCGCGGCAAGGTTTCTGGCTAACCGGAATCGGTGTCTTTATTTTTTGGAATATTTTCACTTTGGCAGGTGCTTTAGGTGCGCAAGCAATGGGAAATCCAGCAGCGTGGGGACTCGATGCTGCCGTACCAGCCGCATTTTTAGGGCTACTTTGGCCGCGCTTAATTAGTAAAACAGATCGCGCACTTGCGGTCGCTGCTTGTGCGTTGGCGCTAGCGATGACACCGTACTTTGTACCTGGTGTCCCAATTATCTCAACCGCTTTGTTGGCAGTCTTCTTCGGATTGCGAGCTAGTTTATGGAGATAAATTTACTGGATCCGTTTTGGCTAGCAGTTATAGGAACTAGTCTTTTTGCCTTCATTTTGAAGTACCTTGGACATAGTGTTCCGAAGCGCTGGCTTTCTCATCCGCGAATATTGAAAATTAACTCTTTAATTCCTATTGCACTCTTAAGTGCACTAGTAGCGGTTCAAACCTTTACCCAAGATTCGCGTTTGATCGCAGATCAGCGAATGGCGGGTTTGGGCGTAGCAATTGTTGCACTAATTCTGCGTGCGCCATTTCCAGTTGTTGTCTTATCGGCGGCAGCAACTTCTGCAGCGCTCTTTCATATCCAATAACTTGAGAAAAGCTAGATAATAGAAAGCGCTTGTAACTTCGCCTTTAGGTCATTATCTGAAGGTTCAGTCAGATGTGTTCCATCCGAAAATACGATTACGGGAATCGACTTCGCTCCCCCATTGATCTCAATTACCTTTGCAGCCGCTGACTCATCGGCTTCAACATCAATGTGATTAACCTGCACATCGAGTTCTTCAAATAGACGCTTTGAGCGGCGGCAATCTCCGCACCAGTCAGCGCCATACATTGTGATATCTGCTTTAGCCATTTGCTTATCCCCTTACATAAATTTGTCTAGGCCGAATGTCAGCCCAGGATTTGAAATAACTTTGCGAACACCAAGTAATACACCTGGCATAAATCCAGCGCGATCCAAAGAATCGTGGCGAATAGTGAGCGTTTCGCCTAAGCCACCGAGCAAAACTTCTTGATGAGCGACTAATCCGCGCAGGCGGATTGAATGGACCGGAATGTCACCAACATTTCCGCCACGTGCAGCGGCAATTCCAGAATTTGTGGCATCTGGCATAGCGGCTAAGCCAGCATCCTTGCGCGCTTGTGTCATTAATTGAGCGGTACGTGCCGCAGTTCCAGATGGCGCATCTACCTTATCCGGATGATGTAGTTCAATAATTTCAGCAGATTCAAAGTATTTAGCCGCTTTCGTTGCAAACTCCATCATCAATACGGCGCCAATCGCAAAATTCGGCGCAATCAAAACACCAACCTTGGGATTAGCGCTAAGTAAAGCTTTTACTTTTGCCACTCGTGCATCATCAAATCCCGTAGTGCCAACTACTGTGTTAATTCCCTTTGAGATTAAAAATTCTAAGTTCGCCATTACCGAATCTGGAGTCGTGAAATCAACGACTACTTGTGCACCGCTTTCGACGAGTTGATCTAGTGAATCACCAAGATCTAAGGATGCGACTAATTCAAGATCGGCGGCAGCGGTTACAGCCTTGACTACTTCTGCTCCCATGCGCCCACGAGCACCAAGTACGCCGACTTTAATCATGACCGCAACACCTTCTCAAACTTCGCTTCGTTTTTAAATGGTCCTACAAGAGCAAGGGTAGGCGATTTGGTGAGATATTCGCTAGCAATTTCCCTAACGTCGGTTGGATTTACGCGCGAAATAGCTTTCAAGATATCGTCAAAGCCCATAACTTGGCCATAGACAATTTCATTTTTACCGATTCGGCTCATTCGCGAACCGGAATCTTCTTGGCTCAAAACTAGTGAGCCACGAACTGCGCCTTTTGCTCGTTCAATCTCTTCGTGACTCATCCCATTTTCGGCGACATCTGCCAAAATTTCGCGGATGATTTCCACAACTTCAATCGCCTTCGTCGGATTGCAGCCCGCATAGAAACCGATCTGACCCGAGCCAGCAAATTGTTGAGCATAGGCATAGACCGAATATGCCAAGCCTCTTTTTTCGCGGATCTCTTGGAATAAGCGCGATGACATTCCGCCACCTAACGCTGATGCCAAAACTCCCATCGCGAAGCGACGATCATCGGCGCGCGCTACGCCTTCCATTCCATAAAACATATGTGCTTGTTCAGTCTTGCGCGTTAGCAAACCAACGCTGTGCACCGGTTTGGTTTTTACAGGTGTATTTGGGCGTAGCTGTGGGGCGCCTTTAACATCTAAGAAATTATCACGCGAAAGCGCTTCTTCCACCATTGCGACCACGCGCTTATGTTTAATATTTCCGGCCACTGCCACAACCAAATCTTGGGGAAGGTACTTCTTCTTATAATAATTGAAAACGCTGCTGCGGGACATTTCCTTAATGGATTTAACTGTGCCCAAGATAGGACGCCCCAAAGTGGTGTCGCCATAATAAGTTTCAGCGTATAAATCGTGTACTAAATCACTGGGATCATCATCGCGCATGGCAATTTCTTCAAGAACTACTTTGCGTTCGGCATCTACATCTAGAGCTGAAACTATTGATGATGTAATCAAATCCGAAACAACATCGATTGCCATAGGTAAATCGGTATCAATTACCCGCGCATAGAAGCAGGTGTACTCCTTGCTGGTGAAGGCGTTCATTTCGCCGCCAACGGCTTCAATAGTTGCTGATATCTCTAAAGCAGAACGTCGCGTAGTTCCTTTAAATAGTAAATGCTCTAGAAAGTGAGAAGCCCCAGCGACTGCCGGGGTTTCATCACGCGAACCTACATTTACCCAGATACCGATCGCGGCACTGCGTACCGACGGAACTTCTTCCGTGACGATACGCAGACCGCTAGGTAATACTGTGCGACGAACTGACATTTTTGCGCTCTTTACTTATTCAGCGCTCGGTGTAGTTCCATCTTCGAGAACAGGAATCAACGAAAGCTTGCCCTTAGGATCGATTTCGCCGATTTCAACTTGAATCTTGTCGCCAACCTTCATAACTTCTTCTAGGTTTTCAATGCGCTTTCCGCCGTGCATCTTGCGAATTTGCGAGACGTGGAGCAAGCCATCTTTACCTGGCATAAGTGAGATGAAAGCACCAAATGCTGCGAGTTTTACAACGGTACCGATGTAGCGCTCTCCAACTTCTGGCATTTGTGGATTAGCGATCGCATTGATCTGTGCGCGTGCAGCTTCTGCTGACGGACCATCGGTTGCGCCAATATAGATCGTGCCATCATCTTCAATTGAAATATCTGCGCCAGTTTCATCTTGGATCTGGTTGATTATCTTGCCTTTAGGTCCGATAACTGCACCGATCTGATCAACAGGAATCTTCACAGAGATGATGCGAGGAGCAAATGGGCTCATCTCATCTGGTGTGTCGATCGCTTCATTCATAACATCAAGGATTGCTAGGCGCGCTTCTTTAGCTTGGTGAAGTGCTCCAGCAAGTACTGAAGCAGGAATTCCATCGAGCTTGGTATCTAGCTGCAGCGCTGTAATGAAATCTTTTGTACCGGCAACTTTAAAGTCCATATCGCCGAATGCATCTTCTGCACCCAAGATATCTGTAAGGGCAACGTATTCAACTTTGCCATCAACGCTATCTGAGATAAGTCCCATTGCGATACCTGCAACTGGAGCCTTAAGTGGCACACCAGCATTTAGCATTGCAAGAGTTGAGGCACAAACAGAACCCATAGATGTCGAACCATTTGAACCAAGTGCTTCAGAGACCTGACGGATTGCGTAAGGGAACTCTTCGCGAGTTGGAAGAACTGGAATAAGTGCGCGCTCAGCGAGAGCACCGTGGCCGATTTCGCGACGCTTTGGTGTACCAACACGACCAGTCTCACCAGTTGAATATGGTGGGAAGTTGTAGTTGTGCATATAACGCTTATGGTTCTCTGGATTTAAAGTATCGAGCTGTTGCTCCATCTTTAACATATTAAGTGTTGTGATTCCGAGAATCTGAGTCTCGCCACGTTCGAAGATCGCTGATCCGTGAACGCGAGGAATAACTTCAACTTCTGCAGAAAGTGCACGGATATCGCGGAGTCCGCGACCATCGATACGAATCTTGTCACGCAATACGCGCTGGCGGACTAGCTTCTTAGTAAGTGAACGGAACGCGGCAGGAACTTCCTTTTCGCGTCC
>CAMBOZ010000033.1 GCA_945869505.1 Bifidobacterium breve
AAGGAAGAGGTCGGTGGTTCAAGTCCACCTGGGCCCACCCGTTCTAACACGGGGACCTAGCTCAATTGGTAGAGCACCGCCTTTGCAAGGCGGGGGTTAGGGGTTCGATTCCCCTGGTCTCCACAAATCTTGATTTTGGAACCAGACAAGCTGGTCTCCACTCTTTAAATTATTTTAATCATCCACTGAAACGATTGGCTAAAAACATGTCATCAACAGCAACTCTGCACACATCACTCGGCGATATCGTCATTGAGCTCTACCCAAATCACTCACCAAAGACTGTTGCTAACTTTGTTGAACTCGCAACTGGTGCAAAAGAATGGACCGATCCGCGCGATGGAAAGAAAACAACTGCGAAGCTGTACGACGGAACTATTTTTCACCGCGTCATTTCAGGTTTCATGATTCAAGGTGGAGATCCACTCGGAAAAGGTTTCGGCGGACCTGGTTACCAATTCGCTGATGAATTCCACGGAGAGCTGCAATTTGATGCGCCATACATTCTTGCAATGGCTAATTCAGGACCAGGAACAAATGGTTCTCAATTCTTCATCACTGTTGCACCAACAACTTGGTTAAACCGCAAGCACACTATCTTCGGAGCAGTTAAAGACGCTGCTTCTCAGGCTGTTGTAGACAAGATTGGTTCAACGCCAACAGGTGCACAAGATGTTCCTGTTACACCAGTTGTAATCAATAGCGTCACCATAGCTTAACTAGCAACTGATGTTTCAAATGAAGCGTTCTGTAACGCTCTCATTGATCACAATCATTTGTGCTGCCTATCTTGCAGACCAGCTCTACCCACAACTCTACGAATACACCGCTCTCTATGGTCCTTACGTTCAATCTGGTGAAATCTGGCGTTTATTTTCTGTTGCGCTAGTTCACGGCGGACTCACGCATTTATTTTTTAATATGTTCTCACTTCTTGTTTTAGGTAATCCTGTTGAGGCAGCGCTTGGCAAAGCGCGCTTTCTTGTAATTTTCTTGGTCTCGCTTCTAACCGGATCCCTAGCTTCGATCTATTTAAATAGCGCCGCTCAAGTTTCCGTCGGCGCATCAGGTGCGGTCTTTGGATTATTTGGCGCATTTATTGCAATGCGCAAAATGATCAGCGAGGGCGTACGCGACATTTATGTAATCATCGGGCTGAACTTCGTATTCGGCTTCATCCTGGGCGGAGTGGACTGGCGAGCCCACCTGGGAGGCCTTGTTGGGGGCTACTTAACGACTGCGGTATTGCTGCGAATTACACGCGTGTAATTCATACACACCTGTGCACAAGTTCTGTGGATAACTCCAGAATAAGGAATTCTCGCTAAGGACTGGGGAAAAGCCTTTTACAGTCCTTGCGCTTCTAATTCCTTATTCTTTCTTCACACTTCTTAAAAGGACTTGAGCAACGTCGAGGACTTCAACATCGCTTTGTCGCGCAACCATTCCGTCGCCAACCATTACCCGACAGAACGGACAAGCAACCGCAACTTCTTGTGCGCCAGTTGAAATAGCTTCATCAACACGATTTAAATTAATACGCGTTCCAATTTTCTCTTCCATCCACATGCGTCCGCCGCCGCCACCGCAACAGAATGAACGCTCTTGATTACGCGGCATCTCAGTTACATCACAACCAGATGCTTCAAGTAATTCACGAGGAGGCGCGTAGATCTGATTGTGACGACCTAAGTAACAAGGATCGTGATAAGTCAGCTTTTGTTCACTCTTATGTGGACTTGGCTTTAAACGCTTCTCTTTAATTAAAGTATTAAGCAATTGTGTGTGGTGCAACATCTCAAGTTCAAAACCACTCTGTGCATAATCGCGGCCAATTGTTGTGAAGCAATGTGGACAAGTAACCACAACTTTCTTCTTACCTTTTGGGCGACCTGCGAAGACTTCGTTAAAAGTTTCAATGTTCTCGCGAGAAAGAATTTGATATAAAAATTCATTTCCAGATCGACGCGCTGGATCTCCAGTGCAAGTCTCGCGCTTACCTAAAACCGCAAAGTTAACTCCGGCCATCCATAATAGTTCGGCGACAGCTTTAGTAGTTTTCTTGGCGCGCTCTTCATAAGCACCAGCACAACCAACCCAGAATAAATACTCAACTTCATCCGGAAGCACACCTTCAACAACGCGAACCGGGAAATCACATTCTGCGATCCATCCTTCGCGATCTTGTTTATTTGCACCCCAAGGATTGCCGGCCTTTTCCAAATTACGGAAAGTGCCACCGAGTTCAGATGGAAATTCTGATTCAACTAAAACTTGGAAGCGGCGCATATTTACAATGTGATCGACGTGTTCGATGTCGACCGGGCATTCATTTACGCAAGCACCACACATGGTGCAAGACCAGAGAACATCAAGTGAAATAGGGCCATTTTCGCCAACTATCGCTTCACTTTCAACGACCTTCGCCATTGCGTGATCGCGCATCGCCATAATTAAAAGCTTTGGCGAGAGTGGTTTATCAGTGTGCCAAGCAGGACATTGCGATTGGCAACGTCCACACTCGGTACAAGAAGTCATATCAAGCAGACCTTTCCAAGAAATATCTTGGCGGTTGCCGAGTCCAAAGACATCATCTTCAGCGGGATCTTCAAAGTTAATTGGCTTACCTTTAGAAAGCATTTCAGGGAGTGCGCCAAGTGAAGCGCTGCCATCGCTATTGCGCTTGTAATAAATATTAAAGAAGGCCAAGAAGCGGTGCCAAGCAATTCCCATGGTTAAATTACTTGCAATAACAATAAACCAAGTCATAGAAACAACGATCTTTGCGGTAGCAACATAGACAATTGCACTTTCAATCGCTGCGGTACTCAATCCATTAAATGCAAGCACTGCCGGCCAGGAGATTGCATAATGCCAATTCCAGCTTGTCTCGCCAGCGTGTGCACCTTCTAGACCGCGCAATGCAAATACACAGAAAACAATTGCCAAAATTGTTGCTTCAACGTAATACGCCTTCCACATTCCAGAACCAGCGAATCGATTTAACATTCTAAAACGGGTGACTTGGCGAATTCCAATTAAAGTGACAATGCCGATTCCGGTAGCAAGTGCGATAAATTCCGCGAAGAGTTCGTAAACAACCCAATGCCCAATTAACGGCAAAGCGAATTCTGGATTTATAACTTGTCCGTATGCGGTAATCAAAGTTCCAAAGAGTGCACCGAAACCGATCATTACAAACCAGTGCGCAATTCCGGTTGCAGTGAAATTGAGCATCTTGGTGTGGCTCAAAACTTCGTGCAACATATGCATTAACCGCGAACCACGATTATTGCTGCGAGTTGGATCTGGTTGGCCCTTACGGTAAATCCCAATTAAATGCGGCACCCGAATTGCGAGCAGGACAAGTGCGATAACGGTGATCGCATACGAGAGTGAGGCCAGGGCGATACGCATAACGCGAGGTTACCGAGGTGGGGCGGGAATATCTGGGCAAGGCGGGGAGTTATACGGGATGGTCCAAACTTGAGTCGCTCCGACTCACTCTTTCGGGTAAGATCGACTCAGGTTAGACCAGCCTCGACCCCAGATCGGGCTTGAGATGAGCTAAAAAGTTCAATTAGTTAAAAGGAGCAATACAAATGGCTAGAGCAGTCGGAATCGACCTCGGAACTACAAATAGCTGCGTATCGGTACTCGAAGGTGGAGAGCCAACGGTTATCGCCAACGCAGAAGGCGCTCGCACAACCCCATCGATCGTTGCCTTCGCTAAAAATGGCGAAGTTCTCGTCGGTGAAGTTGCTAAGCGCCAATCAGTGACAAACGTTGAACGCACAATCCGTTCCGTAAAGCGTCACATGGGTACTAACTGGTCAATGGATATTGATGGCAAGAAGTACACACCACAAGAAATTTCTGCACGTATTCTGCAAAAACTAAAGCGCGATGCTGAGGCATACCTTGGCGAAACCGTGACGGATGCAGTTATTACTGTTCCTGCATATTTCTCTGATGCAGAACGTCAAGCAACAAAAGAAGCAGGCGAGATCGCCGGACTTAATGTGCTTCGCATTATCAACGAGCCAACTGCAGCAGCACTTGCATATGGTTTAGATAAGGCAGATCAAGAACAAACAATTTTGGTCTTCGACTTAGGTGGCGGAACATTTGACGTTTCACTACTTGAAATCGGCGATGGCGTTGTTGAAGTTAAAGCAACCGCCGGCGATAACCACCTCGGTGGAGATGACTGGGATCAAGCACTTGTCGATTACTTAGTTCAAACATTCGGTTCAAAGAATGGAATTGATTTAACTAAAGACAAGATGGCGATGCAACGTATTCGTGAAGCTGCTGAAAAAGCAAAGATCGAACTTTCATCATCACAGCAAGCATCAATTAACTTGCCTTACATCACCGTTGATGCCGAGAAAAATCCATTGTTCCTTGATGAGACATTGACTCGCGCACAATTCCAAACACTTACTGCGCCGCTTCTTGAGCGTTGCAAGAAGCCTTTCCAGCAAGTTCTAAAAGATTCTGGAATCGCAATCGGCAATATCAAGAGCGTTGTACTTGTTGGTGGATCAACTCGTATGCCAGCAGTCGTTGACTTAGTTCGCGACCTAACCGGTGGAAAAGAGCCAAATAAGGGCGTAAATCCTGATGAAGTTGTGGCAGTTGGCGCATCACTTCAAGCTGGTGTTCTTAAGGGTGAAGTTAAAGATGTTCTCCTTCTCGATGTCACACCACTAACGCTTGGTATTGAAACCAAGGGTGGGGTTATGACCAAGATGATCGAGCGCAACACAACTATTCCTACAAAGCGCAGCGAGATCTTTACAACCGCTGATGACAATCAGCCTGCTGTACAGATCCAGGTTTACCAAGGTGAACGCGAAATGGCTGCTTATAACAAGAAGCTAGGTATGTTTGAGTTAACTGGAATCGCACCAGCACCACGCGGAGTTCCACAAGTTGAAGTTACCTTCGACATTGACGCAAACGGAATCGTTCACGTCGGCGCGAAAGATCTTGCAACTGGCAAAGAACAATCAGTCACAATCAGCGGTGGATCCGCTCTTTCAAAAGAAGAAATCGATCGAATGATGGCAGATGCTGAATCACACGCCGCTGAAGATAAGCAGCGTCGTGAAGAAGCAGAGATCCGTAACAACGGAGATTCACTTGTCTACCAGACTGAAAAGTTCATTGCAGATAATGCAGAGAAACTTTCTGAAGGTGAAGCAGCAGAGAAGAAGACCGAAGTTGAGGCAGCACTTGCCGAACTAAAGACTTCACTTGGCGGCGCTAACTTCGAATCAATCAAGACAAATACCGAAAAGGTAGCAACTCTTAGCCAAGCACTTGGCGCTGCGATGTATGCAGCAGCAGGTGCTGCAGCCGGCGACGGTTCTGCAAATGAAGATGGCGTCGAAGATGCTGAAGTAGTTGACGAAGGCAAGGAATAAAAATGACAGATCAAACAACTGAAGAAGTTGTTGAATCTGTAGAAGATGTAGCAGTGGAGGCTGCCCCGGTTCAAGAAATTGATCCGGTGGCGGCTCTCACCGCTGATTTACAACGACTTCAGGCAGAGTATGCAAATTACCGAAAGCGTGTAGAACGTGATCGCGCTTTGGCACATGAACTCGCGATCGGTGCGGTTTTAACTGAGCTGCTTGCAACGCTGGACGACATTGATCGCGCTACCGAACACGGCGAATTAACCGGTGGATTTAAATCTGTCTCAGAACAAATCACCGCAATCACAACGCGTTTAGGTTTAGAAAAATACGGCACAGCGGGTGAAGAATTTGATCCACAAGTTCACGAAGCGCTAATGCATGACACCGGTGCTGATGTCAGTGTGCCAACTGCAACAAAGATCTTGCAACCAGGATATAAATTTAAAGAACGTATCCTGCGCCCTGCTCGTGTTGCTGTCACTGATCCTGCCGAAACGACCGCGGAGTAACCAACTTCTATGGCCGCTAAAGACCTTTACGAAAAGGATTTCTACAAGATCCTCGGACTTGGCAAATCTGCCAGTGGCGATGAGATTAAGAAGAAATACCGTTCTTTAGCGCGCGAACTTCACCCTGATAAAACTAAGGGCGATGCGGCAATGGAAGAAAAGTTCAAAGCGGTTTCCGAAGCGTATGACATTTTGTCTGACGGCAAAAAACGCGCTGAATACGATCAAGCGCGCGATATGTATGAGCGCGGTGGTTTTCGTGCACCTCAAGGCGGACAAAATTTTCAAGGCGGAGATTTCTCTGACATCTTCGGCGGAGGAAATCCGCAAGATATCTTCGCAAATCTCTTTGGTGGCGGTGGACGTCGCGGTCCACGTAAAGGCCAAGATTTACAGACAGAGGCAACAATTACCTTTAAAGAAGCAGCGTTTGGCACCACTTTAGAACTTCGTTTATCTACCGATGGCGGACCATCGCAAACTATTTCTGCGCGCGTTCCTGCAGGAGTAAACGATGGCGCAAAGATTCGCGTCAAAGGTAAAGGATCACAAGGTGAAGCCGGCCCTGGCGATTTATTCATTTTATTACACGTTAAAGCGCACCAAATTTTTTCACGTAAAGGTGAAAACATTGCAATTACCGTTCCGGTGACATTTGCTGAGGCAGCACTCGGTGCAGATATAAAAGTACCAACTTTAACTGGCGAAGAAGTAACGCTTCGCTTATCACCTGGCACATCAAACGGTCGCGTACTGCGTGTTAAAGGTCGCGGAATTACCAAAGGTGCAACAACCGGAGACCTGCTAGTAACTGTTGAAGTGCAAGTCCCTCAGAATTTACCGAGCGATGCAATCGATGCGCTGCAAAAGTATGCTGAAGCGACATCAGAAATAGATGTTCGCAGCGAGCTAAAGAATAAGGCGGAGCTATGAGCAACGAACCGCAAGATAATAAGACGCCAGATGATGATGCTGGACTTTATGTAATTTCAGTTGCTGCAGAACTTTCCGGTCTACATCCACAAACGCTTCGCCAATACGATCGCTTAGGTTTAGTTTCACCAAATCGCACCGTGGGGCGCAATCGCCGTTACTCGCTGCGCGACATTGCATCACTACGAATGGTTGGTCGTTTAGTTGGTGAAGGAATTAATCACGCTGGCATTAAGCGAATAATTGAACTGGAATCTGCAATGGCAAATATGGCCATTGAGGTTGCGCAGTTGCGGATCGAAGTGGACGCGCTCCTTAAAGAGAACCCGCCAAAATCACTTGCTACACGCCGCAAAAGCGAAGTTATTGTCTACAAAGAAGATTAAACCTTCTTAATCGCTTTAACTCTTCCGCTCCATTTACCTAAAACTTTTTCAGCTGGAGTTAACAAAACGTCTTCAAGAACTGTTGAATAAATATCTCGGAAATCTGTCGTCACAGGTAAGTCACCATCAATTAACTTAGTAAGTGAAGGTTGATCGCCAAAGAAACCGCCATTTACGCGATCACCAATTAAGAAGACCGGTCCTGCGGTTCCGTGATCAGTACCTTCAGAACCATTACCTTTCACGCGTCTTCCAAACTCGCTGTAAACAAGCACTGTAATGTCTTTAGATCTACCCGATGCTTTCATCTGACTTAAGAACTTAGTAATACTTGTTGAAACGGTTCCAAGGAGCGCTGCTTGTGCGTTAGCTTCATTGGCGTGAGTATCGAATCCACCGAGTGAAACAGACCAAATTTTTGTAGGTGCACCGGCGGCAATTAACTTTCCGACAACATTTAATTGCTGACTCAAGTTTGAATCGCCTCCAGCGTTGCCGCCGCCAACAGTTGGCAAATCATCTGACATTGGCGCTGCTTGAGATAAAACAGGCGTGATGTTTCCTGAAATACTAAATAGATTGCGCATTGATAAAGCCGCTGCTGCCATCAATTTATTATCAGCTTTTGAAGGTTTTGATAATTGATCACACGCTTTAGCAAATACACCGGATGGAATTACTAGACCACCCAATGGAAGTGCAGATCCACTGTTCTTTGCACCAACTAATAACGGTGGCAGAACTGAACCTAAACTTATGGAAGTCATTGGATCTATCTTCTGGGTATCGAGCCAACGCCCCAACCAACCAGTACTTAGATGCGTCTTTGGAGATCCAGTCTGCCAAATTGCCATAGAAGAAAAATGTGAACGATCTGGTTCTGGATATCCAACTCCGCGTACGATCGCCACTTTCTTTTCATCCCAAAGACCTTTAATTCCAGTCATTGCTGGATTCAAAGCCAACCCATCTGTAAGCGGAAGTAACGTTTCCTCTTTGTAAGTTAAATCAGGTCGCGCTGCGTAATAAGCAGGATCCTTATAAGGAATAACTGTGTTTAAACCATCGTTGCCGCCATAGAGAGTTACTACAACCAAGATTGGTGTGCCCAATGGAAGTGGTCTGGTGATCGCTGCTTCAGCAACATCGTTTATAGAGAGAACGCTCGCCGCTGTTGCAGCTGTTGCTGCTCCAGAAAACTTTAAGAACTGCCGTCTTGTGTACTTGGACATTCCAAGTTGTTCGGCTGACATTGTTGGTATTTCGTTCATTGGCTCACCACATATTCCGGGCTACAAATTGCAAGGGAGAGTAAACGGGCGGGAATTTTCTGCAAAGCGCTAAGAGCAACCGTTGTTCGCGGAGTCCATTCCGGAACCGCTAACAAATCGGCCAAGTAAGCAACTCTCTTATCCGGAGCGATTGCTTCAAGTGCGGAAAGATCGGCCTGCTTAACCAACCAATCTGCAAAAACGATTCTAAATTGCGCACTTGCAGAGCTCAGCCAGGCTTCATCAGTGGGCCAGCCACCAACGTTAGGTGGTGAAAAAGGAATTTGAGATAACTTATCCAGATAACCATTTAGTTTTGCAAAAGAATTTAATTTAGAAGGCGTTAGTTCAAGTGCTTTACAGACAGCCACAAACCACTCAACTGGTGATTTAACGATTGAATACTTCGAATTTGTTAAATCCTTACCGTTAAGCAAGACAGTTAAACCTTGTTGTATATCTCTTCCCGCCAAGGCGTTAATCATCGGATGATCTTTAGGCAAACTTTGATGGCTAGAAATAAAGCGGTACCAAATACGTTCTGCTAAAAAGCGTGGACAATCCGCCTGATTAACAAGGTGGTTAATGGCTTCAGGACCAGTCATCACAGCGGTCTTACCTAAAATTGTTACCGCGCCAGTGTCGCGGCGCTTCTGATTCAAAGTTACAACGCCAGTGCTTCTAGGAACTTGATAACCAGTCAGCGCGCGAGCAAGTTCTTTGACATCTTTTTCGGTGTATCGATTAACACCCAAAACGAAAAGCTCCATAACTTCTCGCGCTAAATTTTCATTAGGCGCTTTTAAAGTGTTTTCATTTCCATCTAACCAAACTTGCAACGCACCATCTAAAAGCATCGCTTGCGAGAAATCATTAAAATTGCCAAGCGCGAACTTTCTAAAAGTTTGATTTTGCGTCAGCATAGGAAGCGCATAATTGACTTTGCCTATAGAAGTCGCCCAATGTCCGTGCCAGAACCAGACCATTCGCTCTTGCAATGGCTTTTCTGTTAAAACCATTTGATCTAACCACCAAAGTGTTAGTTCTTTTTTTTGTGCACCAAGTGCTTGTGAAAATTCCGCTGAGTCTGCGCTCTTAGGGGCGGGGCGCGGACCAAGGTCTGCGAAAACTGGTTCTTTCGGCGCTCCTAAATCAATAGCAGGTGGATTTAGAATCGATTTTTTAAAAGCTGCTGGACCAACTTTTAAGGCCTCAGCAAATTCGCCAGGACGCGGCCCAAAAGCAAAGCGGTTAAATAACCTTGATATTTCCAGCCGTTTTGCATCCATATGAGAACGCTAGGGCAGGCTGGTTAACAATGTAAGGTTATGTTATGAATTCACACGAACTTCTCCGAGAAGAGATCATAAACAAGGCTGTTGTACACGGGAAAGTCATACTTTCCTCTGGAAAAGAGGCTGATTATTACGTTGATCTGCGCCGCGTGACCCTTGATCACGTCGCTGCACCCCTTGTTGGCGAAGTTATGTTGGAGCTAACTAAAGATTTAGATTACGAAGCAGTCGGTGGATTAACACTTGGCGCAGACCCAGTTGCAACAGCGATGATGCATGTGGCGGCACGCAACGGCAAAGCAATTGATTCTTTTGTAGTTCGCAAGGCCGAAAAAGCACACGGTCTGCAACGCCGCATCGAAGGACCAGATGTTGTTGGTAAGCGCGTGTTGGCAGTTGAAGACACTTCAACAACCGGTGGATCGGTTTTAACTGCAGTTGAAGCGCTGAAAGAAGCCGGCGCAATTGTTGTTGGCGTCGCCGTGATCGTAGAACGTGGTGCACAAAAAGCAATTATTGATGCAGGTTATGAATACCGCGCAGCGTTTCAACTCGCTGATTTAGGGCTGTAACTCTTAACTTAAATGACGTTTGGTTCGCCATTCGCGCAATATTTCAACCGCAACTGGCAGAACGCTAACCAAAATTATTAACCCAACAACGGGTAGCAAGTATTTATCAACACTACCTTCAAGTTTTTCACCCAAGTAATAACCAGCGATAATTAACCCATCGGTCCACAAAATCGCACCAACACAGTTCCAGAAGAAAAATTTCTTAGCCGGCATTCCGATAATTCCGCACATCGGATTTATTAAGGTGCGCACAAAAGGAATAAATCGCGCCAACACCAAGGCCTTACCTGTGCCGTATTTATTCAACCATTTCTCAGTCGCTTTTACTTTCTTCTGATTGAAGATGCGACCATCAGGTCGATCAAAGAGTTTTACTCCAAATTTGGCACCGATGAAATATCCAGTCTGCGAACCGATGATTGCAACTAACGGTGCACCGATCAACAAAGCGGTGATATCGATCTGAACCCCATCAAATATTTTTGCAGCTGCCCCTGATGCGCCAACTCCCGCCAAAAAGAGCAGTGAGTCGCCAGGGAAGAAGAGCCCGATGAGCAGCCCGGTCTCCATAAATATGATCGCCAGGATTCCAACCAGCCCGAGGGCCGAGATAATCGAATGGGCATCGAAGAGATTGACTGAGGTATTCATTGCGGCAAGGTTAGCCGACCATCCAGGCCAATCCACGCGTAAAAAATTTATATATAAGAGGTATATGCCTCTAATTTTGGTATTTCGGGGTGGGTTATGCGTAAACTCTCGGCATCTTCGCGTCCGCACCAGGAAGGACGCCCTGAATCTCCAACGGAGGAGAACCAATGCGAGCATCTGCCGCCCTGTCCAATGTCGAAGTAACCGGCACAAATTTAAATATCACCTACGTGGTGCTCGCGATTTCACTTCTCGCGCTCGCCATCGCTTGGGTGTTGCGCGCACAAGTCTTGGCAGCCAGTGATGGCACCGACAAGATGCGCGAGATCGCTGAAGCTGTGCAAGAAGGAGCCGCTGCATATCTTGCGCGCCAGTTCCGCACACTTTCCTATTTTGTTGGAATCGTTTTCTTTTTACTCTTCGCACTTCCTGCCGATACAACTTCAATTCGTATCGGGCGCTCGCTCTTCTTCTTAATGGGTGCAGGTTTCTCAGCGCTCGTTGGTTACAACGGTATGTGGCTAGCAGTTCGTGCAAATGTGCGCGTTGCTGAAGCTGCTCGTCAAAAGAGTGCAGAGAAGGCAGTGCAGATCGCATTCCGCACCGGTGGCGTTGTTGGTATGACAACAGTTGGTCTTGGCTTGATCGGTGCAGCCGGCGCAGTAGTTATCTTCCGCGAAAATGCGCCAACAGTTCTCGAAGGTTTTGGTTTCGGTGCCGCAATGCTCGCGATGTTTATGCGCGTTGGTGGCGGTATCTTCACAAAGGCAGCAGATGTCGGAGCTGACCTCGTTGGTAAAGTTGAAAAAGGTATTCCAGAAGATGACCCACGTAACCCAGCAACAATTGCAGATAACGTCGGCGATAACGTCGGTGACTGCGCTGGTATGGCCGCTGACTTGTTCGAGTCATATGCAGTAACACTTGTTGCAGCACTTATCTTAGGTAAGGCCGCATTCGGTAACGAAGGTTTGATCTACCCATTGATCGTTCCCGCAATCGGAATTCTTACCGCGGTAATCGGTATCTTCCTTACTAAATTGCGCTCTACAGATAAGTCAGCAATGACAGCGATTAATCGCTCATTCTTCTTATCCGCAATTATTTCTGCAGGCCTAACCGGTCTTGCAACATTTACTTACTTGCCTGCAAAGTTTGATCAACTAACAAACTTCTCGCCTAAGGTTCTAGAAGATGCTGGAAATATTAATCCACGCGTTCTTGCCTTCGGCGCAGTTCTAATTGGTATCGCACTTGCTGCAGCAATTCAGGTATTAACTGGCTTCTTCACTGAAGTTGGTAAGCGTCCAGTAAACGATGTTGCAGCATCCTCACAAACAGGTGCCGCAACAGTGCTTTTGGCTGGTATTTCAGTCGGTTTCGAATCAGCTGTTTATTCAGCGCTCTTAATCGCTGCATCAGTATTCGGCGCATTCTTGCTCGGTGGCGGTTCAATTACCTTGTCACTCTTTGCAATTGCAATCGCAGGTACTGGTTTGCTAACAACAGTTGGCGTGATCGTCGCGATGGATACCTTCGGTCCTATTTCTGATAACGCACAAGGCATTGCAGAAATGTCTGGCGATGTTAAGGGCGAAGGCTCACAGATTCTTACTTCACTCGATGCAGTTGGTAACACAACTAAGGCGATTACAAAGGGAATTGCAATTGCGACCGCAGTTCTGGCCGCAACCGCGCTCTTCGGTGCATTTACCGATGCAATCAAGGAAGCAGTCACAAAGGCAGTTGGCGAAAGCGCAGAAGTTGCACTTCAATTCCAAGGCGTGCTCGATGTTGCAGATCCACGTAACCTCGTGGGTCTAATCATTGGTGCAGCGGTTGTATTCCTCTTCTCAGGTCTTGCAATCAACGCAGTTTCTCGCGCAGCTGGCGCAGTTGTTATGGAAGTTCGTAACCAATTCAAGCTACACCCAGGAATTATGAAGGGTACTGAAAAGCCTGAATACGGTCGCGTTGTTGATATCTGTACTCGCGATTCACTTCGCGAACTTGCAACACCAGGACTTCTTGCAGTGATGGCACCAATCGCAGTTGGCTTCGGTCTCGGCGTTGGCGCACTCGGTGCTTACCTTGCTGGTGCAATCGGCACCGGAACACTTATGGCGGTCTTCCTTTCTAACTCAGGCGGCGCTTGGGATAACGCGAAGAAGATGGTTGAAGATGGAAATTACGGCGGCAAGGGTTCAGATGCACACGCTGCAACAATTGTTGGCGACACTGTTGGTGATCCATTTAAGGACACTGC
>CAMBOZ010000034.1 GCA_945869505.1 Bifidobacterium breve
CGATCAATATCAATTTCTAACCGCTCATCAGATAAGCGCGCAGATTCCGCCCCTCCCCATTCAATAACAGTCACTGCACTTTCTCGCGCGGAATCTAGATCTAAATCATCTAAGTACAGCGCCGCTTTACCGCTTTCCAATAAACGATAGGTATCAACGTGGATAAGCGAAAGCGGTCCCTTGTGAATACGTGAAATCACAAAAGTTGGGGAAGTTACTTCGCTAAAACCCAGGGCCGCACCGATTCCCTGAACCAGCACTGTCTTGCCAGCACCTAGTGGGCCATTTAAGAGGATCAAATCACCGGCGCGAAGTTGAGCGCCAATTCTTTTGCCGAGATCAAACATCTCTTGCGCTGATGAAATCTTCATAATAGTTAAGGGTACTAGCGAAAAAGAAACAGGGGCCGCGCTTTCGCGCGACCCCTGTTTCGTAGGATCTTTACTTCAACTTATAAATTACTGGTTGTAGTGCTTTAGATATGGATAGAGCGTGTCACGATCTATCTTCAAGCCCTTTGCACGGTTGACCTTTGACAACTGCGCAGCGTTCCAAGGCAAGTCACCGTTCTCGGCTGCTGCAAGTGCAGTATCGATTACGAGCTTGTATTGAGCCATTGTGAAGTTGGTGTGACCGGTACCTGGTGTGTTTGTTAACCCAATAGGTAGACCCGTAGCATCAAACTTTGACCAAGACTTTGGAGTTACGCTCCAGAGAACTTGCAGTTTGCGAATAGGGGCTTTGTATGAGCCGCTCTTTTGAGCAGCTTTCAAAGCAGCAGCCTTTGCAACAGCAAACTCTGCTTCATACAAATCAGAGTAGCGCTGAACAATTCCAGCAGGTTCTACTGGATCGTGTTGGCCGATCATCATCACTGTTGGGACTTTAATCTTGCCAGTGTTCTGATACATGGTCGCAGCCTTTGCCATTGCCGCAGCATCACCCTTGATGCGTGGTGCATCTGGGTTGAGTGGATTTAGAGTCGTCAGCATTCCAGTGATAGCGGTGGTGCCGCTAAGACCTGCGTTGTGAACAGTGCGATCTTCATCGCTTAACTGCTTTGCGTAATCAGTCTTCTGATTATCTGTCCAGATGCCGCCCATCTTCGCTTCCATATCGCGTGCACCGAGTAGTGAGTAACCCAATACTCCGGCGATATTTTCTAGCGTTGCAAGTGCTGGTGCAATTGCTAACGGCCAAGCGGTTGCTTGCGCTGTGGCAGGCCCATTAACACCGTCAAATGAAGTGCTTTGGGTGCTAACTCCAGCTATGAGTCCGATCATCAAGAGCGCACTGCGAGATGGAATTCCATTTTTTTCGAGTGCTTTACCTGAAGCACTTGATGTTGTTGGCCAAGCACCAGTTGCAACGTTGGCCTTAAGTGCTGTTAACACCGCAGAGTATTTACCGAGATCTTGCAACATCTGCATATCTCCGGCAAATCCTGGAGCATAACCAGTTAACTTAATTGATGGATCAAACCAAGTTTTGATCAACCAAAGAATATCTAGGAAGTACTTGCTCTGTGCACTCCAAGCATCAACTGGGTTCATTACCGCAGCTGAAGCAAGTAGCTCCGGGTTCTTCTCAGCAAATGCCTGAGTAATTCCGCCACCCATTGAGTAACCCCAAGCCACTACCTTCTTAGTTGTTGTGAACTTAGTTTTGAAGATGCCAACGAGTTCAGCGTTAGTCTTTACTGCTTCATCAAGGTTCCATCCTTGGGTGCTAAAACCTGAACCCATAACAGCAACACCTTTATCAGTTAAGTACTTAACTAATGCAGCGTTTCCACCGTTATCACCAGGACCGTTTGGAGCTAACTGTGCTGATGAATCGACTGAGAAATAGCCAGGGATCGTGGTGTTCCCACCAAATCCGTGTGACCAGATAGTCACTGTGCCGTTGAATGTGGCAGGGACAACCATCTTGTAGGCAGCGCCGTCAGATGTCGTACCGGTACAAGTTTGTACTGGCGTTGCGCCATCACAAGTTGGACCTGTTGCCGCAGCGTTAGCTGGTGATGCAACTACGAGCGTTGCAAGCAACGCAGCTGTTGAAACTAGCGCGAATGCGCGTGATTTAAACGATGTAGTTCTCATTAGTTAGGCAATCCCTTCGCTGGCATCTTTGGACGAGCATAAGTTGATTTCACTACTGCGCCTGTACCTGAATCAGTTGTGTAGGTCGTGTATGTGAATGTGGAGTTGGGAACAAGGTCACCAGAACTATTGAATGTTCCGAACCAGTATCCGTTGTATCCAACGTTGCTTGTCTTTGAGTAGTTCAGAGGAACTAAACCAGCGCTTGCAAACTTTGAACCACTGTTGTCAATGGCTGCAAGGAGAGATTTGCGGGTTAAGTTCTTGCCGGCTGCTTGAAGGGCCTGAACTGCAACGAATGCTGTGTTCATACCGATAAGTGCCCAACTGTTGAACTTCGCACCTTTGTTGTACTGAGTATTAATATCCTTGAACAACTCAACGTACTCATCCTTTGGATCAACAACTGATGGCAGGAATGACATTGAAACAGCACCATTGAGATAAGGAACAGTTCTTGGATCAATTGATGGGATATCAGCTCCGACGGAACCAAGGATCCACTTAGGCGCGTATCCAATCTTTGCTGCGGCTTGTACAGTGAACAAAGTTGCAGTTGCAACTCCGAACATGATTTGAACTTCACAGCCACCGGCCTTGAATTTACCAACCCATGAATCTGGAGCGCCAGCTACACCTTGAGAAAGTGATGGGTAGGCGATCTTGACTGCAAAGTCGACGTTGCCATGATTCTTATCGAAGCCGACAAGTGCGTCGTCACCAAAGTCATCATCCTGATACAACAAGCAAACTTTCTTGTTTGGGTAAGTTTCGTTGATGTACTTTCCCATCATCTTTGCTTCCATGATGTATGAAGGCAAGAGAGTTGAAGAAGTTGGATATTTCTTACGATCGGTAAATCCGCTGAAACCAGTGTTAACGAAAAGGCTTGGGATTCCGCGGCGGCCGAGGTTTACCGAAGATGCAACAGCTTTATTATTTGCTGTTCCGAGCGCTCCAATAATCGCAAAAGTATTCGCCTTAATAAATGCTTGAGTATTTGCTATGGCCTTCTTTGGAAGGTAGCCATCATCTTTTACCGTCAAGGTGATCTTGCGGCCATGTACTCCACCATTCGCGTTGACATAATCAAAATATGCCTTCATCGCACCTGGTAATTGGTTGTAACCGTATCTAGCTGAGCCATCTAGTGGCAAAGTGATACCGAGTTTGATTGAGGTTGAAGATACGCCAATCTCTGATCGCGGCGAAATTGCTTGCGCCGGCATTACAGAGAGTGAGAGCGCAGCTACAGCCGTCACTGCGGAAGTTACAAGAAACTTCCGACGAGTCGTTCTGATCATATTTTTCCTTCCATCGAGGGGTATAACGGGGTAGATCTGTACTGCTTAGTACCGTGAATCATACGAGCGCTTTGCCTTTACTTACTATGACGCGACCGAAGCTTCTCGATCGGACCTTTCGGGGCTAAGAAGACCGTCAAGATCAAAAGCGCGCTCACAATAAAGTCAGGCAATAACACGGCAACATTCTCGGAACCGCTCCAACGACCAGAGATCGATGTAGCGATCTCGGGGATCGCGACCAGCGCTACGGCTCCAATCATGACCCCTCCGAGGGTACTTACGCCAGAGAGGACTGCCCCAGTTGCGATTGAGAAGGAGAGCGCGAGCGGAAATGCGCTCGGCGAGACGTTATTTAGGGTGGTAGCCAGCAGCGCTCCGGCCAGCCCGGCTATTCCCGCGCTCACCGTGAAAGCCAAGACTTTGGAGCGACCGATATTGATTCCAGCGATTTCGGCGGCGACTTCATTGGTCTTCACCGCGCGCCAGGAGCGGCCATAGCGGGAGCGCAGAATATTTTGCACCCACCATAGGACGATTAGCGCAGCTAGCGTTGTAATCCAGAGGAACCATTTGTATTGAGTAAAAGTTTCTCCAAGTGAAAGCGGAGGCCATCCTGCATCGAATGAAATTCCTTGCTCGCCGCCCAAAATTGAAAATTGATTTGCGATTGACGGCAGACCGACTGCTAACGCCAAAGTTGTTCCTGCTAAATAAGGGCCCGAAAGTCGCGCCGCGGCAGTTCCAAGAATCGCGCCAAAAAAGGCTGTGACTAAAACGGCTGCAATAAAGCAGATCCATATTGGTGCGCTGAAATAAATTTGGGTGAGAGCGGCTGCGTAAGCACCGATCGCAAGAAGTGCACCATGGCCTAAAGAAATTTGGCCAGAATAGCCAGTTAATAAAATAACTGAAGCAATCGCGACAACGAATACAGCAACAGTCGCGCCTTGATAAGCGGTCCACTCATCCACGATATTGCTCAAGATGTAAACAAAAATTCCAATGAGTACAAAACCAATGAAGCGATGCTTATTTGTAATGTGACGACTATGCACGGCGCCCACCTTTAACTCCGATGATGCCATTTGGTCGCAAAAGTAAAACCAAAATCAGGATTACGAAAGCCGCAAAGAAGACCAGAGAACTTCCTAGATACACCAAGATAATTGCCAGGATAACTCCCAACGTTAAAGCGCCAACGACTGCTCCAATCAAACTTTCGATTCCGCCAATTACGGCAGCCACAAATCCAAAAATCAGGAGCAAGATAAATTCGAATGAATCTGGCGCTACTGAGCCTGACCCATTTGTCGTCTGCAATACTCCAGCAGTCGCACCAGCCGCACCTGATATTGCCCAACCAACCGTGCGAACTAGATCAACACGAATACCTGATAGCCGCGAAATTTCTGGTGCAAATGAGGCTGCTCGTAATGAAAGACCTAGATTCGTACGCTGAAATATGAAGGTCAACACAATCATTAGGACTAGAACAATCCCAAGAATCAGTACGCGAAGTGGCGACAGGGCAATGCTTTCTCCCGAAACTATAAAGCCTTTATCGGACAGAGGAGGTGGAATAGAGCCAATTCGATCGCCGTATATAAAACCCAGTATCGCTTTGATGACGCCGAGTAAGCCAAGGGTTGCAATAATTGGCAAGAAAATTTCGTGGCCCTTATCGCCAGAGCGCTTGAGCAGCGGACGTAAAAAGAAGTATTCAATGAACGCTGAAAACACTGCACCGGCCACCATCGCGACGGGCAGCGCAATCCAAAATGATCCAGTCTGTTCTAGAACTGAAGCACCTACGAAAGACGAGGCTAAGGCTAAGCCGCCTGCAGCGAAATTTACTACGCGAGTACTGCGCCAAACCAAAACGATGGAAATAGCCATCAGAGAATAAATTGATCCAGCAGTTATGCCGATCAGTAACGTATTTGCGAATTGAAACATAGTTAGAACCCCAAATAAGCAGCGCGCACTGCGGGATCATCTCTAAGCGCAGCTGCGCTACCTGTCGCGGCTATTGAACCAAGATTTAAAACGATACCGATATCAGCAATCTTTAAAGCCCCCATCGCATTCTGCTCAACCAAAACCACGGTTAGTCCCAGCGCATTAGTTAGATCGCGAATGGATTGGAAGATCTGCTCAACAACTAGTGGAGCCAAACCAAGTGATGGCTCATCGAGTAAAAGTAATTGTGGCTTAGCCATCATTGATCGACCGATCGCCAACATCTGACGTTCACCGCCTGAAAGCGAATCAGCGCGTTGTGAAAGACGCTCACCTAAGCGTGGAAAGAGTTCAACCACTTCTTTCTTAGATTGTGCTGACTCTTTACGATTTCGACGCCAGAGCGCACCTAAATCTAAATTCTCAGAAACTGTTAGCTCGGGAATAACAGACTTTCCTTCACTGACGTGTGAAATTCCGTGGCGCACCAGCGATTCTGGCTTTGAATGCAGAACATTGAGATCGCCCCACGTTGCACTTCCATCTGTTGCTTTATTTAGCCCAGAAAGGGTGCGCAAAAGAGTGGTCTTTCCGGCACCATTTGCGCCGATTACTGCGGCCAACTGGCCTTTCTCGATTGAGATAGAGACACCATGAAGTGCGCGAATTGCTCCGTGATCAACAGTTAAGTTCTTCACTCTTAACATTACGCCACCCCGGTTCCGAGGTAGGCAGCGATTACCGCTGGATCGCGTCGCACAGTTTCAGCAGCGCCGCTTGCAATTACTTCACCAAAGTTAAGCACGTACAGGCGATCGCATACGCTCATTACGACATCCATATGGTGTTCCACAATTAAAATCGACATAGTCGCAGTTAAGTTACGAATTAAATTATTCATCCATTCAATATCTTGCGGACCAAGTCCACCAGCTGGTTCATCCAACATCAAAATCTTTGGTTCAGAAACTAGTGCGCGCGCAATTGAAACTCGTTTGGTATCTGGGTAAGCCAAAGTATCTGCGCGACGATTTGCCAAACTTCCTGCATAAACACGGTCTAGTGCGCGCATCGCTTTATCGCGCAAGATTTCTTCATCGCGCTTATTCGTTCCGAGGGCGGCAGATAATAATCCCGTCTTAGCTAACTTCTGTGCTCCGACCATTACATTTTCTAGAACGGTTAATTCTGGGAAGAGACCAACTCCTTGCAAGGTGCGCGAGATACCAAGATCAATTAATTCATCGGTGCGCGGCCAAGAGCGCTCTTTACCTTCAAATTCAAATTTTCCGGAATCTGGTTTAACTAATCCGCACATCGCATTAAACAAAGTTGTCTTGCCAGCGCCATTTGGTCCGATGACACCGACTACTTCATTGGGGCGAAGTTCCAGGTGAACATCGTGAAGAGCCCTCAATCCCCCGAAGGAGATGCTGACACCCTTTGCGTGCAACAGTGCGGCGCTCATAGTTCGTAGATTCTAGGCACTCGTGGGCCAATTCGTGTAACTATCTCGTAATTTATAGACCCAGATGCATCACCCCAGTCATCTGCGGTGTATTCCCCACTCGTACCTGGTCCAAAAATACTCACCCAATCCCCAGACTTCGCAGTTGAGGCTGCGCCGAGGTCTACTACGAATTGATCCATGGAAACGCGGCCAATAATCGGTGCACGTTGGCCGTTAAAGCTAACTCCAACGTTCTTGGCAATGCGCGGAATGCCATCGGCATAACCCATCGCGACCAACCCTAACTTTGTATCACTCTTTGTAACTTCAGTTGCCCCATAACCAACCGGTGATCCGGCAGGAACATCTTTTACCAAATGTAATTTGGCGCGAAGGGTCATTGCAGGTTTCAGAGAAAGTTTTTCTGAATTACCTAAAGTTTTTACATCGGGACTGAGGCCATACATTGCGATTCCAGTGCGCACCATGTCAAAGGCAGAAGCTGGGTCAACTAGCGTTGCTGCAGAATTTGAAAGATGACGAATTATATTTGTGTACCCGAATGATTCTAAAGTGGCCACCATTTTTTTAAATCGAGTTAACTGCTCAAGGTTCTGTGGCTCACCTGGTTCATCGGCGCGGGCGAAGTGGGAAAAGATTCCGATTATTTCAACACCTTTTACGTGATGAGCATCAATTTCATTCCATTCGGATAAAAAACCACCGCGCGTCATTCCGGTATCTACTTCCAAATGTATGCGCGGACGTTTAGTCCCGGTGACAGCTCCAACTTCTTCCAGCGCCTTAATTGATGAAACTGCGATATCAATATCGTGATCAACTGCGCTCTTAAAGTCAGAACCCGGTGGCACAAGCCACGCCAATATCGGTGCAGTTATTCCTGCCTTGCGAAGTGTGATTGCTTCTTCAAGTAATGCAACACCCAACCAAGATGCGCCACCTTCCAGCGCCGCTTTCGCAACTGGAATAAGTCCGTGACCATAGGCATCTGCTTTAACAACAGCTAATAAATCGACGCCGGCTTTGTCTTTGAGAAAAGCAACGTTTGCTTTTATTGCGGATAAATCAATTACCGCTTCTGCGCGATTTGTCATCGCTCAACCACAACCATGGCAGATGCGATTCCGGCATCGTGCGAGAGTGAGAGATGGACCTTTGCGCCATCAACTAATTCCGCTATTTCTCCGCGGAATAAGAAATCTGGCTTTCCACTCTCGTGATTTATTACTTCTGCGTCGTGCCAAGGCAGTCCGCGTCCCGCACTTAACGCTTTGGCTAGGGCTTCTTTAGCGGCAAAGCGCGCAGCGAGTGAATGAATTGGTTTGGTTGCTTCAGATGGAGTGAATAACTTTTCGCGAAGTGATGGGGTGCGTTCTAGCGATTCGGCAAAGCGGGCGATATCAACTACATCGATACCAATGCCATCAATCATGTTCTTTAGTGTAATTGGCGTTAAGAGAGTTGGCTATTAGATGGCCAATAGCGATCGATCGCTATCACCAAGACCAACAAGGCGCCGCCAATGAAGAGGCCTCCTAGTAAATCTGAGAACCAATGAGTATCACGTACTAGCGAAACGATGCAGACTGTCAAACGGATGGTTGCTACTCCGGCGCTTGCTAACCGTCCGCGATAGCGATCCACATGCGCATATCTATAAATTAAATAAGCGAGTACTCCCCAAGTAAGTAATGCGTTAGATGCATGTCCGCTTGGATATGACATTCCACCGAAGTGCAATAAGTCGATTCCAACTTTTGGCTTGGTGCGACCTAGCCAGAATTTAAAGAAACCGACTACGAGATTTAGGCAGATCAAAGAGAGAATTGCCAAGTTAAGTGGGCGCCAGGTTTTAAAGCGGCGCGCGATATAAAAGGCGGCGATTAAGAGAACTGTTGCAGTAACACTGCGAAGACCAAGATCATCTAAGCGACGAATGATAAATCCAGTAATTCCGTCAAACTTAGGTCGATCTAAATCGTGAAGCCATTTATCAATTTCAATCAGTGGTCCATTGATAATTACTTGGTGAGTAACTAAAAGAAATCCAGTGAAAAGTATTGCTGACCAGCGAAATGCCCGCGTCATTTGAGCGCGACGAACATCCAGTACTACTGACATAGTTATTCGACCGTAACGGATTTAGCCAAGTTACGTGGCTGATCTACATCGTTACCGCGTGCAATAGCCATTTCATAGGCAAATACCTGCAAAGGCACGGTCGCTAATATTGGCTGGAAAAGCGGTGAGCAAGCAGGAATACGAATGATGTGTTCTGCGCCGACAACTTCTGCGCCTTCGTGGGCGATAACGATCACACGAGCACCGCGCGCTTTTACTTCTTGGATGTTACTCAACATCTTCTCATCAAGTGCGTGATCACTTCCTGAAGGAAGAATTGCAATGACCGGCGTTCCTTTAGCCTCATCGATAAGTGCGATGGAGCCATGCTTTAAGTCACCGCCAGCAAAACCTTCCGCGTGGATGTAGGCCAACTCTTTTAACTTTAGCGCGCCTTCAAGTACGACGGGATAGCCAATATTGCGACCAATAAATAAGACAGTCTCTGACTTAGCAAAGGTGCGAGTTAAAGCACGCAACGGTTCTACTGTTTCTAGAATTTGTTCAATCTTGCCCGGTAGTTCGAGCATTTCGTTATAGAGATCGTGCACCTGCGAATCGCTTAACTCGCCGCGAACTTGGGCTAAGTGAAGACCAATCAAATCAACGGCAACGATCTGGGTCAGCAGCGCTTTAGTGGATGCAACAGCAATTTCTGGACCAGCGTGCGTGTAAAGAACTGCATCGGATTCGCGCGGAATCGTGGAGCTATTGGTATTGCAGATGGCAAGTACTCGCGCACCGGCTGCTTTGGCATGGCGAATCGCCATCAAGGTATCCATAGTCTCACCGGATTGCGAGATCGCAATTACCAAGGTGTTGGAATCAATAATTGGATCGCGGTAACGGTATTCGCTAGCGATTTCTACTTCAACTGAAATCTTCGCCCACTTTTCAATTACATACTTTGCGATCATTCCTGCGTGATAAGCCGTGCCGCAAGCGATCACGACAATTTTCTTAAGCGCTTTTATTTCAGCATCTGACATATGTAATTCATCTAGCTCAATTTTGCCGTTATCGGTTAAGCGGCCAATTAAAGTGTCGGCAACGGCCTTTGGCTGTTCAAAGATTTCTTTGAGCATAAAGTGCGAATAGCCACCCTTTTGCGCAGATGCCGAATCCCAAGTAATTGCGTACTCCTTAGGGGTGATCGCTTTTCCGTCTAAACCAATAATCGAAATTCCGGTTGGGGTCATTGTGATAATTTCATCTTGCCCGAGTTCAACTGCACGCTTGGTGTAATCAATAAATGCCGCAACATCTGATGCCATAAAATTTTCACCATCGCCTAAGCCGACAACCAAAGGTGAATTGCGGCGAACCCCAACGATTGTCTCGGGTGCATCGGCGTGTACGGCTACCAAGGTAAATGAACCACGCAGCCGAGTTACCGCCTCACGCATTGCTTGAGTTAGATCGCCGTTATGGGATTTACGTAGATCAGAGAGTAAATGTGCAACAGATTCGGTATCGGTATCTGATGAAAAAGAATGTCCACGCGCTTGCAGTTCTGCTTTTAACTCAGAATAGTTTTCGATAATTCCATTATGGATAACGGCAAGCTTGCCTTCATTATCTGTGTGCGGATGCGCGTTGCGATCAGTTGGTCCACCGTGTGTTGCCCAACGAGTGTGCCCAATTCCTGAATGAACAACCGGCATATTTGTAGGCAGTGCGCCTTCAAGATTAGCTAATTTACCGGCGCGCTTTTCAATAAAGAGTGCACCTGATGTTCCGAGTGCGATCCCCGCTGAGTCATAACCGCGGTATTCCATGCGGCGCAGGCCTTCAATTAAAGGAGTAATTGCAGACTGTGGCCCTGTGTAACCCACAATTCCGCACACTTGTTTTTTACCCCAGCTCTGCTTGAACGACCTTCGCTAGGTCGTTTGCTATTTCGCTCGCTAGGTTATCACTCTGTGCCTCAACCATCACGCGGACAAGCGGTTCGGTGCCAGATGCTCTTAATAAAATGCGTCCATGCGCGCCGAGTTTTGCTTCAGCGGCTAGAACCGCCGCCTTTATTGCAGCAGATTGATCTAGCTTATCTTTTGCCACGTTCTTAACGTTTACTAGAACTTGCGGAAAGCGAACCATTGCAGATGCAAGCTCTTGCAGAGTTTTTCCAGATTTAACAACTTCTTGAGCCAGAGCAAGAGCTGTAAGTGTTCCATCACCAGTGGTTGCGAAATCACGCATAATTAAATGGCCAGATTGTTCCCCGCCAAGTGAGAAACCTTTTTCAATCATCTTCTCAAGCACATATCGATCGCCAACCGCGGTTGTTTCAACGGTGATGCCCGCATCTTTCATGGCATGCAAGAAACCGAGATTGCTCATAACTGTTGCAACAATTGTGTTTGCCTTAAGCGAACCAGATGCTTTAAATCCGCGCGCCAAGATTGTCATAATTACATCACCATCTATTTCAGCACCGTGCGCATCAATTGCTAAGACGCGATCAGCATCGCCGTCGTGGGCCACGCCAAAGTCTGCGCCTTCGCGCAATACCGCAGTTCGCAATTGTTCAAGATGAGTAGAACCGCAACCATCGTTGATATTCCAACCATTAGGGGCATCAAATATTGAAATTACTTCTGCCCCAGCGCGGCGGTAGGCCTCAGGTGAGACAGTTGATGCTGCTCCATTTGCGCAATCCACGACAATCTTTAAACCTTTAAGCGGAGTTTTAACCGAAGACAGCAGGTGCTTTAAATATCTTTCGCGAGCGCTCTCGTCCACAATTGCGCGGCCGACACCGTTGCCGGTTGGGCGCTCCCAAGGTTCACCTACGCGCGCTTCGATCGCAGCTTCAATGGCATCATCTAACTTTCCGCCACCGCGAGAAAATAACTTGATTCCATTATCTGGGGCTGGATTGTGCGATGCCGAAATCATTACACCGAGGTCAGCACCTGATTCAGCAACTAAATGTGCAATCGCGGGAGTTGGCAGAACGCCAACACGATAAACATCAACACCTGCGCTAGTTAAACCAGCAACAACGGCTGCTTCTAGGAATTCACCGGATGCACGAGAGTCGTGGCCAACAATGGCTACAGGTCGAGAATTGCTTGCAATCTCGCCAGAAGAACTAGGGCGGTGTGATTTATCAGGATTTGTTTCAACAAGAATATGTGCAGCAGCAACAGCAACGTCGAGTGCTAATTCAGCGGTGAGATCACGATTAGCTAAGCCACGTATTCCATCGGTTCCAAAGAGTGCCACTGCTGTTCTGCGGCCCTTTGAAATTAACGCTTGCTGTATTGCGAACGCTTACGGGCCTTCTTCAGACCGTACTTCTTGCGCTCGATAACACGTGCATCACGTGAAAGGACTCCAGCCTTCTTTAGCGCTGGACGGTGTGCATCAACATCGATCTCGTTAAGTGAACGTGCAACGCCTAAGCGAAGTGCGCCAGCTTGACCAGATACTCCGCCACCGTTGATACGTGCGAAAACATCGTATTGATTTTCAGCACCAACAGTGCGGAAAGGCTCTGAAACTAATTGTTGGTGAACTTTATTTGGGAAGTAATTCTCAAGTGTCTTACCGTTAACAACCCAACGACCTGTGCCAGGTACTAGGCGAACGCGAGCAACTGCTTCTTTACGACGACCGGTTCCTGCGCCAGGTGCCTTGATTGCTGGGCGGTTGGTTGCAGGTGCTGGTGAAGATGAAGAGTAAGAAGTAGGAACTTCGTTCTCGTCTAGATCTGAAACTTCGTTATAAGTTGTATCTGACATTTGTTATAGGTCCCTTACTTTGAGATCTGTGAAACTTGAGTGAATACATATGGAGTTGGTGCTTGAGCGCCGTGTGGGTGCTCTGGACCTGCATAAACTTTTAGCTTTGATGCCACTTGCTGACCAAGGCGGTTCTTAGGAAGCATTCCCTTGATCGCCTTTTCTACAAGACGTGTTGGGTGCTTTTCAATTAGCTCACCGTAAACAGTTGAGCGAAGACCACCTGGGAAACCTGAGTGGCGGTGTTCAAACTTTGAAAGCGCTTTGTTTCCGGAGAGTGCAACTTTTTCAGCGTTGATGATTACAACGAAGTCGCCCATATCCATGTGTGGAGCAAATGTTGCCTTGTGCTTACCGCGAAGAAGAACTGCAGCATGTGTTGCAAGGCGGCCAAGAACTACATCTTGTGCATCGATGACGTGCCATTTACGGACGGCGTCTCCGGCCTTAGGGCTATATGTGCGCATGCTTTATTACCTTCTTCTTTT
>CAMBOZ010000035.1 GCA_945869505.1 Bifidobacterium breve
GATCGAATGGCCGAGAAGAAATTCACTGAAATTCCTGAGCTTTACACCGCGCCTGCAGATCCCGATTGGTTATCCAAGTGGGCTAAGTATTCTGAGCGCGCGTCCAAAGTTGTAAAAGAGATTACAACTTGGTCTGAACCACTTATTGCTCGTGAGATATCGCAGCACTTACCCGATGGAGCATCGCTATTTATCGCTTCATCTCGCCCAATTCGCGATATCGAAGCATTTGGTGCGGCCCGCAGCGGAGTTAAAACTTTTGCTAATCGCGGCCTTGCTGGAATTGATGGAAACATCTCGACCGCACTTGGTATTGCCACCGCCCACAGCGCAACATTTGCGGTTCTTGGAGACCTCGCATTTCTGCATGACCTCACCGGATTGATTCACCGGGAAGAAATTAACCTACGGATTTTGGTAATTAATAATGATGGTGGCGGAATTTTCTCGACGTTGCCACAGCGTGGAAGCAATGGATTTGAGCAAGTCTTTGGAACCCCGCACGGCTTAGATCCTGCAGCGATAGCCAACGCGATGGGGCTGGATGCAAAAACCATTTCATCAGTTGATCAACTTCGTGATGAGCTTAAGAAACCAGTTTCAGGAATCAGCATTGTTGTCTGCGATGTACCGAACAGAGAATCTAATGCTGATCTGATTAAAAGCCTTTATGCCAAGATGGAATCTATCTAAATTAAGTTAATTTAGAGCGCTACGCATCGGTGCAAATTTCGCACTGCTTTCGCTTAACTCTTTCTCTGGGTTAGACCCGGCGACAATTCCGCATCCCGCATAAATTTGGATCTCATTTTCGGTGATCTGTCCGCAACGCAGAGCAATCCCTAACTCGCCATCACCTCGTGCATCTAACCAACCGACAGGGCCGGCGTAACGCCCGCGTGACATTCCTTCGATTCGCTTAATCAGATCGGCGGCGACGTTAGTTGGAGTTCCGCATACTGCAGCCGATGGGTGCAACTTTTCTAAAATAGTAAAAGCATCAACGCTCTTCTTACTTTCAATCAGCGCGCCCGTTACATCGGTTGCTAGGTGCATAACATTTGCTAAGTGAAGAACAAAAGGAGATTCAGGAACGTTTGTTGATGTACAGAAAGGATCTAGCGCATCTGCAACAGAACGAACGGCATATTCATGTTCTTCTAAATCTTTAGAAGATCTAGCAAGGGATGCGGCAAGTGCTAAATCTTTTTCGTCATCACCAGTCTTGCTGATGGTTCCGGCGAGTACACGTGATGTAACCATTCCACGTGAGAGGCGCAGTAGAAGTTCAGGTGTTGCACCAACAAGGCCATCGACTGAAAATATCCAAGTTGATGGGTATTCCGCACTTAAATTACGCAGAATCTTTCGCGCATCGATTGGCCGATGCGAGTTGATCTTTAAATCACGCGCGAGAACAACTTTTTCCAGTTTGGTCTCTTCAATTTCTTTAATTGCTTGAGCAACACGTAGTTGCCATTCCGCTGGACTTAAAGATCCATCGCCCCAGTTAAATTCAGCATCTTCAAGCAGTGGGACTTCTTCTAAGAGTTTGGGCTGTGCTTGATCGCCGATCCACGTGATCCAGGAGCTGCCATTGCGCATTCCGACGATGATTTGGGGGATGACGAGCACTGAATCTTCATCTGGATCAAAGGAGAAAGAGGTGAAGAGAATTGGGCCTGTTCCGCTGGCATGAACAGAATCAGCTATCGCGAATTTCTCTAACTGTTGGTGCCACCAAGTGCGCGCATCAGCAAAACGGTTTGGACCTTTTACAACAGTGGATGCATAACTTCCCCAGCCGACTAAGCCGTCACCACCGCGGACCCAAGTAAGCGGTGCGTTATCTGGCAGCAGCTCCAATAACGGCAGATGATCGCCAAGGCGCGCAGAAGTTACTGGAATAAGGGAAGGCATAAGAAATTACTTTAGCGCGCGAGTTTCTTGGAAATTCTGCGCCAGATAAGCGGCAGTGAAGTTGCAGTGATTGCAATCTTAATTACTTCACCAAAGATAAATGGTGTGAGCCCTGCACTGATTGTCTGTGCCCAAGTTAAATTCAGTGAAACATTTAGCCAGATCAAACCAAAGGTAAAGACAATTACGCTACCGAAAATTAAAGCAGGAAAAGATGTTTTAAACTTTTGATCAGCTTTACGATCTGCGAGCGCACCTAGAACTAAAACCGCAACCAACATTCCAATTAGATATCCACCAGTTGCACCTGTTAGACGAGCAAGTCCAACAGTTGCAGCTGGTGCAAAGACTGGAGCGCCCGCGATTCCGGCTAATAAGTATGTAGAAAATGTTGCAAAACCAAGTCGTGCACCGTATGTGGTACCGATTAAATAAACCGCCAATGTTTGGCCCGTAACCGGAACTGGCGAACCTGGGACTGGGATAGCGATCTGAGCCAGGGCTGCGATAAATAATGTGCCACCAACAATGAATCCCGCATGGGTCAACGCAGTGCTGCGCGGAAATACAGTGGCGCGAAGTGAGCCAGTTGAGATCGACATTAATTCTCCCTAAATCGCCTTTAAGTTGTGGATGAGCCTACTCTTGCGAGAGACTGGGCTCATGTCGCGCGCAAATATGGATAAGAACCCCGATGAAGTCGCCGCAATGTTCGATGGCGTGGCCAAGAGGTATGACCTAGTCAATGATTTATTGAGTCTGGGCCAGACCAAGAGATGGCGCCGGGCGACCACCGCGATAATTGCGCCCAAGCCTGGGATGAAGATCCTCGACCTTGCTGCAGGAACCGGTTCCAGCTCCGAACCGCTGGCTGCGGCGGGTGCCGATGTGATTCCAGCCGATTTCTCGCAAGGGATGCTTGCCGCCGGCCGTAAAGCGCGCCCGCATCTCCCTTTTACCTTCGCCGATGCGCTAAACCTGCCTTTCGGCGATGGGGAATTCGACGTTGTGACCATCTCTTTTGGCCTGCGCAACACCTCGGATACCGATAAAGCCCTCAGGGAAGCCCTACGGGTCACCAAAAAGGGCGGCCGGATCGTCATAGCCGAGTTTTCAAGCCCGACCTGGGCGCCATTTCGCAAGATTTATACCAATTACTTAATGCGCGCATTGCCGGCGATCGCCAAGAAGACCTCATCAAACCCAGATGCCTATATTTATTTGGCCGAATCGATCCGCGCTTGGCCAAATCAGAAAGCGCTCGCTGCCAAGATCGCCGACGCTGGATGGACCCAAATCGGCTGGCGCAACCTGACTTTTGGGGTTGTTGCAGTTCACATGGCCGTCAAGGCGTAACGGTCACAACTACCCCCATGCCCACCTTAGGATTTCGCCTGTGAGCTCAAATCCATACGTTCCGATTCTGGCAATTGCCGCAGTTGGCTTTGGGTTCGCCGTTTTTTCAATCTTGGCCGCAGCGCTCACTGGTCCAGCACGCTACAACCGCGCAAAGTTAGAAGCTTACGAATGCGGAATCGAGCCATCACCGCAAGCAGCACAAGGTGGACGCTTTCCAGTTAAGTATTTCTTAACTGCGATGCTCTTCATTATTTTTGATATTGAAATTGTTTTCCTTTATCCATGGGCTGTCACCTTTGATCAACTTGGGCTATTCGGTCTAGTCGAAATGGCAATCTTTATCGCAACAGTCTTTGTTGCTTATGCATATGTCTGGCGCCGTGGAGGTCTCGAATGGGATTAGAAGAGAAATTACCTAGCGGAATTGTTTTAACTTCGGTTGAAAAACTCGCAGGTTATATGCGTAAGAATTCCCTTTGGCCCGCAACTTTTGGTTTGGCATGTTGTGCAATTGAAATGATGGCAGCCGGTGCAGGTCGTTACGATCTTGCACGTTTTGGGATGGAAGTTTTCCGCGCTTCCCCGCGTCAAGCAGATTTGATGATCGTTGCCGGTCGTGTTTCAAACAAGATGGCGCCAGTACTTCGTCAGATTTATGATCAAATGGCAGCGCCAAAGTGGGTTATTGCGATGGGCGCTTGTGCATCTTCAGGTGGAATGTTTAATAACTACGCAATTGTGCAAGGCGTCGATCACGTCGTTCCAGTTGATATTTATCTTCCAGGTTGTCCACCACGTCCTGAGATGTTGATGGATGCAATTCTTAAACTGCACGATCAGATCTACGATGAAAAACTCGGACCTAACCGCGAAAAAGTTATTAAAGAAGTTGAAGCTGCAGCTATGGCCGCTGTTCCAACCCATCAGTTAAAGGGGTTGTTGGCTTAAATGACTGAAAATCAGCAAGGAATGTTTGGCGCGCACGGAACTGGGGATACCTCTGGTTACGGCGGTTTGGTTCGCAGCCAAGCTAACGCGGGCTCAGCCCAGCGCCCATTTGGCAGTTACTTTGATCAAGTAGCTGATGATCTAGAGCGCGCATACCCAGATTTTGCTGATGCCATTGAACGCGTTGTTGTTGATCGCGGTGAGTTAACACTTCACATTAAGCGCGAACGCCTTGTTGAAGTTGCACTGATCTTGCGCGATAAATTGAAATTTGAAATGTCAATGGGTGTATCTGGTGTTCATTATCCAGAAGATACCAATCGCGAATTGCACGCCGTTTATCACTTGTTATCTGTAACAAATAACCAACGTATTCGCCTAGAAGTTTCCGTTCCTGATGTTGATCCGCATATCCCATCTCTTGTTGAAGTATGGGCCGGATCAAACTGGAACGAACGCGAAACTTTTGACATGTTCGGAATCATCTTCGACGGACATCCTGGTCTAACCCGCATCTTGATGCCAGATGATTGGCAAGGACATCCACAACGTAAGGATTACGCACTTGGCGGAATCGGCGTTGAATACAAAGGCGCTGTCACACCACCTCCATCAGATCGGAGGACATACAAGTGAGTACATACGCAGATCCATATGCATCATCACGCGAAACCACCGAAGGTACTGTCTTTTCAGTAACCGGTGGCGATTGGGATTCACTCGTAACTGAAATTGGTCAAGCAAAAGAAGAACGTGTTGTTGTAAACATGGGACCACAGCACCCATCGACTCACGGTGTGCTTCGTTTGGTTCTTGAACTTGAAGGCGAAACGGTTACTGAAGTTCGTTGCGGTATTGGTTACCTGCACACAGGTATTGAAAAGAACATTGAATTCCGCAACTGGACCCAGGCCACAACATTCGTTACCCGTATGGATTACTTGGCTCCGCTATTTAATGAAGCGGCATACTGCTTAGGCGTTGAAAAACTCCTTGGCATCACAAATGATGTGCCAGAAAAGGCGAACGTTATTCGCGTAATGATGATGGAATTCAACCGAATTTCTTCACATATGGTCGCACTCGGCACTGGCGCACTTGAACTTGGTGCGCTTTCACCGATGATCTTCTGCTTCCGCGAACGCGAAAAAGTTCTGGATATCTTTGAATTTATATCAGGTCTACGTATGAATATGGCCTACATCCGCCCAGGCGGAGTTGCTCAGGATCTTCCTGCCGGCGCTGTCGACAAAATTTTGGCAACGGTTAAAGACCTTCGCCACAGCTTCAAAGATAATGAGAAGTTGCTCGTTGGTAACAGCATCTGGATGAAGCGCACCGAAGGAATTGGTTATCTCGATCTTGCTGGCGCAACAACACTCGGCGTTACTGGTCCAGTAATTCGCGCAACAGGTTTGCCACTTGATCTGCGCAAGATTCAGCCTTATTCCGGATACGAGAATTACAAGTTTGATGTTGTAACAGCTGATACCTGCGATGTTTATGGCCGCTTCTTAATTCGTATCAATGAACTTGAGCAATCACTTCGCATCATTGAACAGTGCGCTGAGAAACTTAAATCACTTGAAGGTGCGCCAGTAATGGTTGCCGATAAGAAGATTGCATGGCCAGCACAACTTGCAATTGGCGCTGACGGAATGGGTAATTCGCTAAACCATATCCGCGAAATTATGGGCACATCAATGGAATCGCTGATCCACCACTTCAAGTTAGTAACTGAAGGTTTCCGTGTTCCGGCAGGTCAGGTTTATTCAGCAGTTGAATCACCACGCGGTGAACTCGGTGCTCACGTTGTCTCTGATGGTGGCACACGTCCATATCGCGTTCACTTCCGCGAACCATCTTTTAACAACCTGCAATCAACTTCTGCAATGTGCGAAGGTTCAATGGTTGCCGACATTATCGGCGCAGTTGCTTCGATCGATCCTGTGATGGGAGGTGTTGACCGCTAATGGCTTACACACCTGATCAATTACAAGTGATGGATGCGATCATTAAGCGCTATCCACGCAGCCGTTCTGCAATCATGCCTTTACTTCACTATGTGCAATCACTTGCCGGTTATGTAACAAATGAAGGCATCGAACTCGTCGCTAAATTACTGACTTTAGAAACTGCTGAAGTTTCCGCAGTCGCAACTTTCTACACTCAGTACAAGCGCAAGCCAGTTGGCGAGTATCACGTCGGCGTCTGCACCAATACCTTGTGCGCAGTAATGGGCGGAGATGCGATCTTCGCAGCGCTAAAAGATCATCTCGGCGTTGAAAATGATGGCGTGACCGCAGATGGAAAAGTTTCGCTAGAACATATCGAATGTAACGCAGCTTGTGATTACGCACCGGTCGTTATGGCTAACTGGGAATTTTACGATAACCAAGATGTTTCATCTGCTAAAGAATTGGTTGATTCAATGCGCAAGGGAACACCTAAGCCACCAACGCGCGGACCTAACTCACTTGTTACTTGGAAAGAAGCATCTGCAGTACTTGCTGGAATCAATGATGGAAAAGCAAATGAAGGTTTGCAAGCAGGCGAACCAACTCTTCTTGGTTTAAAACTTTCGAAAGAGGGCAAGTAATGACAAAGCTAGCTCCAGTACTTTCGGCTCACTGGGATGAGAAAGATTCATTCACAATTGCGGCATACACCCGTCACGGTGGTTACAAAGCATCCGCTAAGGCTCTTGCGATGGATCCTGACGCGGTAATTCAACTTGTAAAAGATTCTGGACTTCGTGGTCGCGGCGGTGCAGGATTCCCAACCGGAATGAAGTGGGGCTTTATCCCACAAGGTGATGAGAAAGATCATTATTTAGTTGTAAATGCTGACGAATCAGAGCCAGGTACTTGTAAAGATACGCCACTCTTGATGGCTAACCCACACGTTTTAATCGAAGGTTGCATCATCGCTTGTCACGCAATTCGCGCAAAGCACGCATTTATTTATATTCGCGGTGAAGTCACCCACGTTGTTCGCCGTTTAAACCAAGCGATTGAAGATGCATATAAAGCTGGTCACCTTGGTAAAGGTATTGATGTGGTGCTGCACGTAGGTGCTGGTGCGTATATCTGCGGTGAAGAAACTGCGCTCCTAGATTCACTCGAAGGTTTCCGCGGTCAACCAAGACTTCGTCCACCGTTTCCTGCGATCGCAGGACTTTATGCGCGACCAACTGTTGTAAATAACGTTGAATCAATTGCATCGGTTCCGGCGATTGTTGCCAACGGCGCAGAGTGGTACCAGTCAATGGGTACTGAAAAATCAAAGGGCACCACTCTCTATTCACTCTCCGGCCACGTTACAAACCCTGGTCAATTTGAAGCACCTCTTGGAATTACCCTGCGCGAAATTCTTGAACTATCAGGCGGAGTCCGCGCTGGTCACAAGTTAAAGTTCTGGACACCTGGTGGTTCTTCAACACCACTATTTACTGATGCGCATTTAGATACACCGCTTGATTACGAAGGTGTTTCTGCAGCGGGATCAATGCTCGGTACAAAGGCGCTACAAATTTTTGATGAAACAACTTGTGTGGTTCGCGCAGTATTGCGTTGGACAGAATTTTATAAGCACGAATCTTGCGGTAAGTGCACACCTTGTCGTGAGGGCACTTGGTGGTTGGTGCAAATTCTGCGCGATCTTGAAAATGGCGTTGGCACCGAAGATGATCTAGCTAAGTTACTTGATCTCTGTGACAACATCATGGGACGTTCTTTCTGTGCACTAGGTGATGGCGCTACTAGCCCGATCACATCTTCAATTAAATATTTCCGCGACGAATACATTGCTCACCTAACCAACGGTGGCTGCCCATTCGATCCGGTGAAATCCACACTGTTTTCTGGAGCGAATGCATAATGACAACGACTCAAGAGAATCCAACAACACAAGCGGTAGAACTAATAACCGTTGTTATCGACGGTTTTGAAGTCAGCGTTCCAAAGGGCACTTTAGTTATTCGCGCCGCAGAAAAACTTGGAATTCAAATTCCACGTTTCTGTGATCACCCACTACTTGATCCAGTCGGTGCTTGTCGCCAATGTTTAGTTGATATCGAAATCAATGGCCGCGCTTTCCCTAAACCACAGGCATCTTGCACGATTCCAGTTGAACCAAACATGATCGTTAAAACACAATTGACATCTGCCGTTGCTGAAAAAGCGCAACGCGGTGTGATGGAACTTTTGCTCGTTAACCACCCACTTGATTGCCCAGTTTGCGACAAGGGCGGCGAATGTCCATTGCAGAACCAAGCGATGAGCACCGGAAATGGCGAGACTCGTTTTGAAGGCGTAAAGCGCACCTTCGAAAAGCCAGTTGCAATCTCTTCACAGGTACTTCTTGATCGTGAGCGTTGTGTACTTTGCGCACGTTGTACTCGCTTCTCCGATCAAATTGCCGGCGATCCATTTATCACTCTTAACGAACGCGGTGCGTTACAACAAGTTGGAATTTATGAAAACCAACCGTTTGAATCTTATTTCTCTGGCAACACTGTGCAGATCTGTCCAGTGGGCGCACTTACCGGCGCGACTTACCGCTTCCGCGCCCGTCCTTTTGATTTAGTCTCAACTCCATCTGCTTGCGAACACTGTGCATCAGGTTGCGATATGCGCACCGATGTTCGTCGCGGAAAAACTTTGCGCCGCCTTGCTGGTGATGATGCAGCGGTTAACGAAGAGTGGAACTGCGATAAAGGTCGCTGGGCATTTAAATATGTAACAGCTGTGGATCGCCTGACAACTCCACTTGTTCGTGGTGCAGACGGAGTTCTTGCACCAGCATCTTGGCCAGAAGCACTAGCTGCTGCAGCTGCCGGACTCAAGGGTAAGCGCGCTGCGGTACTCGTTGGTGGTCGCGCGACAACTGAAGATGCCTACGGTTACAGCAAATTTGCTCGTATCGCACTTGGCACAAACGATATTGATTTCCGTGCCCGCGTAACATCGGACGAAGAACGTGATTTCCTAGCCGCAAAGGTTGTTGGCTCAACAGCTACTTACCGCGATATTGATGTGGCAGACCACGTTGTGCTTGTTGGATTTGAACCAGAAGAAGAATCACCAATTGTCTTCTTGCGAATCAATAAGCAAGTTCGCAAGCGCGCGCTAAAGGTAAGCGCCGTTGCAACAAAACTTTCAATCGGTGTCGATAAGTTAAAGGCTGAATTTATAAAAGTCGCACCAGGTGCGGAAAGCGCAGCAGTTGCCGCACTTTCACTCACCGCTAAATCAATAATTTTGGTGGGCGAACGTGCATCTGAATCAACTGGTTTGTTATCCGCTGTTTCACAATTGAGCGATAAGTCAGGCGCAAAGATCGCTTGGATTCCACGTCGTGCAGGTGAGCGCGGAGCACTTGAAGCAGGCGCACTTGGTGCACTGCTTCCGGGTGGCCGCCCAGTATCTGATGCCGCAGCCCGCGTGGATATTGCAACACTTTGGGGCGTAGCTAATCTTCCGACAAATCCGGGTCGCACGACTTCTGAAATTGTTGAAGCACTTAATTCCGGAAGCCTTGATGCTGTTGTCGTCGGTGGCGTTGATCCACTTGATATGGCAAATAGCGCTGAAGTACTTGCCGCGCTTAAGAAATCTTTTGTTGTCTCACTAGAAATTGCACCTTCGGCAGTTACTGATCTTGCAGATGTAGTTCTGCCAGTTGCAGCAATTACCGAAAAATCTGGATCATTCCTTAATTGGGAAGGCCGTCCACGCGCCTTTGATTCCGCAGTCTCTGATTCACTAAATCGTTCTGATCTTCGTATTCTTTCTGCAGTTGCAGACCAAATGGGCGAATCCATAATGCTCGGCACCGTTACACAAGCAGCGCGTGAAATTGCATCCCTGGGTAAATGGGATGGTGCGCGCGCCAACTTCGCATCTGTTTCTGCACCAGGTGCGCATAAAATTTCTGGCAATGAAGCGCTACTTAACTCCTGGCGCCGCTTGCTTGATCTCGGAACAATGCAAAAAGGTGAAGCAAACTTGGCTGGCACCGCACGTAAATCAGTTGCCGTGATTTCTCCAAAGCGTGCCGAATCACTTGGCGTTAAAGATGGCGACATCCTTCGCGTTTCAAATGGCCACGGCGCAATTTCACTTCCCGCACTCGTTGAAGATATTCACGATGATGCAGTCTGGGTGCCACGTAATTCATTCGGTACCCAAACCTTGATTTCGCTCAATGCAGTGCACGGCGATGTAGTAACGGTGGTGAAGGCATGAGTAACGCATCGTTATTGCTAGATGATCCAGGTTGGATTATTACCCTCAAAGCTGTGATCGTTTTTGCCGTCTGCGTTGTTTTAACAATCATGTCTGTTTGGGGCGAGCGTCGCCTCGTTGCGCGCATGCAAATGCGCGTGGGTCCAAACCGCGTCGGCAAGTTTGGTCTGATCCAAGCACTCGCTGATGGTGTGAAGCTCGCTCTCAAAGAAGATTTAATTCCAGCGGCGGCAGATAAAGTCGTATTCGTTATTGCTCCAATTATCAGCGCCACTGCAGCATTTATGGCCTTCGCGGTTATGCCAATGACTGGTCCGGTTAACTTCTTCGGCGAAGAGACAGTTATGCAATTAACTGATATTCCAGTCGGCGTTCTTTATGTATTAGCCACCGCTTCCGTTGGTGTTTATGGAATCGTTTTAGCTGGTTGGTCATCAGGTTCTACTTATCCACTGCTTGGTGGATTGCGCTCTAGCGCGCAGGTTATTTCCTATGAAATCGCAATGGGACTTTCTCTTGTTTCAGTCTTTATCTACTCCGGATCGATGTCTACTTCCAGCATTGTGCAAGCCCAACAAGATACCTGGTGGTACGGCCTGGTTCTCTTCCCATCATTTGTAATTTATGCAATTTCAATGGTTGGTGAAACTAACCGTGCACCATTCGATTTAGCTGAAGCAGAAGGCGAACTAGTTGGTGGTTTCCACACCGAGTATTCCTCACTTAAATTCGCGCTCTTCTTCTTGGCAGAATACGTAAACATCATTGCTGTATCTGCACTCGCCACAACCTTGTTCCTCGGTGGATATCACGCGATCCCAGGCCTTGGCTTTACTGAACAATGGCTCGGCGGTTGGTTCACGCTAATTTGGTTCTTTATAAAAGTTCTCTTCTTCTTCTTTATTTTCGTCTGGTTACGCGGCACGCTACCTCGCTTGCGTTATGACCAGTTCATGCAATTTGGTTGGAAGGTTTTGATTCCAGTTTCACTTCTTTGGATCTTGGTTGTCGCCACCTTGCGTTTAATTTCAACAACTAGCCAATCACGTCCCGTTACCTTCGCATTCGCCGGAGTTGTCGTACTAATTGTTCTGGCAATTTCAACGGCATTTGAAAGTTCAAAGAAGAAGCGCGATTCTGCAGTTCATCCAGAGGCGGCAGAGCCAAACTTCGCAGTTCCTTCACTTCCATCTGAAATAACAACCATCAACGTTTCTAACCAAGGAGGCGATCGTGGCTGATCAGAACGAATCAAATTCAGTGCAACCGCATATCTCAAACGATGTAGATATCACTTCAGTTGCATATGAAAAGGTAGACCAGCCAGGCGCTAAGAGTTTCTGGGCGCAATTACAGGGCTTCTGGGTCACCTTCATCACTATGTTTAAAAAGGTGAACACGGTTCAGTACCCAGAAGTGAAAGAGCCAACTGCTGAGCGCTTCCACGGACGCCATCAGTTAAATCGCCACCCAGATGGTCTAGAAAAATGTATTGGTTGCGAACTTTGTGCATGGGCATGTCCGGCAGATGCAATTTATGTTGAAGGCGCTGATAACACTCCTGATCACCAAATGTCTCCGGGAGAGCGTTACGGCAAGGTTTATCAAATCAATTACCTGCGTTGCGTTTTCTGCGGACTTTGCATTGAAGCCTGCCCAACTCGCGCGCTGACAATGACAAATGAATATGAACTCGCAGATTCAACTCGCGGAAAATTGATCTTCGAAAAAGATGATTTGCTTGGTCCACTGCGTGCCGGAATGGTTCCGCCTCCACACCCAATGTATCCAGGTATGACTGATACCAATTATTACAACGGTGATGTTACGGAAGCTCATCCTTCGCAGGAGGCTAAGTAATGGAACCGTTGCTAACAATTCAAGCACCAGAGGCAGCGCTCTTCTGGTTCTTGGCGCCCCTTTCTGTAATTGCAGCACTTGGAATGTTATTAGTTAAGAAAGCGGTTCACTCCGCGCTTTTACTTGCTTGGGTAATGATTTCTTTGGCAATTTTCTATATCGCACAAGATGCGCTCTTCCTGGGTATTGTTCAAATTATTGTTTACACCGGTGCAGTAATGATGCTCTTCCTCTTCATCCTTATGTTGGTGGGCGTTGATTCATCCGATTCACTCACCGAAACAATTTCCGGCCTGCGTCCAATTGCAATCACAGCAGCGCTTGGTTTTGGTGGACTTTTGGTTTCACTCCTGGGGCACGCAACGTTAGGGCGCGAACCAGTGGGTCTTGCAGGCGCAATCACATCAGGAAATGTGCAAGGTTTAGCCGCACTCTTATTCTCGAAATATGTTTGGCCATTTGAAGTTGTCTCGGCGCTTTTAATTACGGCAGCAATCGGTGCAATGGTTCTTGCGCATCACCAGCGCACAAATATTCGACCTACTCAGC
>CAMBOZ010000036.1 GCA_945869505.1 Bifidobacterium breve
GTCAACGCATCGATATCACTTGGATCAACAGCCGGGAACATTCCGATACGCAGTTGGTTCTTGCCTAACTTGCGATAAGGCTCGGTATCTACAATGCCATTGGCACGCAGGGCCGCCGCTACTGCTGTGGCATCAATCGCTTCATCAAAGTTAATGGTGCCAACGACTTTAGAACGCATCGCAGGGTCGGTTACAAATGGAGTTGTGTAAGAAGTCTTCTCGGCCCATGAATACAACTTGGCTGAAGATTCTGCGCTACGACCAGCAGCAAACTTAAGCCCACCATTTGAATTCATCCATTCAATTTGGTCTGCTAGCAACATTAGAGTTACAAGTGCAGGAGTGTTGTACGTTTGATCAAGGCGTGAGTTTTCAATAGCAATACCGAGATCAAAGAATGCTGGAACCCAACGACCGCTAGCTTTAATCTTTTCTGCGCGCGCAATTGCTGCCGGGCTCATTAGCGCTAACCAAATACCACCATCGGATGCAAAAGATTTCTGTGGTGCGAAGTAATAAGTATCAAACTCTTTAGCATCGACTTCTAATCCACCGGCAGCACTTGTTGCATCAACAAGTACGAGTGCGCCATCTGTTCCAGCAGGGCGCTTAATCTGCATTGCTACACCAGTAGAAGTTTCATTGTGTGTCAGCGCGTAAGTATCGACGCCAGCTTCTGCTGATGCTTGCGGATGCGAACCAGGCTCGGCCTTAATGACCGTTGGTTCGCCTAGGAAAGGGGCTTCTTTGGCAGCGGATGCGAACTTCGATGAAAATTCACCAAAGACTAAATGCTGCGATTTATTTTCAATTAAACCAAAAGTTGCGATATCCCAAAATGCGGTTGAACCACCATTGCCGAGCACAACTTCATAGCCTTCGGGCAGAGTAAATAAAGAGTTAAGCCCTTCGCGTACGCGGTGCACAACGTTTTTAACCGGCTTCTGGCGATGCGATGTTCCGAGAATTGAAGAACCAGATGCGGCAAGCGCTGCTAGCGCTTCGGGGCGAATCTTTGATGGACCACAACCAAATCGGCCATCACGTGGTTTTAAATTATCTGGGATCTTGATATCGGAGCTCATGGGCTAAGACTACGGGTAGTAGCGAGTGATCTCCCACTCCGCGTTGCTGTTAGCCCGCTCATACCGCAAGCGATCGTGAAGCCGGGAATATCTGCCTTGCCAAAATTCAATACTGATTGGCGTTACGCGATAGCCGCCCCAATGCGGTGGCTTCGGGACCGATGATCCTTCGGGCCACTTTTCAGATGCGCCAACAAATCTTTGTTCCAACTCTTCGCGAGATGCAAGCGGCGCTGATTGCGCGCTCGCCCATGCACCGATCTGGCTTGCCCATGGTCTGGTCAAGAAATATTCGGTTGATTCAACTTCGCTAATCTTCTCTGCAAATCCACTAATAGAAACCTGACGTTCCATTGCAAACCAAGGAAATAGAAGTGTGACTTGTGAATTTAATTCGATCGCTTGTGCCTTGCGGGATGAATAATTTGTAAAGAATGTAAATCCACCTTCAGATATATCTTTTAATAAAACTGTTCTGGTCGAGATATGTTCTTTATCGCCGAGCGTCGAAAGGACCATGGCATTTGGTTCGACGATAAAGGAATTTTCGGCGGCTTCTTTCAGCCAGTTAGCGAATGCGGCAAATGGGTCGGCCGGTAAATTCTCTAGCCCGACCTCGCCATAAGAGCGGCGCATGGCACGGATGGCATCTCGATCGAGTTCGCTCATAGATGTATCGAACCTCACTTTCCTATCCGCGTCATCTTTAACCCAAAGTGGTGGTCAGCACCTCTCGAAAGGTGCAGAATTGGAGTATGTCAGATGATTTCAAACCAGGCCTGGAAGGCGTAATCGCCTTCGAATCACAAATTGCAGAACCAGATAAAGAAGGAAGTGCGCTTCGCTATCGCGGAGTTGATATCGACGACTTAGTCGGTCGCGTTACCTTCGGCAATGTTTGGGGTTTGCTCGTTGACGATCAATTCAATCCTGGACTACCAAACGCTGCAACGTTTCCACTTCCAGTGCACTCAGGTGATGTGCGCGTAGATGTGCAATCAGCTATTGCAATGTTGGCACCGGCACGTGGATTTAAGCCACTGCTAGATATTTCTGACGAAGAAGCGCGCGACAATCTTGCCCAGACATCTGTAATGGTGCTTTCTTATTTAGCACAAGCAGCTCGCGGCATCGTTGCGCCAGCAGTTCCAGATTCTGAAATTGATAAAGCGCACACAGTCGTCGAAAGAATGATGATTCGTTGGCGCGGTGAACCAGATCCACTACACGTGCGCGCAATCGATGCTTACTTTGTATCCGCCGCAGAACACGGAATGAATGCATCAACATTTACTGGTCGCGTAATCGCATCAACTGGTGCAGATGTTTGTGCTGCAATCTCTGGTGCAATTGGTGCAATGTCTGGCCCACTTCACGGTGGCGCACCATCTCGCGTTTTGCATATGATTGAAGAAGTTGAAAAGACTGGCGATGCAACTGCTTATGTAAAAGGTTTGCTAGATCGCAAAGAGCGCTTGATGGGATTCGGTCACCGCGTTTATCGCGCCGAAGATCCACGTGCGCGCACTCTTCGTCGCACCGCTAAGGAACTTAACGCTCCACGTTATGCCGTAGCTGAAGCACTAGAACAAGCAGCGCTTAAAGAACTTCGCGAACGTCAACCAGATCGCGTGTTAGAAACAAACGTTGAATTCTGGGCAGCAATTATTTTGGACTTCGCACAAGTTCCTGCTCCACTATTTACTTCAATGTTTACCGCAGCCCGCACCGCTGGCTGGTCGGCGCACATTCTCGAACAGAAGCGCACCGGTCGTTTGATCCGCCCATCTGCGCGCTATGTCGGTAAAGGCCCACGCAAACCTGAAGAAGTCGACGGCTGGGATGGTTCCGTCGGCATGTTGCACAGCTAGCCCAAGCGCGATTTAGCCCCCGAAGGGCAACCCCGCCGGTTTATGAAAGGGCCTTTGCAACGCCCACGGTTTATAACAATTCTATAAATGAGCGCATAAACCCTTGTTTAAAGGGGTTTTCGTTTGATCTTAACCCCCAAATGTTATGGAATAGCCCCACTAGAGACTCATACCCTCGTGGGTTCTCATACATATTTGGAGGAAATATGAATAAAAAGCGTATTGGTGTTGTCGGCGCAATCGCCGCAGCAGCTCTCGCGGTATCAGCGCTTGCAGTTCCATCTGCATTTGCTGCAAAGAAGTCAATCATAATCTGGGCTGATGAAACAAAGGGCCCCGCACTTGTAAAGCTCGTCAAGGACATGGAAAAGACAGTTCCTGGATACAAAGTTGATGTGAAATCTTTTGCTTCCTACACAGCTCTACAAGATGCTTGGGATAAAGCAACTGCAGCAACTGGTCCAGACCTTCTTCTTGGTGATGGCGCATTCGCAACAAAGGGCGCTAAGGCCGGAAACATCCAGTCACTAATTATCTCGACTTCCACACGTCAAGCATTCTCAAAGGGTGCATTCGACGCACTTTCTGTTAGCGGACGTATCTACGGTATTCCAACAGATGTTGATACAACAGCCATGATCTACAACACTGCAATGTTTGCATCAGCGCCAAAGACTATTGGTGAAATCTACGATTACTACATCAAGAACAAGGCAACACTTACAAACGGCGTTTGCTCATTTAACGGTTCTTGGGGCGCACAGCCAATGTTGACTGCACTCGGTGGCGGTGCTTGGGGTTACAAGAATGGCAAACCAGACTTCACAAATGTTGTCTTCAACTCAGCAGCATTTAAGTCAAACGTTGAGAAGTACCTAGTCGGTGCCGATGGCAAGACAAACGGCTTCTTCTCATACGATGGATGCGACACAGCATTTAAGGCTGGTAAGACTCCTATTGCTCTTGTTGGTGCTTGGAACATGTCCGGCGTCGAAGCGACAAGCGTTAAGTTTGCTTGGGGAGCACTTCCTGGTACAACTGCCGGCACTTTCGGCAAGCAATGGGGTGGAGTTTCAGGTGTTTACCTAACTTCTTATGCAACTACTCACGGAGTAAAGACTGGTGCGAATCAGCTACTCAACAAGTTCTTTGCAAGCGAAGCTGGTCAACTTTCATTCAATGAAGCTCAGAAAGATCAGCGCCCACTAGCGCACATCACAGCTGCTGCAAAGACAAAAGATAAGAACGCAGCAGGAATTGGCGCAGCATCTGTAAATTCAATTGGCCAAATCAACGGTGCTCTTGGAGACAAGACCGGTGGATCTGACTGGTATGCAGTTCTAGATGACGCTATGAAAGACATCTTTGCAGGCAAAGATGTCAGCACTACTTTAGATAAGGGAGCAGCAGTTCTGAAGAAGAACTTTGCTAACCACGCTAAAGGATAAGCAATAAGGAAATAGATCGTCAGAAAGGTGGGAGATGTACGAATATCTCGTATATCTCCCACCTTTTCTATTTTTACGCGCTAAATAATTGTCTATAAAGGGGAGCAATGTTTTATAAGTTGGTCGGATTACGTGGCCCACTAGCCCTCTTTTTAAAGTATGGATTTTTGGGTGCTGCTGATGCCTTCATGATTTGGCTGATCTCAGCTGCTATAAATAAAAACTCATTCATTATTGCAGGCGTTGTTACCGCCGCACTCATTTTCTTAAATTATTCATTTATAACCAAGGGCTCAATTCCTCTAAAATTTCTCGCAGTCGGTTTGGTGTTTTTCTCAATATTCGTTGTGACCCCAACAGGTTACACAATTTTAATGTCCACTTACAACTTTAAAACCGGAAATGAAATTGCCAAGGCTGCTGCAATAGATGAGCTAATCAATAACGGAATTGTGTCGGATTCAGAAGGGACGGCTTACGATCTCTTTCTTGGTAAGACCAGCAACGGTAAATACGCTGGAATTTTAGAGAATCAAGTTACCAAGGAAATCCTGTACGCCGATGAAAGCGAAGTAAGGCCAGCTGCTGAGTCAGAAATTTCTCGTGATATTTCCGGTTACATAACTGGTGCCAACGGAATCACGGCACTCACTGATGAAGAATTTGCTAATGATGATGCCGTAATCACTGCACTCCGTTTTCCACTCGGAGATGGCTCATTTGCCGCACCACAAGGCTCTAACGTGGCGGCGCGACTTATACAAAGCGTTATATACGACCCTGTCACAGATCAGTTAGAAAATATCGAATTAGGCATTACTTATATCGACAATGGCAATGGAAATTTCGTTGTAAAAGATGATCCGACAACGCGCTTGGAGCCAGGCTGGCGCACATATTCGGGTTTCGATAACTTCAAATCACTCTTCTTAGATGAAAAGCTACGTAATCCATTTATTAAAGTATTTATTTGGACAATAGCCTTTGCATTCCTTTCTGTTGGCACCACCTTCGCGGTTGGAATGGCGCTTGCAATTGCTTTAGAAGCACCCATTAAATTCCGTAGGTTCTATCGTGGCTTTTTAATCTTGCCTTATGCAATTCCAAGTTTTATGAGCATACTTATTTGGCGAGGATTGTTTAATAAGGAGTTTGGTGCAATAAATACTTTGCTGGGATTAGATATTGCTTGGTTCGAAACCCCGTGGCTTGCCCGATTTGCCGTGTTACTTGTGAATCTTTGGTTGGGCTTCCCATACATGTACTTAATAGGTAGCGGCGCGCTGCAATCCATTCCTGCCGAACTTGAAGAAGCGGCATCAATTGATGGAGCATCTGAGAAACAGACTTTTTACACAATTAAACTTCCGCTACTTCTACAGATTCTTGGCCCACTCTTAATCGCGAGTTTTGCTTTCAATTTTAATAATTTCAACATTATTTATCTGTTAACCGGTGGTGGACCTACCAATGCGATTGATGGCGAAGTCGCAGGCGCAACTGACATTTTGATTTCCTATGCGTACAAGACTGCCTTCGGATCAAACTTCCAGGATCTAGGACTTTCGAGCGCTATTTCTATGGTTATGTTTGTCATTGTCGGAACTATGTCCATGTACACCCTGAAAAAGTCTAAGATAATGGACACGCTATGAGTAAGAAATTAGGAACTAACCACATTTGGAAGCACGCTCTAGCCATATCGCTGGTGTTATTCACCGCTTTTCCAATTTATGTTGTAATCGTTACCTCATTTGATCCAACCGGCGGAATATCCACCAGTTCTCTCTTGCCAGTTAAATTCTCATTTGATAATTACATGCTGTTATTTACTGATCCAAGAGTCCCGTATTGGGCGTGGATGAAAAATTCATTTATTATTGCCACGGCAACGGCAGTAACGTCCGTGGCCATAGGCGCTGCGGCAGCATTTGCCTTTAGCCGCTTGCGATTTAAGGGACGTAAAGTCGGTCTTAAAGCATTACTTCTGATCCAAGTCTTCCCAAGCTTCCTTTCACTCTCTGCAATTTATGTAATTATGGAACAAGTTTTCTTGATTACTCCAACATTTGGGTTGGGTAGCATCTGGGGTCTCTACTTGATTTATATCGGTGGTGCACTTGGCGTTAACGTTTGGCTACTTAAGGGATTCCTCGACTCGATTCCACTTGAGTTAGATGAATCGGCCCGTTTAGATGGCGCATCTGTGCCGCAAGTATTCTGGTTGATATTTTTGCCGCTTGCCGCACCGGTATTGGCGGTGATTGCAGTACTTTCATTTATCGGAACCTTCAATGAATTTGTGCTTGCCTCGCTCTTTTTGCAAGATGTGGAGAACCGAACCGTTGCTGTAGGTCTTCAACAATTTGTGGGCGGCCAATACGTTGACACTTGGGGTCCATTTGCCGCCGGATCAATCATCGCCTCAATTCCGCTTGTAGTTATCTTCTTATCAATGCAAAGATTTATTATCGGCGGCTTAACTGCCGGTGCAACGAAGGGTTGAGTTGAAAAAAGTAAGTCTTTTCACCGCCATAACAATCTCTCTAGTTTTGGCAACTATTTCAAACTCATATGCAGAAGTTAAATCTGAATTTATCAAGCCGGTGGTCCGTGGACCACAGAGTGATGAGTCTGTGTATTTCATAATGACTGACCGCTTTGAAAATAGTGATACCAGCAATGATTATGGTGGGACGAATAAAGCACTGTCAGTCAGCGGTTTTGCTTCAGAAGATATTGGCTATTGGCACGGTGGTGACTTCAAGGGAATCACAAAGCGTTTGGATTACATCAAATCTATGGGCTTTACTTCTATCTGGATTACGCCGCCAGTAGCTCAAAAGTCTGTGCAAGGAAATTCAGCTGCTTATCACGGTTATTGGGGCGTTGATTTCACAACTGTGGATCCGCATCTGGGCAACGAAGCAGATTTCAAAGAGTTAGTTGAGCAGGCACATAAATTAAATATGAAGGTGATCATAGATGTCGTGGTTAATCACACCGCAGATGTTATTTACTACGACAACAATGGAAGACCACAAGTAAACGCGGCTGAAGCAAATATAAAGAAACCAGAATGGCTCAATTTACTTAGCAATTATCACAATCTCGGAAACAATCCAAGTATCGGGAATTCAGTCTTAGATGGTGATTTCTACGGCCTCGATGATCTAGAGACCGAGAATCCGAAAGTGATAACCGGGTGGATTGATGTCTGGTCTAACTGGATTACCAAATTTGATATTGATGGCATGAGAATTGATACCTTTAAACACGTAAATCCGGAGTTTTGGAAGGTGTTCATCCCGAAAATTCAAGCAGCGGCAATTGCGGCTGGCAAGAAAGACTTTCCTATTTTCGGTGAAGCAGCTGATACAGATTCTGCTTCTTTATCCACATATGTTGCAGGTGGGCAAGTTCCCAGTGTTTTGGACTTTGATTTTCAAAAGCAGATGAAGAGTTTTGTGCAATTCGGCGTCGCTGCGGAAGCTTTAGCCGAACTATTTAACCGAGATGATCTTTATACAACGCCAACTACTAACGCCTATGGGCTTGCTACTTTTCTTGGAAATCACGATATGGGACGCATCGGATATTTCTTAACTAATGCTGTTGCGGTTGGAGAGAACCAAACTTTACTTGAGCGAACCAAACTCGCAAATGCTTCACTCTTCTTACTTCGCGGTGGTCCAGTTCTTTACTACGGAGATGAAAAAGGTATGACAGGCACTGGGGGAGATAAGAAAGCCCGGCAAGATATGTTTACCACCCAAGTTGTTGATTGGCAGAATGAAGTTCGCATTGGATCTACTCCAATAAAGAGTGCAAGTGCTTTCGATGTAAAGAACCCCCTGGAAGATCAAATCTCTGAACTCCAGAAAGTAATCGCCGCTAATCCAGCGCTACGCAATGGAACACAAGAAGTCCGATACGCAAAAAATGGACTCTTCGTTGTAACGCGTTACCTAAACGGAGTTGAATATGTTGTTGCCCTAAACGGTTCCGATACTCCGATACAAGCCCAGTTCAACGTTGGTTCTCTCAAGGGAGAATGGGAGGTCTTATCTGGAACCTGCACGATCACTAGCGATAGCAAGATTGCTCTAGCGATCACCCAACGAAATTACTGTGTTGCTAAAGCGAAAACTCCAGTTGTTAACGCTGGGGTGATCAAAATTTCGACCCCAAAGATTAAGCAGACGTCGCTACCTTCTGGCTGGAGTGAGATATCAGTCCAGGTATCAGGTGCTAAGTACGCTGAAGTCACTTTTAGCGTCAGAGTTAAAGGCGGTAAATGGAAATCAATTGGCACCGCTGATCGACGAACATTTGCTAGCGATGCCACCACAGGCGGCCTCTATCGCGTTTATCTACACCCGGAAGATTTCAAAAAAGGAAGTACTGTCGAAGTGATAGCTGCAACCGTTGATGCCAAGAAGAAAGTGTTGCTCTCTAAAATAGTAAAAGTAAAAATCTAGCCCTTTAGCCAGAAGCGTAAAGGTTGGTCTAGATAACTCGCCCAAGATGCTTCATTGTGGCCAGTCTTCTTATAAACCTTGCTGATGAAATCTGCATCTCTGCGATATCCCTTTTGTAACATCAATTCATCTGCTAAATCCTGGAATGGTTCATATTGCGCATCAAGTGCTTTTGTTCCGCGACTCATCCAAATTTTATGGCTGCCCGGTGCCGGTAGTTCTTTGACAGTTCTGTGAACTAGTGCATCACCACCGATAATCCAATGAGGAGAAAGTGAAAGTGCTGTTTTAAATTTATCAGGTTGTTTATAAGCGGCGTACAGAGTAGATAACCCACCCATGCTGGAACCAATCAAGGCGATGTTCTCTGGGCTAATTTCTAATTCCAAAGATTTAAGAATTTGAGGAATATAAGTACCAAAGATTTTTTCCAGGTATTGATCTCCACGCAGATGATTTAAATCTTCCTTGGATATATTGGGTAGGTTTACCGGCACATCTTCTTGGAAGAATTGTTGGGGGGAGAGATCTTTTGCCCGGCCCATAGGATCAACTTTTGTTGAGCCGTGCCAAACGGCAATGATTACCGGTGGAGTAATTCCAAACTCGTGGCTGACTTTAAAAGCATGTTGCGCCATCTCCCACGTCTTGCCGCGGTGCGTTGCAGTCTTGCCATCAAAGACATTTTGGCCATCGTGTGCGATAAGTAGGTGGCTGCTGGGCTCTTGCGGTGCCCATAATTCAACGGTGCGACCGTCGAAATCAAAGCGTGAGACCTCACCCGGGACCCCGCGAATCTGATATCTCTTAACCAACTCCATAGTGCGACAATAGTGCAATGTCCGTTCCGCGCCGAAACATAATGTGGTTTCGCCGAGATTTACGAATCGGCGATAACCCTGCGCTCTTGGCGGCGATCGAATCTTCGGATGAAGTTATTCCGCTATTCATTCTAGATAAATCCCAAATCGATGATGCCGGCGAAAAACTCCTGGCGTATATGGGCCAATCTTTACGATTACTTGATGAGTCTCTTGGAAATAAGCTACATATTATTGAAGGCGATCAAGTAGAAATTCTGCAAGAGCTAATTGATCTTTACAAAGTTAGTGAAGTTCATATCTCAGATGAATATGAAAGATATGGAGCAGCCCGAGATGCTCGCGTTGAATCTGCCGGAATAAATCTAATCAGAACCGGAAGTCCTTATGCGGTAAAGCCAGGACGCGTATTAAAAAATAGCGATGCAACGCCATATCGGGTCTACACACCGTTCTATCGCGCTTGGTTAAAGCATGGATGGCGCGCTCCGGCTAAAACTCCAAGCAAGATAATTGCGCCAACGCCACCAGATAAATATCGCGCCTTTCCTGACTTTCCGATGCCCACAAATGTGCAGGTTATCCAAGCCGGCGAAGCAGCTGCGCTTGCAAGATTTAAAGCCTTTACAAAGAGCGGCTTAGATAATTATGACGAGAATAGAAACTTTGCAGGTATTGATGGAACTTCAAAGATGAGTACTTATCTAAAGTTCGGTGAAATTCATCCGCGAACTCTCTTGGCAAATCTCGGGGAGAGTAAAGCCCACGATACTTTCCGGAAAGAGATTGCTTGGCGCGAGTTTTATGCCGATGTTCTCTTCAATAATCCAAATACCGATACCGAGTATTACGCACCCCGCTTTAGCCAGATGAGATACGACAAGCCTGGTGCACAGTTCAAAGCCTGGTGCGAAGGAAAAACGGGATACCCATTTGTGGATGCCGCAATGCGCCAGTTAATTGTTGAAGGCTGGATGCACAATCGCACACGAATGGTTGTGGCCTCATTTCTAGTAAAAGATTTGCACCTGGAATGGCAGTTAGGTGAACGCTTCTTTGCCGAGCATTTAGTTGATTACGACGTCGCATCGAATGCTCACGGCTGGCAATGGACTGCCGGAACTGGCACGGATGCATCTCCGTATTACCGCGTCTTTAATCCCATTGAACAAGGAAAGCGTTTTGATGAAAATGGCGATTACATCCGCAAATACGTGCCCGAGCTCGCTCATTTGTCGGCTAATGAAATTCACGAGCCTTGGTTGTATTTAGATGGTTATTCCAAAGGATATTGCGAACGTATTGTCGATCACGCACTTGAAAGATTGGAATCGTTAGCGCGGCTGCAAGAAATTAAGGCAGATAAGCCCGAGCTTCCGCGCTAGCGCGCTTCGCTTCATACATTGCTAAATCGGCTCGATGTAATAAATCTCCTTTTCCATCATTGCGAACATGTCCGATACTGACGCCAATGGATATGGATTTTCCGTTAATGATAAATGGATAACTCAACGTCGCTTTTAGTGCACTCGCTAACTCTAAAGTTGCATCATCACTACCTGCGGCAATTACCCCAAACTCATCGCCGCCCAACCTGGCCAAGATCGCGCCGCTCGGAAGAGAACGACTAAAGCGTTGGGCTACTTGTCGCAATATGCGATCTCCCATTTCATGCCCATAACTATCATTGACTGGCTTAAACCCATCTAGATCCAAGAGAAGTAAAGCCCCTTCTACTTCATTAAAGGTTGATAGTTCAGCAATTAACCGACGTCGATTAGGTAAGCCAGTTAGCTCATCAGTGCGAGCCAGAACTTTCTCCTCTCCCAAATTATTGGCCTGGCGGATAACCAAAGTCATTCTGATAAACGCCAGCAAGAGCGTTGCAATTGTGGGAAGAACTACGTAAGAAGGAAAATACTCGGGACGAATAGCAATCGCAGATAACAGCGCGGGACTAATGAATATAGAAATTGCGATCAACGCAGGATGGATTTTTCCTTCCGATTTACTTTCATTTGGTAGGTACCAAAAAGAGAGCGAGATTAAAACTAATCCAATTAACCAACCTTCATCACTTATTTGCCCAAATCTGTAAGTTCCTTCGATCTGTGTCCACAAGTAGTAAAAGTCAGTCAAAGTAAAGACAAGAACTCCGGTGATTATCAGAATTAACCGTAATGAAATTTTAGAGCGCGCAGCACTCGAAAGAATTATCACCAATAGCGCAATATCGCAGATAGAGAATAGAACCGAGAAGAAGTATCCCAAACCCGAGACCCCTACTAATTGCTTAAGCAATAGCGCAGCGATAATTGAGGTAAAACCCAAACCAAATATTGCAGAGTCCAATAATTCAACCGATCGCATTCGTTTCGCGCTGCCAATTGCCCTCGGGATTGCGATAAAGGCGAAAGGGTAGAAAGCGGAGTAGGCAATGTTAGAAACCAATTGCTCGTGAGCGCTAAAGTTAAAAAATTGACTCAAACTTGAGGCAATTGACCCGATTCCCCAAGATGCCGTTGCAAGTGATAAAAATGCAACCGCTAGCGGATCGTTGTGTAGCGGTGCCTGAAAGAGTCCGATCACAACAGCTAGAACTATTGCATTATAGAAAAGTAAATCTTTTGCTATAGACGGTTCCGAGAGAAATGTTCGAAGCAGAATATGTGCAAGCAACAAGATTGCGGGCAGCCACTTAGAGATTCGGTGAATTACCACCCTCAAAAGTTAAAGGAAGGCTACGTCACAAATTAATAGGGGAAACCTAAGTGATCAGTAGCTTTAAAGTCCTTTTTTACAGATTAGCTTGGCCAAATCAAGACTGGTTGAAATTTCAGCCTTTGAGTTAGTGTATTGAGCCAGCG
>CAMBOZ010000037.1 GCA_945869505.1 Bifidobacterium breve
GTGATCGATGCTGGTGTTGATATCTTCGTAATTCGCGGCACCACAGTTTCAGCAGAACACGTTGGCAATGATGAGTCAGCGCTTAACTTGAAGAAATTTATCTACGAACTAGATGTTCCGGTAATCGTTGGTGGCGTTGCCACAGCAACGGGCGCACTTCACTTGATGCGCGCTGGTGCTGCTGGAGTATTGGTTGGATTCGGTGGCGGAGCAGCTCACACAACTCGCAAGGTTTTAGGAATTGAAGTTCCGATGGCATCTGCAGTGGCTGAAGTTGCCGCTGCGCGCCGCGAATACTTAGATGAATCTGGCGGACGTTACGTACACGTTATTGCCGATGGTTCTGTTGGTCGCTCTGGAGATATTGCAAAGGCAATCGCTTGCGGAGCGGACGCGGTAATGATGGGTTCACCACTTGCTAAAGCAGTTGAGGCACCTGGACTTGGTTGGCACTGGGGATCAGAAGCTCATCACCAAGAGTTGCCACGTGGCGAACGCGTAAATGTTGGCACTGTGGGATCAATCGAAGAGATTTTGCTCGGACCTTCACATACATCAGATGGATCTATGAACTTATTCGGCGCACTTCGCCGCGCAATGGCAACATCTGGTTACTCAGATGTTAAAGCTTTCCAGCGCGTAGAAGTCATTATTCACAAGGCTTAATCGATTGAATTCTAAAAGCGGAGTATTAGTCGTTGATTTTGGCGCGCAATATGCCCAATTAATTGCACGACGCGTGCGTGAAGCAAACGTTTACTCTGAAATTGTTCCATCGCACATTACCGCCGCAGAAGTAACAGCCAAGAATCCGGCTGCAATTGTTTTATCGGGTGGGCCAGCAAGTGTTTACGCAGACCATGCCCCAAAATTTGATGCAGATATTTTAAAACTCGGAATTCCAGTATTCGGAATTTGTTACGGTTTCCAAGCAATGGCGGCCGCTCTCGGCGGTGTCGTAAGCCAAACTGGAAAGTCAGAGTTCGGAAGAACCGAAATAAAGACTGAGACCTCATCTAAAATCTTTAAATCAATGCCTGCGCTGCAAAGCGTTTGGATGTCCCACGGTGATGCTGTTACAGAAGCTCCTGAAGGATTTTCTATTTGCGCAGTTACCGCCGATACTCCAATCGCGGCATTTGAAGATGCCACCGGGAAAATCGCGGGGGTGCAATTTCATCCCGAGGTTCTGCATTCAGAACACGGCCAAGCGATTTTGAAAAATTGGTTGATAAATATTGCTGGTTGCCAACCTGACTGGACCACTGGAAATATCGCAGAAAATGAAATTGCCAAAGCCAAAGCTTTAATAGGAAGCAAGCGAGTCATTTGCGGCTTGTCCGGGGGAGTAGATTCCGCCGTTGCAGCTGCAATTATTCAACGCGCAGTCGGTTCCCAACTTACTTGCGTCTTTGTTGATCACGGCTTATTGCGCAGCGGCGAATCTGAACAAGTACAGCGCGACTTTGTGGCAGCCACCGGTATTGATCTAGTTGTGGTCGATGCCGTTGATCAATTCCTTAACGCTTTGGCAGGTGTGACAGATCCAGAAACGAAGCGAAAGATCATTGGCCGTGAATTCATCCGCTCATTTGAAAAAGCAGCACGCGATATTGCAGCTGGTGGCGATGTTGAATTCTTGGTACAAGGCACTCTCTATCCCGATGTTGTGGAATCTGGTGGCGGTACTGGAACAGCAAATATCAAGTCGCATCACAACGTTGGTGGCTTGCCCGATGATTTGAAATTCACTTTGGTAGAACCACTGCGCACACTCTTTAAAGATGAAGTGCGCCAAGTTGGTCTAGAACTTGGGTTGCCAGAAGAGATTGTTTGGCGTCAACCTTTCCCAGGTCCGGGACTCGGTATTCGTATCATTGGGGAAGTAACAAAAGAGCGTCTAGATCTTTTGCGTCACGCAGATTTAATCGCGCGCGAAGAGTTAAAGGCTGCTGGTTTAGACCGAGATATTTGGCAATGCCCAGTTGTTTTGTTGGCCGATGTGCGAAGCGTTGGCGTGCAAGGCGATGGCCGCACCTACGGTCACCCAATTGTTTTGCGCCCGGTTTCCAGCGAAGATGCTATGACCGCTGATTGGTCGCGTGTTCCTTATGAAACTCTAGAAAAAATTTCTACTAGAATTACCAATGAAGTGCGTGAAGTAAATCGCGTTGTGTTGGATGTGACATCGAAACCGCCTGGAACTATCGAGTGGGAGTGACCGTGAAGAAATTTATTGCAGTTTTAACACTTTTATTCTTACTTCCTCTCCCCGCATCCCAAGCTGAGGAACGCCCGCAAACAGTTGATGGGTGCGCTACACCAACCTCTAAAGTGCGCACTCCTGGAAAACTAAAGCAACCAAAGAGCGTTGATAAGAAATTAGCGAGCACAATGACAATCACGACCAATTGTGGCGTGATCACAATTGCAATGAATCCGGCGGCACCCCAGACGGTTACTAATATGTCAGCACTGGCTCGAGCCAAGTACTTCGATAAAACTTTTTGTCATCGTTTAACGACGGAAGGAATATTCGTTCTTCAATGTGGTGATCCATCTGCACAGCGAAATGGTTCACCCGGTTCCTGGAAGGGCTATAAAGATGAGAATTTACCCAAAGGTAAAGGCATCACTTATCCCGCAGGAACTGTTGCAATGGCAAATAGTGGTCCAAATACCAACGGAAGCCAGTTCTTCTTAGTTTACAAAGACACTGCTCTGCCTGCTAAATACACGATCTGGGGCAAGATAACTAGCGGTTTACCGTTTTTGCTAGAGCTAGAAAAAGTTGGGGCATACACAATTGATCAAGCATCAGGTAAGGCTTATTACTCACCAGATGGTTACCCAGTGCAACCAGTTGAAATTAAATCGGTGACTGTTCGTTAATTTGTATTAATGATCTTAAAAGCTTCTGCAATACGACCATCTGGCAATCCACCAATACCTGCATTGCGCTGGCCCCACTCGCGGACCATATTTTCTAACTCTTTATTGTGCGCTGTTTGAGAAGCGTGTGCATGCAGCGCTTTCATCTTTAGATCAAAGGTATCTGTGATATCTACCCAGTGATCGGGATTAGCAAAGCCCATCATCCAAACTTCTTTGACGCGATGTGGTTGCAAACCTTCGTTATCTAGCAAATCGGTAAAGGCAAATGGGTTGCGCGCATCTGGATAGACCGCCTGAATTGCGGCTTCACCTGCTGCTAAATGATCTGGATGGCTTGCACCAATTCGATCCCAATTGCGTTCGGGAGATTGGCAGACCATGCGATCTGGTTTGCTGATGCGAATGCGACGAACAATATCTTTGCGAAGGGCCAGAGTTGGTTCGAGGTGGCCGTCTACATAATTTAGAAAAGTTATATCAGTAACGCCGATTGCCGCACCTGCCGCGCGTTGCTCGCGCTGTCTGATCGCTGGCATTTCTTCTTTGGTAAAGCCAGATTCTTCGCCACCTTGATCGCCATTTGTGCAGAAGACATATGCAACCTCAATGCCTGCTTTAACCCATTGCGCGATGGTTCCGGATGCGCCAAAGTCTGAGTCATCAGGATGAGCGTTGATGACGAGTACACGTTTGATTTCAGAATTTGGTAGCGGCTCCATGACAGTCAAGCCTAATAGACTCCGCGCCATGGTTGATACAGATGCGCTGCTCGAGGGGTTAAATCCCCAGCAACAGAAAGCGGTCATCCATCAAGGTGCACCTCTGTTAGTTGTTGCTGGCGCAGGATCTGGAAAAACTCGCGTCTTAACGCGGCGCATCGCCTATTTAATGGCAGCGCGCGGGGTGCGACCATATGAAATATTAGCGATTACATTTACAAATAAAGCTGCTGGCGAAATGAAAGAGCGAGTCACCGATCTGGTTGGGCCAGTTGCGAAATCTATGTGGGTATCAACATTCCACTCGGCTTGTGTTCGTTTACTGCGCCAAGAAATTGAACGGTTGGGCTACAGCAGCACCTTCAGTATCTACGATTCTGCAGATTCGCAGAAGTTGATTTCGCGGGTGATGGAGACGCTCAATCTTGATCCAAAGCGATATCCACCACGACAGTTCCAATCACTAATCTCAAACGCTAAGAATGAACTTCAGACTCCATACCAATATCTCTCAGCCGCCCAAAATCAATTTGAAACTATCGTTGCTGATGTTTACACAATGTATGAAAAACGTTTGAAACAAGCCAACGCACTCGATTTTGACGATTTGATTATGAAGACGGTGCAAGTACTGCAGCAATTCCCTGAAACTAAGGCGCGCTTTAGATCCCGCTTTCGTCACATCTTGGTTGATGAATACCAAGATACAAATCATGCGCAATATATGTTGGTTAAGGAATTAACCGGTTCCGAAGGCGATGGATATCCTTTAGCCGAACTCTGCGTTGTAGGCGATGCCGACCAGTCAATCTATGGTTTTCGCGGAGCGACTATCCGAAATATTCTGCAATTTGAAGTTGATTATCCAAGCGCTGCTACCGTCTTACTCGAACAAAACTACCGATCAACTCAGAATATTCTCAACGCTGCCAATGCGGTGATCACCCAGAATGAGTCTCGTAAAGAGAAGAACCTTTGGTCTGATGCTGGTTCAGGTGCGCCGCTTATCGGTTACGTCGCAGAATCTGAATATGACGAAGCAGAATTCGTAAAGGGCGAGATTCGCTCTCTGCAAGATATGGGCCATTCAAATCCAGGTGATACCGCGGTCTTTTATCGCACAAACGCGCAATCACGTATCTTTGAAGAAATTTTTATGCGCGCTGCAATACCTTACAAAGTAGTTGGCGGACTGCGCTTTTATGAACGTAAGGAAGTTAAAGATTTACTGGCTTATTTGCGAGTTCTGGCAAACCCAAATGATGAGGTTTCACTTCGCCGAATAATCAACTTTCCAAAACGTGGAATTGGTGACCGCGCTCTTGAAGAAGTTGAAATCTTTGGCGACGCCCAAGGAATCTCTTTCTGGCACGCGCTCCTGCGCGTTTCTGAGGCAACTGCAGTACCCAATAAAGCATCACAATCTATTTCACAATTCACTTCGATGCTATCCGCGTTGGCTGTCTTAGTTGAGGCCAAGACCAAGCCATCTGTAATCATTGAGGCGGTCCTTGAGCAGTCAGGTTTGCTAACCGAACTCGAAGCCAGCACAGATCCCCAAGATGAAGTTCGCGTTGAGAACTTAAAGGAACTTGTCTCAGCTTCTATGGAATATGAAGAGCGGCCCTTTGAAGAACTCGGCGAAGATGAAGAAATTTCTTTATCAGGATTCCTCGAAAAAGTTTCACTGGTGGCAGATGCGGATGAGATTCCCGATGGTGAAGATCACGGGGGAGTCGTCACGTTGATGACTTTGCACACCGCTAAAGGTCTGGAATTTCCCACAGTATTTCTCACCGGTATGGAAGATGGAATCTTTCCGCATGCCCGAACACTTGATGATCCAAAAGAGATTGAAGAAGAGCGACGTTTGGCATACGTTGGTTTAACCCGCGCCGAAAAACGTTTATACATTTCCCGTGCGGAATATCGCCTAACTTTTGGAAGCCCTAAATACAATCCAGGTTCACGTTTCTTAGATGAGATTCCAAGTGATTTAATTGAATGGAAGAACGAGACGCGTTCTAAATCTTCTTCCGGCAGTTCTGCAATTCGCAGATCACGAGTTGCCATCACCGCTCCACCGCGTGCAACCGGTAAGAAATCATCAGCGATGGTTCTCGAAGTTGGTCAGCGTGTGTCACATGACACATTCGGACTTGGCACCGTCGTAGCGCTGGCTGGCGAAGGCGATAAATCTGAGGCAACGATCAACTTTGGGCAATATGGCGATAAAAGACTGCTGCTGCGCTACGCGCCCGTGGTGGTTCTGTAACCCGCGCCTGGGATTAGGATTACCCCTATCCACTAGCGCAAAAGAAGAGCTAGTAAATCGTCGAAACGGTAATTATCTGTGGATCTCTTTGAATACCAAGCACGTGACCTCTTTGAAAAACATAACGTTCCCGTCTTGGCTGGTGCAGTAGCAACCACCGAAGATGAAGCCTTTAAGGCAGCGTCTGCAATGGGCGGAAAAGTTGTAGTCAAAGCGCAGGTGAAAGTTGGCGGACGCGGCAAAGCAGGCGGCGTAAAACTTGCCGTTGATGCAAACGATGCCAAAGAGAAAGCTGGCGCAATCCTCGGAATGGATATCAAAGGCCACACAGTTCATCAGGTGATGATCGCGCAAGCTGCGCCAATTGTTGACGAGTACTACATTTCAATTTTATTAGATCGTTCAAACCGCACATTTTTAGTAATGGCATCCGTAGCCGGCGGAATGGATATTGAAGAAGTTGCTCGCACTGCGCCTGAAAAATTGGCGAAGGTTCCAGTGACTGCAGTAGATGGAATTTCTAAAGCAAAAGCGAAAGAGATCATCGCTCAAGCAAAATTTCCAGCAGATATCGCAGATCAAGTTGCGGATGTTCTCGTAAAACTCTGGGAAACTTTCCAATCTGAAGATGCAACCCTTGTAGAAGTTAATCCACTTGTAAAGACTGAAGATGGTCGCATCGTTGCACTCGATGGCAAAGTTACTCTTGATGACAATGCAGAATTCCGTCAGCCAGATCACGCAGCGCTCGTCGATCACGCTGCTGCCAACGCCTTAGAAGCCGCCGCGAAAGAAAAGGGTTTGAACTACGTAAAACTCGATAATGGCCAAGTTGGAATCATCGGCAACGGTGCAGGTTTGGTGATGTCTACTCTAGATGTCGTTGCATACGCTGGTGAAAAATTTGGTGGGATGCGCCCGGCGAACTTCCTAGATATTGGCGGGGGAGCATCAGCGCAAGTAATGGCTGATGGACTTTCAATTATTTTGGGTGACCCTGATGTAAAGAGCGTATTTGTTAACGTCTTTGGCGGAATCACTGCTTGTGATGCCGTTGCAAACGGCATTGTGCAAGCACTTGAACTACTAGGAGCAAAGGCGACTAAGCCGATCGTCGTGCGCCTAGATGGCAATAATGTTTTGGAAGGTCGCGCAATTCTTACTGCAGCAAACCATCCTTTGGTTGAGCAAGCGGAAACTATGGATGGAGCAGCATCTCGCGCTGCAGAATTGGCGGCAAAGTAATGTCTATCTTTATTAATTCGACAAGCAATGTAATTGTGCAAGGTATGACTGGTTCTGAAGGAACCAAACACACTCGCCGCATGTTGGCTTCAGGCACAAAAGTTGTCGGAGGCGTTACACCTGGCAAAGGTGGCCAGGTCGTTGATATAGACGGCCACCAACTTCCTGTCTTTAACTCTGTAGCTGAAGCGATCGCCGCAACTGCAGCAAATGTTTCAGTCGTTTTCGTTCCACCTAAATTTGCCAAGGCAGCGGTGATCGATGCAATCGATGCCAAGATGCCGCTCGTTGTTGTGATCACTGAGGGAATTCCAGTGCACGATTCGGCTTACTTCTACGCCTACTCTTTACAAAAGGGAACCACGCAAATTATTGGACCAAACTGCCCCGGGCTAATTAGCCCAGAGCAATCAAATGTGGGAATTATTCCTGCGAATATCACAAAGCGCGGACCAATTGGTCTTGTTTCAAAATCCGGAACTCTTACCTATCAGATGATGTACGAGCTTCGCGATATCGGATTCTCAACCGCCGTTGGAATTGGTGGAGATCCTGTAATCGGAACAACACACATTGATTGCCTAAAGGCTTTCCAAGATGATCCAGAAACAACTGCAATCGTAATGATTGGTGAGATCGGTGGAGATGCAGAAGAACGTGCTGCAGCATTTATCGCGGAATATGTAACCAAGCCAGTTGTAGGTTACGTTGCTGGATTTACCGCTCCTGAAGGAAAGACAATGGGCCATGCAGGCGCAATTGTTTCTGGTTCTTCTGGAACAGCGCAGGCAAAGAAAGATGCGCTCGAAGCAGCGGGTGTAAAAGTGGGACAGACTCCGAGCGAAACAGCGCGCTTAATGCGCGCCATACTCGGTCTCTGAGATAGCCCATGTTGCAACGTGTCCTAGCGGTCTCGTTTGCACAAGTCTTACGCACCGTCGCAATACTGCTTCTACCGCTTGCTTTTATCTCGCTAATTGCTTGGGCCACCGCGGGTAGTGCAACTGGAAATACATCAGATCCAATGCGCGCGGCAATCTGGTTGTGGCTTGGCACTCATCACATACCGTTTTTCCTAACTGGTACCGCAACTGGTTATCTCTCTTACCTACCAATTGGCGCAATGCTTTTACCGTTCTTTGCACTGCGGAGCGGTTTCGGACGAGCCCTATCTAAATTACACGGTGACTTTCACAATATCGCTAGCGTCAGATCGATCTTCGCATCTCAATACGCAATCATCGCGACACTTCTTGCTTTGGCTAGCAAATCTCCCGCTGTGAGTTCTCAGTGGTATTTAGCTCCAGTCTTTTCATTTCTAATCGCTTACCTAGCATCACTAACGGCAGGATCGCGATTACGTATGTCTCAAGCAGTTAGTTACGCAACACGAGTATTAGCGATTCTTTTAGGTTCCTCCTTTATCTTCTTGGCGATCGCCATTTTTATGAATATTTCAACATTTAAAAATATCTCAATTGTTCTTCAACCAGGTTTCTTCGGAGCGTTTCTACTCTTTGCCCTCAATCTTTTTTATCTTCCAAATCTGGCGGTATCAGTTCTCGCCTATTTCACCGGAACTGGATTCGCAGTTGGTGAAGGAACACTTGTTTCACCATTTATTCATCGCCTCGGTGAAATTCCTGCGCTACCAATTTTGGCAGTCTTGCCAACCTCTTCATCTAAGTGGGCGTTAATTGCTGTCCTATTTGTAATCGCTCTCGGAGCACTTGTTGCAACCTGGGCACTTGCTTCCAGTTCTCGCTCGCTATTTCAGGCAATCGTCTTGATCGCTATTTCGATTTCTGCAATTTCTTATCTAGCCAGCGGTTCATTGATGACTGAAGCAATGAGCGCCGTTGGAGTTTCAATCTGGAAATTAACGCTATCAATAACCCTTCAAATTGGGCTTGGAATAGCGGCCTTAGTATTCATTCCTCAGATTAAATTGCGATCGCGAAAATGAAGCTAGCGCGCATTGTTTTACTTGCTTCAGGCAGTGGCTCAATCGCACAGTCAATAATCGATGCCGTTGCCAACGGGGATCTTGATGCGCAGATAGTTGGGTTAATTAGTGATCAACCAGAGGCCCAAGTTTTAAAGCGCGCGAGTAGCGCCAAGATTGACACATTTATTATTCCAATGCAGCAGGATCGCAAGAACTGGGATTTGGAATTTTCAGATCAATTGCTCGCACTTAATCCAGATCTAGTTGTGAGCGCAGGATTTATGCGGCTTTTATCTAGTGACTGTGTTGCCAAATTCCGAATCGTAAATAGCCATCCTGCCTTGCTACCGCTCTTTCCCGGCGCTCACGCCGTCCGCGATGCACTAGCCGCCGGCGCAACCCAGACAGGTACCACAATTCATTGGGTAGATGAGGGCGTGGATACTGGCGAAATAATTGCTCAGGAAAGTGTGGAAATCACACCGACTGATACAGAAGCCACGCTGCATGAACGCATTAAGATTGTGGAACGACGTCTCTATGTTGCAACGCTGCAGCAACTTCTAACTAATCTCGTGAGGTCCTGATGGCAGATCGCAAACCTATTCGCCGTGCGCTCGTCAGCGTTTACGATAAAGATCGCTTACTCGAGCTTGGCGCTGCCCTAAGTAAAGCTGGAATAGAAATTATCTCCACCGGTTCAACTGCTAAAACTTTGCAGGGATCAGGAATTGCGGTTACAGAAGTTAGCGAATACACCGGCTTTCCAGAAATTATGGGTGGCCGTGTAAAAACTCTTCATCCTAAAATTCATTCTGGAATATTGGCCGATCAGGATAATTCAGATCATATGCAAGCAATTGCAGATCTAGATATTGAGCCATTTGATCTAGTAATCATCAATCTCTATCCATTTGTACAAACGATCGCATCGGGTGCTGCATATGCCGAATGCATTGAGCAGATTGATATTGGCGGTCCATCTATGTTGCGGGGCGCTGCCAAGAACCACGGCTCGGTAGCGGTAATTTCCAAAGTTGCCCAATATGACGCCTTATTTGCCGCAATTAGCGCAGGTGGAACCACCCTTGAGGAACGACGTAATTTTGCCCTCGAAGTTTTCCGCACCACAGCTGAATACGATTTAACCATCGCAAGTTGGCTGGGAACTCAAATAAGTATGGATATCCCAGATTGGTTTGGCTTAATTTGGAAGCGAGAATCATCGCTACGTTATGGAGAAAATCCGCATCAGAGCGCTGCAATTTATCGCGGTGGACCTCCCGGAATCGTAAACGCTGTGCAAAGCCATGGCAAAGAGATGTCATTTAATAATTACACCGACGCCGATGCAGCATGGCGCGCGGCTCTTGATCACACAGATCCGTGTGTTGCAATCATTAAACACGCCAACCCTTGCGGTATTGCAACGGGTACCGATATCGCTTCGGCATATTTAGCAGCGCACGCGTGCGATCCAGTTTCAGCTTTTGGCGGAGTAATCGCAGCAAATCGCAAAGTGACTGTTGCAATGGCGGAACCACTTTCGCAAGTCTTTACCGAAGTAATCATTGCTCCGGAATACGAGCCAGCCGCGTTAGAAATTTTAATGAAGAAACCTTCAATTCGTATTTTGACTTGTCCGAATACCAAACTGTCGCCGTTAGAAATTCGCCCAGTATCAGGTGGAGTTCTACTTCAAAATACTGACAAGATTGATGCCCCTGGTGATGATTCTGCAAACTGGAATCAAGTAACTGGAGAAAAAGTTTCGCAACAAGTCTTATCAGATCTGCAATTTGCTTGGCGCGCAGTCCGTGCAGTAAAGAGCAACGCCATCTTGTTAGCTAAGAATGGTGCCGCAGTCGGAATCGGAATGGGTCAGGTAAATCGCGTTGACTCTGCACGTCTTTCCATAGATCGTGCGGGAGAGCGAGCACAGGGCAGCGTTGCTGCCAGCGATGCCTTCTTCCCATTTGCTGATGGTTTGCAGATTTTGATCGATGGCGGAGTAACCGCTGTTGTTCAGCCAGGTGGAAGCGTTCGCGATGAAGAAGTAATCGCAGCGGCAAATTCTGCAGGAATAGCTATGTTCTTCACCGGAACACGACACTTCTCGCATGCGTAACTTCGCTTGCTACGAGCGCTTCTAATAGGATCAAGCATATGAGCGCAACAATTCTGGATGGCAAAGCTTTAGCGGCCTCCATTAAGCAGGGCCTTTCTGCGCGCGTCAAAGACCTTAAGAACAATGGAGTTACACCGGGCTTAGGAACAATCTTGGTCGGCGATGATCCAGGGTCGCTTTCTTATGTTGCTGGGAAACATCGTGACTGCCAGGAAGTCGGTATTACTTCTATTCGCGTTGATTTAAAAGCAGATGCTTCTGAATCGGATGTTCTAGCCGCAATAAAAGATTTGAATTCAGCGAAAGAATGTTCTGGCTATATTGTGCAACTTCCCTTGCCGCATGGAATAAACACCCAGAAAGTCTTGGAAGCGATTGATCCAGCAAAAGATGCCGATGGATTACACCCGATGAATTTAGGAAGGCTTGTTGCTGGATACGCCGCTCCGCTTCCGTGCACTCCACGTGGGATTGTTGAATTAATCAGCCACTACAAAATTCCATTGTCGGGTGCAGAGGTTGTGGTCATTGGTCGCGGTCTAACCGTCGGCCGACCACTTGGTCTCTTGCTAAATCGCAAAAAAGAAAATGCAACGGTTACGCTGACTCATACCGGAACAAAGAATTTATCAGCACACACTCAGCGCGCAGATATCATCGTGGCAGCGATTGGTAGCCCCCATTTCTTAAAAGCGGGAGATATAAAGAGCGGCGCTACCGTTCTGGATGTAGGAATTTCACGAACCGATTCAGGACTAGTTGGTGACATAGATCCAGGAGTTATGGAAGTTGCTGCTT
>CAMBOZ010000038.1 GCA_945869505.1 Bifidobacterium breve
CCAACGCACCGTTCTCTGCAATTTCAGCGAAGAGCCGTGCGTTCCCAGCGGGATATGCCACATCTACTCCTGCTGCAAGAACAGCAATAGTTCTTCCTTCAGCGATCAGTGCTCCTTTATGTGCCGCTGAATCTATTCCGTATGCGCCGCCGCTTACGATGCTCCATTCGCGATCAACAAAACCTGCAGCAAAATCACCGGCGATGCGAAGTCCGTATTGAGTTGGATTCCGAGTTCCGACTATCGCAAGTGATTTTTCAGCAAGTGCGGATAAGTCACCTTTAACAACCAGACCAAATGGAGTAGCGCTCAGATCATCTAACGATATGGGCCAATCCGGTGATTGTGGAGTTAAGAAAATTGATCCAGTCCTATCAATGGATTCCTTAATCTCTTCCAATTTGGTAGCACGCAAATTTGTGATCAACTTTTCGTATTTAACACGATCATACTTTCCACTTAACAGTCTTTCATAAACAAGAACGGGACCGAGTTCAGATACTTGATTACTCCAAAAGACGTGCCCACCTTCGATATTTGCGAATAGGTAAAGTGAGGCATCAATCTCGTTCATATCTCAGAACCTTCGCGCAGGCGATGAGCTAACTTTACATCTTCCAGGAGTGGAATTTCGTTTCCATTTAAATCGGCCAAAGTCCAAGCCAAACGGATTATTTTATGAAGCCCTCTTGCAGTCAGTCTTTCTCTATCTAATTCATCGTGCAGAAAGTTCATTGCGGCGCGTTCTGGTTTATATGTTGTACGCAAAGCGCGGGAAGGAATCTCCGAATTTAATGACCAGGGCTCGGCGCTAAATCTGGCTGCCGCTTTCTGCCGTGCAACTAATACGCGCGCTGCGATTACTGAACTAGGTTCACCAAGTTCAGTCTGTGCCATTTCCACCCTTGTCACTGGCTCAACTTGCACCCGCATATCTATGCGATCCATCAAGGGTCCAGATAACTTTCCAAGGTAGCGCCTGACTTGTAGCGAGGAGCAAGTGCAAGATTTTCCGCGACCAGAGAACTTTCCGCACGGGCAAGGATTAGCGGCAAGAATTAAAAGAAATTGCGCAGGAAAGGTGAGACTGCCGACGCTTCGTGCAATTGTTACCGTGCCAGATTCCAATGGTTGACGCAGGGCATCTAGAACTCCATTTGCACACTCGGGCGCTTCGTCGATAAATAGAACTCCATGATGTGCCAATGAACATGCACCAGGTCTGATGACCGACGATCCACCGCCAACCATGGCCACCCGGGTCGCACTGTGATGCGGTGAAACTATCGGCGCTAGTCGTGACATTGGTGAACGATTGCCTAAGGTGCCGGCGATGGAATGCACCGCTGTTACTTCGAGCGCTTGTTCAATGTTTAGCGCCGGCAATATTGTTGGAATGCGCGATGCAATCATTGTCTTACCCGCACCTGGCGGACCAATTAAAAGCAGATGGTGTCCCCCGCTTGCTGCGACCTCTGCGGCAAAACGCGCTGCACTCTGCCCAGCTACATCTGCAAAATCTGGATAATTTGCATCTTCTTCAAGCACTAACTCAAGTTGCGGCGCTATTGCGATCTCACCAGTGCGTATAAATCGCAAAACTTCTGAAAGTGAGGAAAATCCAATGATGTGCATTTGTGTCATCAGTGACGCTTCTGCGAAATTATCTTGAGGAACAAAGGCGCGCTTTATTCCTGCTTTATATGCCGCTATTAGAGCAGGCAAAACTCCACGGACCGAACGAATCTTGCCATCCAAGGCAAGTTCGCCTAAGACAAGGACTTCATTTAGCGGCTCTTGCGGCAAAGCTTGATGGGCAATCAATATCGCAAGCGCAATTGAAAGATCAAAACTTGATCCACTCTTAGGTAGCCATGCGGGCGAGAGCGAAACCGTGACTTTACGATTAGGCCAGATTTCATTTGTATTTATTAGGGCAGCGCGAACCCGATCTCTTGATTCACTCAGCGCAGCATCGGGCAACCCCAACAGTGAATACATAGGAATGCCATCTGCAATATCGACTTCGATAGTGACAACTGCGCCATCTAAACCCAAGAGCGCCACGCTTTGCGTGATACCCAGGGTCATAGCAAGCCGCCGCGATATTCAAGCGAATGTGAACCGTCACTGTTGATTATTACGGCTGCCGCATCTATTGCATAGTCACATCCCAGACAACCATGGGTTGCTAGCCAAGCCATTGCCAATCGCTGCATGCGGTGGGCTTTATCTTTATTAATTGCTTCAAATGGGTGGCCAAATGCCAAAGATGATCGCGTCTTGACTTCAATAAAGTGAAATAGTCCATCTGTTCCGAGGGAGATTAAATCAATTTCACCCTCTCGCACTCGCCAATTACGATCGAGAATCTCGTCGCCACGCGCCGTTACAAACCTGGCGGTTACATCTTCGCCAAAAGCCCCAGTTACTAAGTTACTTCGCTTTCTGCCGCCCTTATTCATAGCGCGCAGATTAGATCTCATCGCGCAATGCGAAGATCCCTCTTGCTTTACTTGTGGGTAATTATTGAGAAAGTGAAGCGATATTTGCAAATGAACGTCGGTGTTCTATACACGGACCGTGCTCCTGCAGAGCTTCGGTATGTACTTTGGTGATATAGCCTTTGTGTCTAGCAAATCCATATTTAGGAAATTGCGCATCTAACTCGCGCATAATTCGATCACGAGTTACTTTTGCAATTATCGATGCTGCGCTGATGCAAGTTACGACTTGATCGCCTTTCCAGACTGCCACATTGGGAATGGCCAAGCCCTCAATGGCATAACCATCGGTCAGTACATAACTTGGTGTAATTGCTAAGCCTTGCACTGCCCTGCGCATCCCATCAAGGTTTGCGGCGTGTACGCCTCTTTGATCAACTTCTGCGGCAGGAACAATAATCACACTGACCGCAAGCGATGCGCTCGTGACGACGTCAAAGAGTTTTTCTCGTTCGCTCTCTGATACATCTTTGGAATCTCTAACTTGCGTAAGCTCTGGCGCAAAAGGATCGGCCAATACAACTGATGCGATTACGAGTGGACCAGCGCACGCGCCGCGACCTGCTTCATCAACTCCAGCAAGCGGGGTGATTCCTGCATCTATCAGTAGCGACTCTATAACCTTCATAGGCTAATTTCGGCAGGATTTATTTCAGTGAAGAGTACGAATCGACAATGCCTAAGTTCTTAATCGGCCAGATAATTCCCACAACTTTTCCAGTAATTTTGGAGTTTGGAACCATTCCATTATTTATATCATCTTGATGGAATCGTGAATCAGCGCTGGCACCGCGGTGATCGCCCATCACCCAGATTTTGCCGGCAGGCACGGTGACATTGAAATTAGTATCACTCGCAGTGTTTCCTGCAAATATATATGGCTCATCTATTTCGACGCCATTAATCATTAACTTCTTACCTTTTGAGCAACATTCAACTTTATCACCGGCTACGCCAATCACTCGCTTAACTAAATATTGCTTTGCGGGATTTGGTAATACTCCAACAGCGACGAATGCGTCTTTCACAATTGCTAAATATTTATTTTGGTCGCCGACATAAGGCTCAGGTAACCAGTTGTCAGGATCGCGAAAGACGACTACATCGCCCCGCTTTATTGATTTTCCGATGAAAGGAACCTTATTTACCGCGACGCGGTCATTTATTTGAAGCGTGTTCTCCATAGATCCAGAAGGAATGAAGAAAAACTGAACCAAGAAAGTTTTTATGACAATAGAAACTGCGAGCGCAACAACTATCAGTATAGGAAACTCGCGTAGAAGCGAGCCCTTACGTGGCATTGAAAGAATTTACTTAGTTAGCAGGCTTGTCTTCAGCCGCAGCTTCAGCTTCAACCGCAACTTCTGCAGTCGCAACCTCAGCTGGAACCTCTGCTACTACTTCAGCTACTGGCGCTTCTGCAACGACCTCAACTGGAGCTGGCGCTTCAACAATAACCTCAGCAACCGGAGTTGAAAGAATTCCATCGCCGTAACCTTCGATGCCATCACGCTTTTCGCGGATCTTGGCAGCCTTACCGCGAAGATCGCGGAGGTAGTAAAGCTTGGCGCGACGAACATCGCCCTTCTTTACGAGTTCAATCTTTTCAATAACTGGTGTGTGAACTGGGAAGGTACGTTCTACTCCAACACCGTAAGAAACCTTACGGATGGTGAAAGTTTCGCGAACGCCATCGCCTTGGCGACGGATAACAATTCCTTGGAAGACCTGGATACGGCTCTTGCTACCTTCGATAACGCGAACGTGGACCTTGAGTTCATCGCCTGCACGAAATTGTGGGATGTCATGGCGAAGTGACTTCGCATCAACGGCATCAAGAATATTCATCGTTTGGTCCTCATCTAAGTAAAGCTCTTTCAAGCTATTTGTTGCTGATTGCAGCGCGGCTATAACTGCCGTGCAGACTGCGTATCTTGCCACAGATGGGGCTCCGAGCGTAAATCGGCTAAATCCCCCGTTCAGCCCAACTCCCTCCTCACCTACTTTTTCACCCTTGGCGGGTATTCTCGCCCACATGAGTGAGCTGCGCTTAACTGGCAAGACCCCCGATGGGGTGCACATAGCGCTCACCGATAACAACGGGGCCGAGTACACACTGCGCATCAGCGACATATTGCGCGCCACCGTTAACCAACCACGCCTAACCTCGGTGCCGGTTGCAGACGAGAACGCCGCAATGACCGTTAAGGAAATTCAACGACGCCTGCGCGCTGGCGAAACTATGGATTCAATTGCTCGCGATGGTGATATTTCAGTGGATAAAGTTGAACGATTCTCCGGACCAATTTTGCAAGAGCGCTTATTTATCATCGATCAAGTTCATTCGCTAACACCTCGTCGCGATGGAAAAGATAACGGGCGTGAAGCAATTACATTCTTAGATATTGTCACATCAAAACTAGCGCCGCGCGGTGTTGAAATTGATTCGCTAGATTGGAACACCTGGCGCTTAAATGACGGCACTTGGACTATCGAACTTCACTACCCAAATCGCGATGGAATGGGCGCCGCTCAATTTAGCTATGACACGCACCGTCGCACAATTGCTCCACTAGATGACAACGCCGCTTGGATGATGGGTGAAGATGCACCGATTCGTCGCATTGAACCTGGGCTGATTTATTCCGAGCCAACACATCCATCACGTAGCGAACGAATTGAACCGCGTGAACCAATTCGTATCGACAGCGCGCCAATTCGCGGCATCGCATCGTCACTAGATGACCTTCCAGATAATGACCCGACAGATGAAGAATTTGAAGCTGAGATCTCACGTGAGACACCGCGCTTGGTTTCTATCCGCGAAACTCCAGCACCTGGCGATAAGCAAGATGGCATAACCGCGCGCGCCAAGGTTCCATCATGGGATGAAATTATGTTCGGTCAAAAGCCAAAAGAAGATCCTGAAAACAGTAACTAACTTAGGAAATTACCGCGGTTAATAGCGGAACATAACTTTCGATATCACTTGCTCCGCCGTGATGGCCAACCATTGCACCCTCTTGTTTTTCACGTTCGGCTTCGATCAAAATTAAATCACCGTGGGCAACCACAATTACATCTCCCATGCGATCTGCGGCATCGGCGGAGACTAGATTGCCAAATAAACTAGCGGCGATGGCCTTTTCGCGGGTGTAAACACTCGCCTTCTCCCCCAGAAACTCTTCCCACCGAGATGCCACATCAGCAATTTCTGATGCGCCAGCGCCATCACTTAAATAAAGATGGCGTGCGCGTGGTTCACCAGCAATCGTGGCAATGTTTTCAGCCAAGTTATTTCCCTGTCCGATCACAATCATTTCTCCCACGTTGATCATTCCGTGGTCAGCAGTTAGCCATAAGCGAGTTTGGCGCGGAAGTTTTTGTAGCAGAGTCGCAACCAATTGATCAATTCCCGAAAGTGCTGCTAGCCATTGATCGGAACCAACGCCATCACTGTGGCCGGCGACATCTAAATCATTTACATAGAGATACACAAATGTTGGGGTTTCCTTAAGCGCAGCGACCGTTTCAGTAATCAAATCCGCGTGCGCATTAGCACCGCGATATTTAGCGCCGCGAAACACCGCGCGAGTAAAACCAGTATCTTCATATCGCTTTGCGGCAACGTGGGTAACGTTTATATCCTGGGCAACTGCGCGTTCAAAGAGCGTAGAAATAGGTTGCCAGATATACGGATCTACTCGCTCATCCCACTTCAGCGAATTTAAAATGCGACCGCCACTTCGCGGAACTTGCACGGTATAACCCAGCATTCCGTGCTCTCCAGGATTTACACCGGTTGTTAGCGTTGCCAAACTGGTTGCTGTTGTTGAGGGAAAGGAAGTCTTGACCGCACCGTGGCGAATTAAAGATGACAAAGTAGGTATGTGGCTCGCATATTTAGCAACGGCATCTGCGCCTAAACCATCTACTAAGAAAAGTAGTTCACGCCCGGCTGGGCTTGGGCCACATTGAATCTGATCGCTCGCATCTGTTAAACCCAGGCTCGCAAATAGCGAAGGAGTGATTTGCGAGAGATGCACAGAGGTATCTTCTCACGGGTAAGGTTGGGGTTATGAGCAACCGCATGCCCTTTACTCCATCACCAGAAATTGCAGCAGCGCTGGCTGAAGGTCGTCCCATAGTTGCCCTCGAATCAACGATCATCAGCCACGGATTACCGCGGCCACAGAATTTAGAAGTTGCACGTGAGGTCGAGGACGTTGTGCGCGATCACGGCGCAGTGCCCGCGACTATCGCTTTACTAGATGGCGTTGTGCATATTGGTCTAACCGATGATCAATTAAAGGCGATCGCAAATCGTGATGACATTGTGAAAGCTTCAAGTAGAGACCTTGCGATTATCGCTGCCACTGGTAAATCTGCTGCAACAACTGTTGCCGCTACCGCACACTTGGCGGCACTTGCGGGAATCCGCGTCTTTGCAACCGGTGGCTTAGGCGGCGTTCATCGCGATGCAAATGAAACTTTCGATGAATCAGCTGACCTGACTGCGCTCTCGCAATTAGATATCACCGTGGTCTGCGCCGGAGTTAAATCAATTTTAGATGTTGCAGCAACACTAGAGCGCTTAGAGACTCTAGCCATTGGAGTGGTTGGTTATAAGACAACCGCCTTCCCCGGTTTTTACTTAACAGATTCAGGTTTCACAATTGAGCATCAAGTAAATAGTGCCGCCGAGATAGCCAAGATCATTCACTCCCGTGAATTACTACGCACAAAGACGAGCGCTTTGATTGTGGCTAATCCCGTAAAACACGAGATGGATCGCAAGCGCCACGACGCGATTCTAAAGAGCGGACTAACAGGGGCTCGAAAAGCCGGAATCATCGGCAAAGCGGTGACTCCATTCTTGTTAGAGCACTTCCATACCGCAAGTGAAGGTGAATCACTTTCTGTAAACATTGAAATCATTAAATCTAATTCAGCCCTCGCCGCTGATATTGCGGTAGCAAAGCAGCACTAAGTGTCAGTTAACGTGCTCTGCATCGGTGATGTAATGCTTGATGTAATTGCACGCATAGATGTTTCTCCTCAAAAGATTAATTTCGGCAGCGACACCGCAAGCCGAATCAGCACCAACGGTGGTGGCGCGGCGGGAAATGTCGCGGCTTGGCTTACTCGCACAAACGCAAAAAGTACGATCGTTGGCCACGTAGGAGATGACCCGGCTGGCGCGGCGCTAATTGCCGAGTTTGATTCGCTAGGCGTTGCTCACGAAAACCTGATTATCCCCGGTAAAGCATCCGGTGTGGTTGTTGTACTTGTTGATTCCTCTGGTGAGCGCACAATGTTTCCCGATAAAGGCGCTAATTCAAATTTAACGATCGCTGATTTACCGCCGCTTGATAAATTCCAAGCGGTTTACATCTCGGGTTACGCACTTCTTAATCCCCTATCTCGCCCTGGCGTATTAGCAATGATCGAGAAAGTTCGTGCTGATTCGATTCCGATCTACTTTGACCCAGCATCAGTTGGCGCAATGAAAGATGTATCAGATAAAGAAATTCATCATTGGTTTTCAATGATGAACGTGCTCTTGCTCAATGAAGAAGAGTCAATTTTCCTCACTGGGCTTGTCGATATCGAACGCGCGCTAGATTATTTATTGGAATACAGCGAGGTCGTTGTAATCAAACGCGGCTCACTTGGTGCGATCGCCAAAGCGCGTGGTTTTGACTCAATCAGTGTTGCTGCTATTTCTGCCACAGTCGTTGACACCACTGGGGCTGGAGATAGTTTCGCTGCAGGATTTATCGAAGCTTTTGCCTCTAAACACGATCTCACTGCGGCCATGACCGCCGGAACCGAATTAGCGGCCCAATGTGTTGCAATCGTCGGTGGCAGACCGCGTGTAGGTACCGCAATTTAGCTAGTTCACTTGGCAGAATGCCCGCATGGCAACAAAGAAGACAGCGACTGCAACCAAGGCGAAAAAACCGGTTGGTCCTAAACCTGGCGAATATCCCGGCAAGATTGTTGATATCGATGTCTCATCTGAAATGTCAGAATCATTTTTGGAATATGCCTATTCCGTAATTTACTCGCGAGCACTTCCTGATGCGCGCGATGGCTTAAAGCCAGTGCATCGTCGCATCTTGCACCAGATGGCAGATATGGGTCTGCGTCCAGAACGCGGTCATGTAAAGAGTGCACGTGTTGTTGGTGAAGTTATGGGTAAGTTGCACCCACACGGTGATGGTGCAATTTATGACGCACTCGTTCGTATGGCGCAATCTTTTTCTATGCAAGTGCCACTAATCGATGGCCACGGAAACTTTGGCTCACTTGATTCTGGTCCTGCTGCAATGCGTTACACCGAAGCGCGCCTGGCACAAGCAGCGATGGCGATGGTTGCGGAAGCTGATGAAGACACCGTTGATTTTGGCCCAAATTACGATGGCCAATTACTTGAGCCTTTGGTATTACCTGCCGCCTATCCAAACTTATTGGTAAATGGTGGTTCTGGAATCGCAGTTGGTATGGCGACAAATATGGCGCCTCACAACTTAGGCGAAGTAATCGCTGCTACTAAGTTCTTAATTGATAATCCAAAAGCAACTTTAAATCAATTGATGAAACATATTCCGGGGCCTGACTTTCCAACCGGTGGCGAACTTGTCGGAGCCGAAGGTGTGCGCGATGCCTACGCCACTGGCAAGGGCTCATTTAAGGTGCGCGCTACCGTTGAGATTAGCAAAGTTACATCTCGCAAAATGGGTATCACGATCAAAGAGCTGCCTTTTAATATCGGTCCTGAAAAAGTGGTTGAACGTATTGCAGATCTTGCAAAAGCCAAGAAGATCCAAGGTATTTCCGACATCATCGATCTAACTGATGGCAAGACCGGCACCAACGTAGTTATTGAGCTAAAGAATGGCTTTGAGCCAGAGGCAGTTCTGGAACAACTCTTTAAATTAACTCCTATGGAAGATGCCTTCGCAATTAACGCAGTTGCACTCGTTAAGGGACGTCCGCAGACCCTTGGTTTGAAAGAACTTCTACAAGTATTTATCGATCACCGCATCGAAGTTGTGCGTCGTCGCTCTGAATACCGCAAGGCAAAGGCTGAAGGTCGCCTATCTATGGTTGATGGCTTACTTAAAGCGATCATTGATATCGATAAGGTAATTAAAATCATTCGTGGCAGCGATGATGCCGCAGCCGCAAAAGAGAAGTTAATTAAAGATTTCAAGCTAAATGATGAACAGGCTACCTATATCTTGGATATGCCACTTCGTCGTTTAACAAAGATGAGCAAGCTAGAACTCGAGACCGAGCAGAAAGAACTCAAGACAACGATTACTGCGCTAAATACTCTTCTAAAATCTGAAGAAAATATCAAAGCCCAAGTGGCCGCAGAACTAACTGCAGTCGGTAAATCATTTGCTACCCCGCGTCGCACCCGAATTGGCGCTGCTTAATTTCGTTTAATTTCCCCACTGTGGGAGACTTGGTCAAATGATCTCCACAAATGCTCTTGAACTACGCGCGGGTGCGCGCCTTCTGGTCTCAGGAGTCACAGTTCGCATCAATCACGGAGATCGCATCGGATTCGTTGGACGAAACGGCGCAGGTAAATCAACGCTCGCCAAAGTATTAGCTGGTGAAACTCTCCCCGCAGGCGGCGCAGTAATCCGCACTGGCAAAATCGGTTACTTGCCACAAGATCCCCGCACTGGCGAAGATCAAGGAACTGTAATTGAAAGAATTTTATCCGCTCGCGATTTAGATCAAATTGCTGCACGTATGACCCAAGTTGAAGAAGAGATGGCCACCACTGAAGGTGCCGCTCTTGAAAAGGCGATGGAGCGTTACACCCGTGTAGATGCCGAATTCCAAGCAGCTGGCGGTTATGCCGCAACAGCAGAGGCGGAAGCGATCGCAACTTCACTCGGTGTTACTGAGGCAGTATTTGGTAATCGCTTAGATACATTATCTGGTGGACAACGCCGCCGTATTGAACTGGCGCGCATTCTCTTCTCTGGCGCTGAAACACTTCTGCTAGATGAGCCTACAAACCACTTAGATGCAGACTCAATCATCTGGCTACGCAACTACTTAAGCACTTACTCAGGTGGACTCGTAATCATCTCTCACGATGTGAACTTGATCGAACAAGTAGTAAACAAGGTCTTCTACATTGACGGCAACCGTAACGTTATTGACGTTTACAACCTCGGCTGGAGACAGTACTTATTACAGCGCGAACAAGATGAGCATCGCCGTAAGAAAGAGCGCGCTAACGCCGAAAAGAAAGCCGAGATCCTGCAGAAGCAAGGCGAGAAGATGCGCGCTAAAGCATCTAAAGCAACAGCCGCCCAAGGAATGTTACGTCGCGCTGAAAAACTTCGCTCATCACTCGATGATGTTCGCGTCAAAGATAAGGTCGCAAAGCTGCGCTTTCCAACTCCAGCTCCTTGTGGCAAGACTCCCCTATCGGGTGAAGAGCTTTCCAAGAACTATGGCTCACTTGAAATCTTTACTGATGTTTCTTGCGTTATTGATAAAGGTTCTCGCGTAGTCATCTTGGGCCTTAACGGTGCCGGTAAGACAACTCTCTTAAAGATTTTGGCAAACCAACTTGAATCAGATACCGGAAAAGTTGAACACGGCCACGGCTTAAAACTTGGGTATTACGCCCAGGAACACGAAATGCTCGACTTCGAACGCACCATTCTAGAAAATATGATGTCTTCTAAAGATGACCTGCGCGAACCCGAAGCCCGCAACGTTCTCGGCTCATTCTTATTCGTCGGCGATGATGTTCATAAGCCAGTCAAGGTTTTATCTGGTGGCGAGCGAACTCGTTTAGCACTTGCTACTTTGGTCGTCTCAGCCGCAAACGTTCTACTCCTTGATGAGCCAACAAATAACTTAGATCCTGCATCTCGTGAAGAGATCCTTGGCGCACTCGGTGAATACCAAGGCGCGGTAATCATGGTTTCTCACGATGAAGGCGCCGTACAGGCACTTAAGCCAGAGCGCGTGATCTTGTTGCCAGATGGCGATGAAGATATCTGGAAAGATGAATATTTCGACTTAGTAGCGATCGACTAATTAATAGTTAAGCGTCGATCCGATCGCGATCGATTTCGGCGGTTGAGATAAATTCTTTACGTGGGGCAACGTCATTGCCCATCAAGAGTTCAAACATCGCTTCAGCCGCTGTGGCATCTTTAATTGTGATTCTGCGCAATGTGCGTGCATCTGGATCCATAGTTGTCTCGCGCAATTGATCCGCGTCCATCTCGCCAAGGCCTTTGTATCGCTGGATTGGCT
>CAMBOZ010000039.1 GCA_945869505.1 Bifidobacterium breve
AATCTGCTCCGTTGCGCCACCAAGATGTAGTTGCAATTAAGTGGGTGCGTGCGCGAGTAAATGCCACATAACCTAAACGAATTTCTTCGCGGATCTTTGTTGCGCTACAGATCTTGCCGTAAGCATCAATGGCTTTCTTTGCTTCTGAAATCTTTGTTGCGCCATTAAATGAGAACCCGGGAAGTTCGGCGCTATCTCCGCGTAAGTGAAATGGGATATGTTTTTCATTGGTGATCCAGTTATCGGGATCTGATTTGTTTATCCCCGGGAAAGTACCTTCGGCTAAGCCTGGAACAGCGACGACATCCCATTCGGCTCCCTTGGAGGTGTGAACGGTAAGTATTTGCACGACATCGCTGCGAACTTCTGGGGCAGCAGATTTAAGTCCACCTTCTTCTTCGCCAGTGATATCGAGCCACTGCAGGAATGAGGAGAGTGTGCCACCGCTGCGCGCAAATTTACCTGCTTCATCTAAGAAGCGATCAATATGGCGGCGTCCAGAACCAGTGCCATCGCGCAACATAACTTCTTCTTCGAGTGATAAATAACGTTCGATTTCATTGATTAAATCTGTGATCGTGCCACCTGCGCGAGAGCGAAGGCGTCGTAGATCAGCAGCAAATACCTTTAACCGGTTAAATCCAACTTCGGTGAATGTCTTTCGATCGCACTTTTCAATCTCATCTAAAGTATCGATTAGTGAACCTAAGAATTGATCGTCAGCTTCGGCTTGTTCTGGATTACCGGCGGCGATTTTTTTGATGAGTGATTTACTTTCGGCGCGAGATCCGCGGGCGCGATTCCGTGAGTACGCACCGAGTGCTGCCAAATCTTTTGCGCCCAGGTTTATTCGGGGACCAACTAAATGTCGCATCAACGCAGCGCCAGCATCGGGATCAGCGATAACCTTTAACATTGAAACGATATCTGCAACCTCAGGAACGTGGATCAATCCGCCAAGTCCGATCACATCTACTGGCATTCCTGATGATCGAAGCGCACTTTCGATTGCTGGTATTTGAGAACGCTTGCGAACTAAAACTGCAAAGGTGGTTCGTTTCTGTGATGGCGCAGCTAAACGTTTCTCATCAAACCAGAGCGGTGCAAAGTAATCTGCGATCGCTTGTGCCTCTGCATCAATTGTTTCAAATACTCCGCAAGCTAAATTGCCCGCACCTGCGCCAGGTCGTGGTGTCAGCGGTGGAACATCTGCACTTCCTTCTGCGCGAATTTGCGCAGAGACCACATTTGCAAGTTCCAAGATGGATTTATCGTTGCGGAAAGTTGTTAGCAGTGAGTAACGCTCTGCTCCAGTTTGCCCAGAAACCTTGGGGAAATAGCTATTAAATGAGTTGATTGTGCCGGCAGATGCACCGCGCCAGGTGTAGATCGCCTGACAAGGATCGCCAACAGCCATCACTGGGTGACCGCCTCCAAAGAGTGCAGAAAGCATGCGTACCTGAGATTGCGAAGTATCTTGGTACTCATCGAGCAGAACAACAGAATATTTAGCGCGCTCAAGTTCACCGACATCCGCAAAGTTAACTGCGATATCTGCGGCAAGTGACATTTGGTCATCGAATGAGAGTTGTCCCGATTGTTGGCGGCGCTTAATGAAACTCTCCACCATTGGCAATAGCCCAATACGTTGGGATAGCACGCGGTTTACACGGCGCACTTGATCATTTTGATCACCAGTCATCTTTGATAGTTCTTCTAAGACAGCCAGGTCGGCGGCTTCGATCGCATCTGGTTTTACCTGATGTTCGAGCATCAACTTAGTTAAACCGAGTAAGTCATCAACTACGGTATTTATCTCTGATTCATTTGTGTAATTTGAATCATGCCAATTACGAACAACATCATTTGCAAGTTGCCACATCGCCGCATCCCCCATTGGAGAAATGTCAGCATCAATGCCGAAGCGGATCGAGTGCTCGGATAAGAGTCGCGCGGCGTAAGAGTGATAGGTAGTAACACTTACTTCAAGCGGAGTGTTTTCGGGAATTAACTTGGCATCGCGTAGCTGACGCAAACGGGTGCGGATACGGATTGCAAGTTCGCCGGCAGCTTTGCGAGTGAAGGTAAGTCCCAAGATTTGGTCTGGGCGGGCAAATCCATTTGCAACCAGATAGATAACCCGCGCTGCCATTGTTTCGGTCTTTCCAGAACCTGCGCCTGCAATGACAACAGCAGGTTCGAGTGGATTGGAAGTGATAGAGATAATCGCGCTCTGCTCTGGAGTTGGTTCATAAACTTTTGCACCAACTTTTTGCAGGGCTGCAGCGATATCTTGCGGTGAATATTTCTCAATCATTGGATCACCGCCCGACCCTCGTTTTGTATCGGGCAAGATGCCTTAACTACACATCTTTCGCACATTTCATTGATGCGCGCCTGGAATGTGGCCGCACCCATTCCTTCTGCGATCTCTTCGATCTTCGCCTTTACTTGATCCTGATCAATGATGAATTGTTGACGTGTGGTGACTTTGACTGAATCTTTCGCTAGATAAACAAGTTCTGCACCCGTTGATTTGGTACCAGATAATTTCTTCTCAAAGCCATCTAAGGCAACGGCTAACTGGTAACACGCCAGTTGCAAGTTAGATTTTGCTTCCTCTTTCTTAATCATATTCTTGCCGGTTTTAAAGTCGATTACATAGAAATTTCCATCGCTATCGACTTCTATTCGGTCAACGTTTCCCCGGATTTCTGCGCGGCCGACTTTTATAGTGAAGTTAAGTTCAGCACCCACCACAGTTCGGGTCGTTGCGGCGTGATATCGCGCAAATCGCTCCAGCATCTTGATCGCGCGCTTAAGCGCCGTCGTACTAACCCAGCCATCGGTTGGATCGATTAGCGACCAAGAACTCTGCAGTTTTGTTATTAGATCTGCATCTGTGATTCCGGGGTCTTCAACTTTGATGCGTGCAAATTCGTGAATTGCTGAACCAAGAATTTGCGCCGTCGAATCTCCATTTGTTCCACCATTTTTCTCGAGGAACCATTTGACTCCGCACTCGGTAAAGTTTTCAGCGCCACTTGGAGAGACTTGAACATCACCATCTGCTGGCACAACAGCATCTGTTGAAGAGATAGCAAGTGCACCTGTCCAATTTGTTGGATTTGCAGAGTGAATATTGGATTCAGATAGCGTCTTTAAAATGCCAGCAGCAGGATCGGAATGTTGGCCGGTTAGATTTTGACGCAAGGTTGCAACGAGGGCCGATGTAGTAAGCGGACGAGGAACTTCAGTAATTGGCGCATCAACTGCGCCAGAGTTTTTATCGAGTTCTTCAAAATATGCAGATGGTTCGTCATCTTCACGTTGAACTGCCGTGACGATTAAACCTTGGCGGGCGCGGCTTACAGCCACATGTAGTAAACGACGCTCATCCTCGGCTAGTGCGCTGGCTGCGATTACATCTAACTCAAGCCGCGCAAGATCACCGTGACGCTCGCGTTCTACCAAGCGTTCGCTTCCTAAAAGTGAACTGCGTTGGCGCAGATTCGGCCAAACTCCTTCTTGCAGACCAGCAACCGCAACTAGCTCCCACTGGCGACCCTTTGCAGAGTGAACCGTCAATATTTCTACAACATCGGGGCGAACACCTTGCGAGGTAATGATGTCGCCAACTATTGACTCGCGGGCTAACTCATCAAGATAGGCAGATGGTTTGGAATATGGAAAGCGTTCTGTGAATCGCTGCGCACCATCAAAGAGTTGGATCATTGCATCGAGATCGCGATCAGCACCTGCCCCACGATTTCCACCACGAAGTGCGGTGTTGCGCCAAGCGGTGCTTAATTTTTCATTATCACTTGTCTTTGCGTTATCCCAGATTGCCCAGAGTAAATCTTCGGCGCGGGCATCTTTCTTTCGTAGCGCTTTGCGGGCATTCGCTAGCAGTTCGTAAACGCGAGTAAGTGATGCGTTATCTTCAATTGGGATATCACCTTTATCGATTGCATCAATTAGTAACTGCGTTCCGCCACGGGAATCGGTTGTATCATCGCGCGCTTCAAGAAGTGCGGTACGGATACGGCGTAATGAGATTGCATCGGCGCCGCCAAATTCAGAGATCAAAAGGCGTTCACAGGTATCAAGATTTAGTGGTTGATCACCAGTTGCAACGCGCGCTAATAAAATAAATGGGACAAGCGCGGGATTAGCAGATAGCGCTTCTAAATCGCCTGCAACAGGAATCGAAACTTGCGCAAAAGCGCGACGCAGCGCACTCGCTTGGGTTCCGGCGGTGCGCAAAATAACCGCCATCTGCGAATAAGGGATGCCGTGCATTAAGTGTGCGCGCTTGAAATGGTAGGCGATGTATTGGGCTTCTTCAGATTGTGAGCGCAGTCGGGCTAGGTCAAAGGCCTTATCTAAGGCTGGTTTTTCGGCGAATGTGCAGATTCGCTTGCGCGTTACAGATGGTGCGCGAAATTGCGATGTTACAGATTGGGTAATCTCAAATATCTCGGGGGCGCTGCGATAAGAATTGGCGAGCGTTATATGTTCTGCGCCTTTAACTAAGTATTTTTCTACTTCTGCCTTTAAACCATCGGGGTCTGCCCCACGGAAGCGACCAACTGCAGAGTCTGCATCGTAGGCAATTACCAAATCACTTCCACAAATTAGTTGTAGCAGCGCACGTTGCGCGGGATCGCTCTCTTGGAACTCATCAACCATAATCGTTTTAAAGCGCGCTTGAAGTTGTGCACGAAGTGGCTCGTTAGATTTTAAGTAAGCGATGGTGATGCTAATTAACTCAGATGGATCGATGCGCATCTTGGCATCACCTGCTGCATCTTCGCGAATCGCCATTACTTGTTTGTATCGTGACCAGAAATCAGCAGCCGGTGCCCAGTACTTTTCTCCGACGTTATTGCCACGTTCTGCTAATTCTTCAGGAGTGATACCGCGTTCATTAGCGCGCATAATTAAGTCGCGGAGTTCGCGGATAAATCCTTGAGTTAAAAGAGGATTACCTTTCTTATCTTCGCCATCGTGCAAATCACTCGGCCACTGGCGATAGCCGTCGGTTACATCACCTTGGAGCAATTGTTCAATAAAGTTTTCTTGTTCTGGGCCAGACAATAAAATTGGTTCGTAATGAGTGTCACCGGTATTCATTTTAAGAATTGAATATGCGAGTGAGTGAAAGGTGCGAGCAAGTGGTTCGTGCGCTGTTGAGTCGGTGCGCAGGGCAATTGCATCGCGAATTTCAGATGCGCGTTGGCGCCCGTATGTCAGCAATAAAATTGAATCAGGATCTTGGCCAGAATTTATACGGCTAACAGCAGCCTCAATTAATACTGAAGTTTTTCCGGTGCCAGGTCCGCCTGCAATAAATAAAGGTGACCCGCGATGTGAAACCGCTTTAGCTTGCTGCGGATCGAGCTCCACTGGCGCCGACACAGCAGGGCTGCGCGTTAGTTTGATGGATGGGCTCGTCATATGAGGTATTGAACCCCACACCCCTGACTTTTATTCCAATTACGCTCGAATTAGGAAGTCTGGTTCGCCTTCTTGGCACGTGAGGTAGCGCGGGCGCGCTCATCACCGTTAAGGGTTACCTTACGGATTCGAACGACCGCTGGAGTTACTTCAACGCATTCATCTTCGCGACAGAATTCGAGAGCACCTTCCATATTTAACTTCTTAGGTGGAATCAATCGCTCTGATTCATCAGTACCTGAGGCGCGCATATTTGTTAACTTCTTTTCGCGCACGCAGTTAACATCCATATCCTCAGAACGTGAGTTCTCACCAATAACCATACCTTCGTAAACTTCATCGCCTGGTTCAACGAAGATGCTTCCGCGATCTTGTGTTCCGTACAACGCATAAGAAGTAACGGTGCCGAGACGATCTGAAACAAGTGAACCGGTTCCGCGAGTACGGATATCGCCGTGCCATGCTTCATAACCATCGAATACGTGGTGTAGCAAACCTGTGCCGCGAGTTTCAGTTAAGAACTCGGTACGGAAACCAATTAAGCCACGTGATGGAACGCGGTAATCAAGGCGGATCCAACCAGTGCCGTGGTTAACCATTTGTTCCATGCGGCCCTTGCGCAGCGCCATCAACTGAGTAAGTACGCCGAGATATTCTTCAGGAGCATCGATTGTTAAACGCTCCATCGGTTCGTGAACTTTTCCATCAATTTTCTTGATAACTACTTGTGGCTTTCCAACAGTTAATTCAAAACCTTCGCGCTTCATAATTTCAACGAGAACAGCCAACTGAAGTTCGCCACGACCTTGTACTTCCCAAGTATCTGGACGTTCAGTATTTAGCACGCGAAGTGAAACGTTACCGACGAGCTCGGCATCAAGGCGACCCTTTACTTGGCGCGCAGTTAACTTAGTGCCGCTCTTGCCGGCAAGCGGTGATGTATTAATACCGATTGTCATAGAAATAGATGGCTCATCAACAATAATCAGCGGCAACGCGTGTGGATTTTCAGTATCCGCCAAGGTTTCGCCAAGGGTAATTGTTTCAATTCCCGCAACGGCGATGATGTCGCCAGGGTGAGCTTCAAGTGCCGGAACGCGTTCTAGCGCTTCAGTAATCAAAAGTTCAGAAACTTTAACGCGCTCCATTGTTCCGTCAGTCTTAATCCAAGTTACTTGCTGACCCTTTTTAATAACACCTTCGCGCACACGACAAAGCGCTAGGCGACCAAGGAATGGTGAAGAGTCAAGGTTTGTAACGTGTGCTTGTAGCGGTGCACCTTCGTGATATTCAGGTGCTGGGATTGCAGAGAAGATAGTGTCAAAGAGAACGTCGAGATTCTCTTCTACCGGCATTCCACCATCTGCGGGACGTGTAAGAGAAGCGCGACCAGCTTTAGCTGATGCGTAAATAACTGGGAAATCAATTTGATCTTCATTGGCATCAAGATCCAAGAAGAGTTCGTATGCCTCATCAACAACTTCGGCGATACGTGAATCGGGACGGTCAACTTTGTTGATTAACAAAATAACTGGCAAATTCTTTTGAAGCGCTTTGCGCAATACGAAACGAGTTTGTGGAAGTGGGCCTTCTGATGCATCCACCAACAAGATAACGCCGTCAACCATTTCTAGTCCACGTTCTACTTCGCCACCGAAATCAGCGTGGCCAGGTGTATCAATAATATTAACAATGGTGTTGCCGCGCTTTACTGCGGTGTTCTTGGCAAGAATTGTGATGCCCTTTTCACGTTCTAGATCCATTGAATCCATCATGCGATCTTGGCCTTCATCTTGCTTCTTGTGCGCAGCGAAAGCTCCGGATTGCCACAACATGGCATCAACCAGTGTGGTCTTGCCATGGTCAACGTGAGCGATGATTGCGACGTTACGCAAGTCTTCGCGCTTCTTAATTGGCAAATCTTTTAGATGGGCTTGTTGCTTTGACAAGAGAACTACTTTCGTAAGGAACCCAGTCGGTCTTTTCAACCAGCTGGCTTCTAATGGAGGATCCAAAGAAATAGCGGCCCAAAAGGCGCCGCACAGGCCATATCTTACTAAAGCCCGTGGATATGGACTAATTACCCGCTCATAAAGTAAGTATTTAGTGGTGATTTACTCCATAGTTTTATTTTCAGGCTCGGTTTAAGATGGCGCATATCAAGGCCAAGGTATTTGTGAATAGTGAGCGAGAAGGTAGAAAAGTGACTGAAGCAATTAACGATCCCGCAAAGAGCGCAGCAATATCCGCAGAAGATCACGAATATGTCTTTCACTCTTGGTCTGCGCAAGGTGCAATAAAGCCGCTGCCAATTTCGGGCAGCGCGGGGTCTCGCTTCTGGGATTACCAAGGTAATACTTATCTAGATTTTTCGTCACAGCTGGTCTTTACCAATATCGGACATCAACATCCCAAAGTTGTTAAAGCGATTCAGGAGCAAGCCGCTGTACTTACAACAATTGCGCCACAACATGCCAGCGAAGTGCGCAATCAGGCAGCACACGCAATTGTGGATTTAGCAGGCGGGGATTTCGCTAAAGTATTTTTCACAGCCGCAGGTGCTGATGCAGTTGAAAATGCAATTCGTATGGCGCGTATACATACTCGCAAACATAAAATACTTTCGACTTACCGGTCTTATCACGGCAACACTGGCGCTGCGATAAATGCGACTGGCGATCCGCGCCGTTTTCCAAATGAATTTGCATTTGGTCACGTTCACTTCTGGGGACCGTATCTTTATCGCACAGCGTTCTGGGCAAAGGATGAAGCTGAAGAATGTGCCCGTGCCCTTGAGCACTTAGAACAAACAATTATCTTTGAAGGTCCAAATACGATCGCTGCAATTTTAATTGAATCGATCCCCGGAACCGCAGGAGTTTTAGTTCCACCAAAGGGTTACCTTGAAGGTGTTCGCGCGCTCTGCGATAAGTACAAGATTTTATGGATCGCTGATGAAGTAATGGCGGGCTTTGGTCGCACAGGTAAATGGTTTGCTTTCCAACATGCAGCTGCAGCGCCAGATTTAATTACCTTTGCTAAGGGCGTGACATCTGGATACATCCCACTTGGTGGAGTTGTAATCAGTGCAGAAATCGCACACACCTTTGATGAGCAAGTATTTCCTGGTGGGCTTACTTATATGGGACATCCACTTGCTACAGCAACTGCGGTTGCAACGATTCAGGTTATGAAAGATGAAAAGATGGTTGAAAACGCTGCGGCAATTGGTGAAAAGATTTTGGGACCTGGAATTCACGAGTTGGCAAAGAAACATAAGTTAATTGGTGACATCCGCGGCGTCGGAGTTTTCTGGGGCGTTGATTTAGTAACTGATCGCGCAACCCGCGCTCCACTGGCACCTTACGGTGGATCAAGCCCAGCAATGAACGAATTAGTTGCCGCTTGTCGCAAGAATGGCTTGATGCCATTTAATAACTTCAATCGCATTCACTTATGTCCACCTTGCAACATCAGTGAAGCAGATGCCAAGTTGGGGCTAGAAATTATTGATAAATCACTTGGAGAAGTTGCCCAGCATTACACCGGTGCATAGATTTTGCTTGACAAAATAAAAATGGTTAGACGTTAAATCTAAACTCCACAACATCGCCATCGGCCATTACGTACTCTTTACCTTCCATACGCACTTTGCCTTTTGCTTTCGCTTCCGCCATTGATCCACATTCAATCAAATCGGTGAAGCTAACAATTTCGGCTTTAATAAAACCTTTTTGAAAATCGGTATGAATAACGCCGGCGGCCATCGGTGCGGTGTCACCTTTATGAATTGTCCAAGCGCGCGCTTCTTTTGGACCTGCCGTTAAATAAGTCTGCAAGCCAAGCACGCTAAATCCAACGCGGGCTAAAGTTGCAAGACCTGGTTCTTTTAAACCAATTGATTGCAAGAGTTCAAGGGCATCTTCATCGCTTAACTCCGCAAGTTCGGCCTCAGTCTTAGCATCTAGAAAGATTGCCTCGGCTGGAGCGACTAATTCAGCAAGCTTCTTACGAAGATCACCATCATTTAATTCTGCAGCGTCGACGTTAAAGACATATAAGAATGGCTTGGCAGTTAACAAATGAAGTTCGCGCAAAAGTTCTAAGTCCAAGCCAGATGAAGAAAGTGGCTTACCGCTTTGCAGATGCGCTTCCGCTTTCTTAACCGCTTCCACAACACTTGCCGTTTCCTTATTGATGCGCGCTTCTTTTTCTAACCGCGGCAGCGCTTTCTCAATGGTCTGTAAATCCGCGAGCGCGAGTTCGGTATTAATCGTCTCCATATCGCTGCTGGGATCAATTCGTCCATCAACGTGCACGACATCGCCATCGGTGAAGACGCGGATCACTTGGCAGATCGCATCAGTCTCACGAATATTTGCTAAGAATTTATTTCCAAGGCCAGCACCTTCGGATGCGCCTTTAACGATTCCGGCGATATCAACAAATGAGAGTGCGGCGGGGAGAAGTTTTTCTGAGCCGAAAATTTGCGCGAGCTTTGCCAGGCGCTCATCAGGAACACCGACTACGCCGACATTGGGTTCAATCGTTGCGAAGGGGTAATTAGCGGCCAAGACGTTATTTTTGGTGAGCGCATTAAAAAGGGTCGACTTTCCGACGTTAGGCAGGCCGACGATTCCAATTGAGAGGCTCATAGGAAGCAGAGCCTACGCGTGATTGTCAGCCCTTCCTGCCACGATAGGGCCATGTCAAGCACAGTAGTGGCCATTCTTACACTCGCCATCGGGCTCTTAATCGGTATCGCCCTCGGATATTTAATCGCCGGTCGACGCACATCCACCGATGGCGCATCTGCCGCAGAGTTTGTATCAATGCGCGCAGAACGCGATCTCTATAAATCCGAACGCGATAACGCAATGGCTGGTTCCAAACTTGCGACCGAAGTTGAAGCGATGAAAACTTCAATGGAGAAATTGCAGAAAGAGGCAGCTGATGCTGATCGCCGGCGCATCGAAGCCGAGTCAGATATCCGCACTCAAGTTCGCGCAATGTCCACCCACAATGAATCACTTGTTGCGCAAACAAAAGCGATTGCGGGTGCGCTCTCTAATTCACAAACTCGTGGAAAATTTGGCGAAGCGCAATTAGAGCTAATGCTGCAAGGCGCTGGCCTGCGTAAAGATATTGAATACACCGCACAACGTTCCACAACAGATGCTGATTCTTCTGGCATTCCTGATATCACAGTACATATGCCAGGTGGCACAAAGTTATTTATTGACTCGAAGTTTCCTTTTGATCGCTTTATTGAGGCGCACGAGGTTGAAGATCCAACAGAGCGCGAGCGTTTATTTACTGAACATAAGAAAGATCTCGCCAGCCACGTCGTCACGCTGGCCAAGCGCGGTTATCACGAATCCCAAGATTCGCCAGACTTCGTAATTCTCTTTGTTCCTTTTGAATCACTACTCACTGAAGCCCTGCGTATTGACCCACTCTTTTTAGAGAACGCATTTAAATTAAATGTAACTATTGCAACCCCAACTTCAATGATGGCGCTACTGCGCACTATCGGCAATGTTTATTCACGTAACGCTGTTTCACATAACGCCGAAAATATCGCAAAATCTGCTGCGCTCTTTATGAAGGACCTCACTTTGCTCCACACTCGTATTGTTAAAGTTGGCACCGCCATAAACTCACTTTCCAAGGCCTATGGAGAGCTGATCCCAACCGCACAAACCACGGTTAAAAAAGCAGCGAAAGATATTCTTGGCTATGGAGTCTCTGGTGATAAGGCTAAACTTGCGATCGCTTACCCCGATGCGCCGGCAGAAGTGCGTGAGTTAAAAAACAGCGAGATGATCGTTGATGAAGATTTTATTGATGCTGAAGAAGTTAAGGATGAAGAATGAGCACCTC
>CAMBOZ010000040.1 GCA_945869505.1 Bifidobacterium breve
TCAATATTGTCCGCCGGCATAGAATTCTTTTTTGCCTTAGCGATCGCATCAAAAAGTGTTGGGTTGCCATCTACATCAGGACCGCCATTGCGAGATGCAACTTCAATCGCCTTAATCAACTTGGCGAAATTCTTCGCACGACGACTATCGATGACCGCTTTTTTATGCTTGGTCGTTGCCCATTTGGAATGGCCGGACATTTAAAACACCTCAATCAACTCTTGATGGTAAATAACTCAATTAATAACTGGATTACTTTATCGCGCCGGCACAGACTTGATCAAAGAAGTAGCGATGTACGCGTAGATCCCCGGTCAATTCTGGATGAAATGATGTGGCAAAGAGTGAACCTTGACGAACCGCAACGGGATGGCTTGCTCCATCGCTTCCCTTGACCTCGGCTAAGACTTGTACATCTTTTCCGACTTCTTCTACCCAAGGGGCGCGAATAAATACCGCGCGTAATGGAACCTGATCAAAAATTAAATCACTTTCAAAGGAGTCAACTTGTCGCCCGAAAGCGTTGCGACGAACCGTCATATCTATTCCACCAAATGTGGCTTGATCTTCTGCGCCGTCAAGAATTCGATCTGCCAATAAAATCATTCCAGCGCATGAGCCGTAAACCGGCATTCCCGCAGAAATTCTTTCTCTAATTGGCTTAAGTAGGTCAAAAGTCTCTGCCAGAAGCGCAATTGTTGTTGATTCACCACCAGGCAAAATCAGCGCATCTATTTCTGCTAACTCTTCAGGGCGTCGCACAGTAAGACCTGCGTGGCCCGAAGTCTTAACCGCCTGAATATGTTCCCGAAAATCGCCTTGCAGCGCGAGAACGCCAATCTTCATTGCGAGTAAATCGTTACCAGCCGCGCTCGGCTAAGCGATGTGGTGCAGGTAGATCGGCCACGTTGATTCCAACCATGGCATCTCCTAAACCGCGCGATACATCGGCAAGCACCTTTGCATCTTCGAAGAAAGTTGTCGCCTTGACACATGCAGCGGCGCGAGTTGCAGGATCTCCAGATTTAAAGATTCCAGAACCGATGAATACGCCATCTGCACCCATCTGCATCATTAGCGCGGCATCGGCTGGTGTTGCAATTCCACCAGCAGTAAAAAGCACTACCGGAAGTTTTCCAGTTTCAGCTACTTCTTTTACGAGAGCAAATGGTGCTTGTAGTTCTTTCGCAGCAACATAAAGTTCATCTTCGCGCATTGAAGATAGTCGACGAATTTCGCCACCAATCTTGCGCATGTGCATCATTGCATTCGATACATCGCCGGTTCCGGCTTCTCCCTTAGAGCGGATCATCGCTGCGCCTTCATTGATCCGACGGAGGGCTTCACCCAAATTAGTTGCACCACAAACGAATGGAACTTTGAAATCCCACTTTTCGATGTGATTCTCATAATCTGCAGGAGTTAAAACCTCTGACTCATCGATGTAGTCCACACCGAGAGATTCTAAAATTCGCGCTTCAACAAAGTGCCCGATACGAGCTTTTGCCATAACCGGAATCGTCACCGCTGCTTTAATTTTTTCGATCATGTCTGGGTCTGACATACGTGCCACGCCACCTTGTGCGCGGATATCTGCAGGCACACGTTCTAGCGCCATCACAGCACAGGCACCGGCGTCTTGGGCAATCTTGGCTTGCTCAGAGTTAACGACATCCATAATGACGCCGCCTTTGAGCATTTCTGCCATTCCGCGCTTTACGCGCGCTGTGCCGACTGCCTCTGACATGACTTGCTCCTTTTATTTAGCTCTTACCAATAAAATCTTGGCTTAATACTACTTTGCCTGTGGCGGTGTCGCATCCTCGTTATTGGCAGCGGCAACAGGCTTAAAAACCGGCGCTTTATCCGTTAAAGCGATCCAAACCTGTCCAGCAGCAAATTTAACTTCTTCCCCATCCTCTGTGGTCCAAGTGGTTCCTTGATCACCGCTTGGCCTACTCCAGTTCGCTGCTATGGCGAAACCATCTCGCAAAACAAATCCTTTTCCTGTACCAATTGTTTCTGAATAAGGGGTAACTCCACCAACCTTGTCGCGATAAATTGAATCGGTGATCGAAACTAATTGAATTACAAATGTGGTCGGCCCGAGATGCACACCCGATGCAGATAAATTTGGTTTATCTGCATGCAAAAGCAGCCAGCGTTTTTCAGCCTCTGACCAAGTTGCACTATAAGAATGGGCTGGCCAGGAAACTTTAACGCCAGAAACTGCCGTTCCGGTATCTGGCTTTTCCCCAAAAGTCCAACCAATAGGTTTTGAAATTGCAACAGGTAGCGCATCCTTTGCCACGTTGGCCATTAAATCCTGAGCCTGCAACATCATCGCAGTTGGTGACCTGCGCAATGGATCGGTCGGATAAATCTTCGGTGATTGCCGTTGCGCGCCTAGATTGATGACATTGGCTTCAGCAATCACAGGCAACAACTTCTTTTGCGCGCCACTGTAAGCAAAGACAACTCTTCCGAATTGTTCAAGGATTTCAATATCAGAAATTCGCGCACTACGAACAGGTCCTATTACAGCGGGAATTTTTGAACTGAAGATTGCTGCCAGTCGCGTAAGGCCACCTTCAACTTGTTCAATGTAAACAATGTCAGCATCTTCCAAGCCCGCCTGGGGGTGAGCCGCAGCGGTGTCGTCTATTTTCACCGCCAAAATCGGCCCATCATTTCCAATTCGCCCGCTCAGGGAATTTCTGATTTCTACCTTTTCGACTTCTGGACTTAGAGAAGAAAATAGCCCACTTGGAAGGAAATTAATGAGTGCGACAACCACGATCGCAATAGCGGCTACTCCTGCTATCCCGTTAGCGATCTTCTTAAAGAACATCAGCTTCGAATTCATATGTAACAGGTAGCGGTGCTGTACCCGCTAAACGAAAGATCTTAAAGACCGGCTTTTGGCGAACCATCTGGGTGCGAGTGACCGCATCGACATGAAGAGCGATTGCAACTCGAATCTTGTCGGTTAATTCAGATAGTTCACGCAATAAATCTTTCTCGATAAACCCGTCGACTAAATGGCCATCATTTAGCAATAGCCCGAGCGCACCAGATAGTCCGCTCTCGGCTTGGGAGCGCGTCTGCATTTGCGCATCTCTTGCCTGATGAGCCGCAGCAGTTAAAAGAAGTGAAGATGCAGGATCGGCTAACTCGCTTTTAGCAATTTCCAAAGCAACCGCAGCGCGACGCTGGAGAAGTCCATCTAAGTTTGCCCAACTCGTTTCTACGCGATGATGTAGGCGATCTAAGCGCGTAGCCGAATAAGAGAGATACCATAGAGCGAAGATCGCAACTAATACCAGAGCAAAATACTTTTCCATTTAATTACCGTCCCTGCCTAAGAAGCGATTCCATGCGCGATTTTCTGAAGATAAGGAAACGCCGTTGCTACCAACTAGCGCCATTTCATAAATCGAAAAGATATCTTCTGCTACAACATCCCAGTCAAAGCGCTGGGCATAGACCTTTCCTCTTTGCGCAAGAGCGCGACGCTTTTCATCTTCACGGAGCAAATCAATTACAACTTTTGCCAATTCTTGTGGGTTCTCAGATTGAAAGAGCGCACCATATTCTCCGTGCCCCAACAAGGAGTCGAATGCGGGAATATCACTTGCAACAACGGCTGCTCCCCCGGCGAGTGCTTCAGCAAGAATAATTCCGAATGATTCTCCCCCTGTATTTGGCGCGATGTAGAGAGCAACGGAAGATAAGAAATCAGCTTTCTCTTTTTCGCTAATGCGACCAAGGAATTCGAAGCGATGACGCAACTGCGGATCAATCTGATCTTGCACATCTTTGCTATCGCCTGGTCCCGCGACTAAAACTCGTACATCTGGCGCGAAGCGCGCGATTATTGGAAGCGCCTCCAGCAAAACTGATAAGCCCTTACGCGGCTCTTCATACCTACCGATGAAACCGAGCGTATTTCCACTCCACTCTGCGCGTACTTCACCATCGCGATAACGATCTGCATAAATTCCATTAGGCACAACAACTGCATCGGTTTCTAAATGCTCAGTGAGAGTTGAACGCGCAGCTTCGCTTACTGCAATACGTGCCGTCAGTTTTTCGATTACCGGTTCCAGTATTGGCCCAATTGCAAAGATCGCTTTCTGACGTTTGGCTGCAGCATGAAACGTTCCAACCAAGGGACCTTCCGCAGCCCAACAAGCTAGTAGGGATATTGACGGGATTGCCGGTTCATGCAAATGTAGAAGATCGAACTTTCCATTAGATATCCATTGTCGAACCCGCGAAAAAGCGATCGGCCCAAAGAGGACTCGCGCAACGGCACCGTTATATGGAATAGAAATTGGTTTACCAGCGCTAACTACATAATCTGGAATTGCATCTTCCTCGATGACGGGAGCGAGAACCGAAACGTAGTGGCCCTTTGCAATGAGATATTCAGCGAGATCGCGCACGTGATTCTGTACGCCTCCGGGTGTATCCCATCCATAGGGGCAGACCAATCCGATCCGTAATTTCTTTAAGGTCATGCGGTGCGCTCCTGGAAATCGCCATCGATCCAAATTCGTTGCAACATATGCCAATCTTGCGGTGCGCTCGCGATTCCTTTTGCAAAGTAATCCGCACAGTTTTGTACAACCTGCGAAACGCGCTCGGTTTCAGCACCCTCGGTCGGTATCGAAACGCTGTTGAATTCAATATGGATTCCGCTTTTCGTATAAGAAACGAAAGCAGTGATTAACGGTATTCCAGTGCGCACTGCAAGAAGTGCGGCTCCTGCTGGCATCCGCGCCGGATGTCCAAAAAAGTTAACATCCACACCGCTGCGTGATAAGTCGCGGTCAGCAACTAGCGCAATGAGGGCGCCATCGCGGGCGCGCTGCATCAACGTTCCCATCGCTTTGCTATCTGTCGAAAGTACTTCCATTCCCATGTTCTGGCGATATTCGAGAAACTTATTAAAGAGCGCTTCTGGCTTTAACCTTTCAGCAACCGTCACTAAAGGAAAACCCATAGCGCAAAAATATGCGCCTGCGTGGTCCCAGTTTCCTGCGTGCGGAAGCGTAACCACGACACCACGACCATCTTTCATTGGACCAGTCAATAAATCTTCTCGTGTGACGGTGACCGTGGCAAAAATTCTTTCTTTCGACCAATCAGGTGAGCGAAAGGTGTCACACCAGTAACGCATATAAGACGAAACTGCCTCAGTCATCAGCAGATCCATTGCCGCAGAATCTTTATCAGGACATACCCGCTGTAAATTACTACGCAATCGTTGCATCCGAGCACCGTTGCGTCGCAGCGTGATTATACCCATTTTCTCGAATGCAGAATATGCAAATTTTTCGGGCAGAGATCTAACGAGCTTCCAGCCTGTGAAGTAAACGCCAGCAACCAGAAAATCTAATTTCATAACTTTACAACGCCGCCTTAACGATTAAAATTCTTTGAACCACTGTTACTGCAGCAAGAGCCAACAGAACCCAAACTCCAATTGCTAGTGCGTACGGAATTCCAAGACCTTCAAAGCCAATTGCAGTTAACGCGATAATCAACCTTTCGGTGCGTTCGGCGATTCCACCGGTGCATTCAATCCCCATTGATTCCGCTTTGGCTCGTATATATGGAACCAGGGTTCCTACGACAAGGGCACCGAGTGCAATCGGAATTAAAGGATCATTGCTATCGAGCAAGGCGAGTATCAGTCCGATCAATATTGCAGAATCAGTAACTCGATCTATAGTCGAATCTAAAAATCCACCCCATTTACTGGCCCCTCTTTGGGATATGCGCGCCATCGCTCCATCAAAAAGATCACTCAGTGCGAAGAAAGATATAAATAAGGTGCCAACGAAGAATTCTTGACGAGGATAAAAATAGAGGGCGCTGGAAACTAAACCGAGTGCGCCAACGAAAGTAACCGCATTCGGAGTTAAACCAATGCGAAGGGCACCCCGCGCGATCGGATTGATGGCGCGGGTAACGGCCGGCTTTAAATAAGCGCTTAACATCAACACCATCGTAGGCTCAACGGCGGAAATTCACCTATTCTGACGCCTGTGAGTTCTCTTAAGCGCATCCATATATACGGCCACGTATCTGCTCAACCGCAGGCGATCGCCAATCTCTTCGATGCACAACTCGCCAGCGAAATCGTCGCTGATTCTGACCTCGCAATTTTTGCAATAAATCCTGCTGCCGGAATTGATCAGAGGACCATCGATCAATGGCAGGCGCTAAGTGATTTTCAGTTGCCACGTTTAGTAATTGTCAACGAATTAGACGGATCTGATGCTGACTTTGAGGATGCGATTATGTTGGCCAATCGAGTCTTTGACCAACTAGTTACTCCTGTCCTTGTGCTTCATTCTGAATCAGGTAATCCAATCGCGCTGATTTCATTGAACGATCTGCAAATAACTGATTACAGCACTAGCCCTCCAACAACTTCTGCCAGTGAGCCAGAACATCAAGAGTTGGTTGCAGAATTTCGCGAAGAATATTTAGATGAGATAGCTGGAGCCGGAGAAAATGCATTTGCCGCAGGTCTTCTTTTCCCCGCGGTACCAATCGTTATGTCTAACGGTCTTGGTATCGATGTTGTTAAGAGTTTTATTTCTCAACTTTAAAGATTACCAAGCAGCCGCAATCTCATCTCGACTCTGAGCCAAAAGGACCGGCATAACTTTTGTTTGACCAATCAACGGCATGAAGTTTGCATCACCTGACCAACGTGGAACCACGTGCTGATGAATATGTTCGGCTACTCCAGCGCCTGAGATTGCGCCTTGATTCATACCTAGATTAAATCCCGCTGGTGCCGAAACCTTGCGCAGCGTGACCATGGCATGCGCAGTTAGATCAGAGATTTCATCTCGTTCTGCTTTTGTCAGATCAGTTAAATCAGCAACATGGCGGTTGGCGCAGATCAACAGATGTCCGGCGTTATACGGATATAAATTCATAACAACGTATGCACTCTCACCGCGCGCAACGATTAGCCCCTCTTCATCGCTTAGCGTTGGGATTCGGCAGAAAGGACAATCAACTCCATTTTCAGAAAGTGGTCTGTTCTCGCCCTTTAAATACTCCATACGATGCGGAGCCCACAAACGTGCCCAACGATCCGGCATTCCGGGGAATTGCTCCGCCATTGTTAGACCTGTTTGCGATCGCGAATTGCGCTCTGAATTTCTGCAATCGCATCGGCAACAGCGATTCCATTCTTCTGCTCTCCGTTGCGATAGCGAATGGAAACTTTACCCGCCTGCTGATCCTCTTCACCAGCGATCAGCATGTAAGGCACTTTCTGCATTTGGGCATTACGAATCTTCTTCTGCATCCGATCATCTGATGCATCAAGATCAATACGAATTCCAGCAGCCTTGAATTCTTTGACAACTCCAGATAAATAATCTGCAAAAGCTTCAGCAACTGGAATTGCTGTCACTTGTACAGGTGCAAGCCATGGTGGGAAGGCTCCTGAATAGTGTTCGGTTAATACTCCGAAGAATCTTTCGATTGAGCCAAAGAGGGCGCGGTGAATCATCACGGGACGCTGGCGTGTTCCATCGGTTGCGGAATATTCAAGTTCGAATCTCTGTGGAAGTTGGAAATCAACTTGGATGGTGGACATCTGCCAAGTGCGTCCAATCGCATCTTTAGCCTGTACAGAAATCTTTGGACCGTAAAAAGCGGCGCCACCCTCATCAAGTACCAACTCTAACTTCTGGGCTACTGCTGCCTTTCGCAAAGCTTCGGTCGCTTCCGCCCAATCAGCATCTTCACCAACAGATTTCTCTGGATTTCTCGTGGAAAGTTCCAGATAGAAATCTTCTAAACCGTAATCACGAAGCAAGTTGAGAACGAAGGTTAAGAGTGAATCAAGTTCGTCCACCATCTGCTCTTTTGTGCAATAGATATGTGCATCATCTTGGGTAAAGCCACGTGCGCGAGTTAGGCCGTGAATCACGCCTGACTTTTCGTAGCGATAGACGGTTCCGAACTCAAAGAGGCGAAGTGGAAGTTCGCGGTATGAGCGGCCACGAGATGCAAAAATGAGATTGTGGAACGGGCAGTTCATCGGCTTCATGTAGTACTGCTGGCCGGCGCGCTTGATCGTTCCATCTGAATGAAGTTCTTCATCCATAATCATTGGTGGATACATTCCTTCGGAGTACCACTGCAAGTGTCCTGATTTTTCAAAGAGCGCAGCTTTAGTCAGATGTGGTGAATAAACGAATTCATAACCTTCATCTTCGTGGCGCTTGCGTGAATAATCTTCCATTGCCCTGCGAACGATTCCGCCCTTGGGATGAAATACCGCAAGACCAGATCCGATCTCCTCTGGAAATGAGAAGAGATCTAATTCAGTTCCGAGGCGACGATGATCGCGTTTTTCAGCTTCAGCGAGTAAATCCAAATATGCCGTCAACTCATCTTGTGAAGGCCAAGCGGTTCCGTAAATTCGCTGCAACATCGGATTCTTTTCGGAGCCACGCCAATAAGCAGCAGCGCTGCGCATTAATTTAAATGCGGGAATATGTTTAGTTGAGGGCAAATGTGGCCCGCGACAGAGATCTGACCACACGGGCTGACCATCACGACCCAGGTTGTCGTAAATTGTTAATTCACTGCCGCCGACTTCTACGCTCGCTTCATCACCTGCGCCAGCTTTCAAGCCAATTAACTCGCATTTATATGGCTCGTGTGCAAGTTCCTTTAAAGCATTCGCCTCGGTAGTTACGCGCCGACGAAATCTTTGTCCATCCTTAACGATCTTGCGCATTGCACTTTCAATTTTTTCGAGGTCTTCGGGATTAAATGGTCGCTCTGGATCGAAGTCGTAATAGAAACCGTCGGTGATTGGCGGCCCGATTCCGAGACGAGTTTGTGCAAAAACTTGTTGCACCGCTTGGGCCATAACGTGGGCAGTTGAATGGCGTAGCACCGAGAGACCCTCGGGTGAAGAAATTGATATTCCTTCTACAACATCTCCATCGCTGAGTTCAGTCCAGAGATCTTTTAGGACACCATTTACTTTACAAACTATGATTTCTTTATGATCAGCAAATATCTGGGTCGGGCGAGCATCGAGTTCGACGCTGGTTTTTGCGCCATCAACGGTGATCGAAATCTGCGACATGTGGCTAGCCTACCGAATGCTTTAGCGTCTTCGCCCGAATATCTGCTTCGAGCGCCACACAATCTGCATCTATTTTCAAAATCCGACCATCTATTTCGGCGACAGATAGCGCAATCTTCAAACTAGATAATACGAAGGCGGCATCGACTCGCATCAGATCAGATTTATCAACTAATCGCACTTCAACTGCGCATCGCTCAATAACTATCCCGCGTTGTACACCGGGCAGAACACCCGAAGACAGTGGAGTCGTGACCCACTTCCCATCAATACGAAAGAGAAAATTCGAGACCGCTCCTTCAGTAACTGCGAAATTATCGTTGACGCAAACAATTTCATCGAAGCCCTCCGCTTGTGCCTTTGCCAACAAATCTAAGCGATGTTGGTAGGGAAAAGTCTTTATAGAGATAGATTCGGCTTCCGCAGGATCTGCAATAACAGTTAACTTTGCCGGCCGTGTGATCTCCTCATAACGTTGGTGAACGGCGACAAAACGATCTTCCGAAAAGAGCAAGCGCAGCCTTCCAATTGGGTGAGATTCAACTTTCAACAATTCCACTATGGCGCATCGGACTTGGTCTTCACTTGGCAGCGATATACCTTTCTTATCTGCCGCATCAAGAGCTCTACGCATGTGCCGCCCCAATTCAAAGATTTCTCCGTCTTGCGTCTTAATAGTCTCAAAAATTCCTGCTCCATCGGGCCAACCATCGATTGATACATCGGCAATTGCAGCATCGACTAATCCATCGTTAACCCAGATTTTCATCAGAGGACTCCCCCGGCAATCGAAATTAATTTACGAGCCTTTAGCTGCGTCTCTTCCCACTCTGCACTCGGTTCACTTCCCCAAGTTATTCCTGCGCCAGTTCCGAATCTTAACTGTCCATCTTTTGCGTTCCAGAAGGTGCGAATTGCAACCGATAGTTCCGCGGCATCACCTTTTATCCATCCCAGAATTCCGCAGTATGGTCCCCTTTGCACGGTTTCATTTTTAGAAATTACCTGCAAAGCAGAACTCTTTGGAGCTCCGCTAATTGATCCCGCCGGTAATAAGGGCTTCAGTATTTCGGGCCACTTCAGATTTGGTTTTAACGTACCGACTACGTCCGAAACTAAATGTCGCAACCCAGGATGTTCTTCGCTGCGCAAGAGATCTGCTACTTCAACACTTCCGGGCTCGCATATCTGCCCGAGATCATTGCGCATCAGATCCACGATCATCACATTCTCGCTCTGGTCTTTCTTTCCAAATCCTTGCTCGCGAAGTTCCTGCGTGCCCTTTATTGGCGAGGTAATCAGTTGTCGACCATTTCGGCGTAGGAACAGTTCAGGCGATGCGGACGCGATTTGAATTGCCGGCAACGAAAGATAGGAAGCATAAGGAGCGGGATTCTCAAGCAAAATCTTAGAGAAGAGCGAGGCAATCTCAGTTCCAGTGAATTCTGTATTCAATACTCGACAAGCATTTACTTGATAGACCCAACCGTTTGCTATCGCCTGGCGAATCTCTTCTACATATTTGCAGTACTCAACTTCATTTAAAGACGATCCCCACTGATCTAATCCGTAATTCCAGTTGGAGGAATCAAAAGGAAACGGAGCAGAGAAATCCCCTGCAAACCTTGCTAACCGAACTTGTCCTTCATAAGAGATGCTGACTGCCCAGAAATTGCCATCATCTAAACGAGATAAGTCATCGCTGACTTCAATTAACAAATGCGCAAACCTGCCCCCCATCCAAAAGCAGTCATCACGCAAATCCATGGGCCTAACGCTACGGTGAAAGTTCCCGCTTTGGCGCTTCGCCCCTTGCTGCGATAGATTTGACCCCGCACGAAATGCGGACGTAGCGCAGCTGGTAGCGCGGAACCTTGCCAAGGTTCAGGTCGCGGGTTCGAACCCCGTCGTCCGCTCGGATTAACCGCCGCTTTGGAATTAATTTTTCAGGTGGCGGTTTCTCTATCGTTAAAAGATTGAAAGCAATGAAGAGATTGGTCGGATGGCCGAGAGGCGAGGCAAGGGACTGCAAATCCCTCTACACGGGTTCAAATCCCGTTCCGACCTCCAAGTTGAAGTTAAGTAAGAAATGATCAGAGTCGATCAGGAGATGCAGATGTCAAAAGATGAATCACAA
>CAMBOZ010000041.1 GCA_945869505.1 Bifidobacterium breve
CTTATGGCGGTCTTCCTTTCTAACTCAGGCGGCGCTTGGGATAACGCGAAGAAGATGGTTGAAGATGGAAATTACGGCGGCAAGGGTTCAGATGCACACGCTGCAACAATTGTTGGCGACACTGTTGGTGATCCATTTAAGGACACTGCTGGCCCAGCGATTAACCCGCTAATCAAGGTTATGAACTTGGTTGCGCTATTGATTACACCTGCGATTGTAAGTTTTGCACTTCCAACTCAGCAGGGAACATCAATGATCATTGCACTCGTTGCAGTTCTGCTTATCGTTGGTGCGCTAATCCGCAGCCGTCGCCAAGCAACTTCAATCGAATACTAAGAACTTAACTTCCCCGATCTTAGGAAACGATGCCAGACAAAAAGCAACAAGGAGAGCTTAAAAAACTGGTGATAGTTGAATCACCAGCAAAAGCGCGCAAGATTGGCGACTACCTCGGCGATGGTTTCATCGTCGAGGCTAGCGTCGGTCACATTCGTGATTTGCCACAGCGCGCAGCTGACATTCCTAAAGATGTTAAGAAACTTGCCTGGTCTAAAGAAGGCGTCGACATCGAAAATGATTTCGCACCTTTATATGTCATCAACCCTGATAAGAAAGTAAAAGTTGCTGAACTTAAAGAGTTGATGAAAGAAGCCGACGAGCTTTTACTCGCAACGGATGAAGACCGCGAAGGTGAAGCAATTGCCTGGCACTTAGTTGAAGTCCTTGAACCAAAGATTCCAATTAAGCGAATGGTCTTTAACGAGATCACCAAAGAAGCGATTCAGGCAGCGGTTGTAAACACTCGCGACTTGGATTACAACTTAATTGACGCGCAAGAAACCCGCCGCGTTCTCGACCGCCTTTACGGTTATCGCCTTTCTCCTGTTCTTTGGAAGAAAGTTATGCCGCGCATTTCTGCAGGTCGCGTGCAATCAGTTGCCACTAAGTTAATTGTTGAAAAAGAGCGCGAACGCATGGCCTTTATCTCATCATCCTGGTGGGATCTAAATGCAACTTGCGAACTCGGCTTCACCGCACGTTTGCTATCGGTTGAAGGCAAGAAAGTGGCGTCTACAAGTGACTTCGGTGCCGATGGCGCAGTTAAAGAAAAGTCACTCGAAAATATCTTGTTACTAGATGAAACCGGTGCCCGCGCACTTGTTGATTCACTTAAATCAACGCCACTCACTGTTAAATCAATGGAGGAATCGCCACGCACCGAACGTCCTAAACCACCATTTACAACTTCGACTATGCAACAAGATGCTGGTTCACGTTTAGGTTGGGGTGCACAGATCACAATGCGTGTTGCCCAGCGTTTATATGAAAACGGTTACATCACTTATATGCGTACCGATTCAATCAATCTTTCAGCGCAAGCAATTAACGCAGCGCGTGCCGCAGCTAAAGCACTTTACGGCGCAGACCATGTCGCTGATGCACCACGCGTTTATCAAGGAAAATCAAAGAACGCGCAAGAAGCCCACGAAGCGATCCATCCGGCCGGTGATTCATTTAAAACACCTGGTGAATTAGCGCCCGAACTTTCTCGTGATGAATTCGCCCTCTACGATTTAATTTGGAAGCGCACCGTCGCATCACAAATGGCAGATGCTAAGAAAATGCAGATGCGCGTTGACTTTGATGCCACAACATCAGATAAGAAAGCAACAATCTTCCGCGCTAACGGCAGCGTCATCACCTTTGCTGGATTCCTGGCGGCATACGATGACATCGTCGATGAGAACGCTAAAGTCGATGAAGAAGCATCTGATAAGCGACTGCCAGCAATGACTGTTGGTCAATCAATTAAGGTCAGCGAATACAACTGCGAAGGCCACGACACCAAGCCACCTGCCCGTTATACCGAGCCAACACTTGTTAAGAAGTTAGAAGAACTCGGTATTGGACGCCCTTCAACATTTGCATCAATCATTCAAACTATTCAAGACCGCGGATATGTTTACAAACGCGGGCGCGCACTTGTGCCAACATTCTTGGCATTTTCCGTAACAGGCCTACTGGAAACTCACTTTACGAAGTTAGTTGATTACGACTTCACCGCTTCAATGGAAGAAGATCTCGACAAGATCGCAGCCGGTGAAGCAGGCCGCGTTGATTGGCTCCGCGATTTCTATTACGGAGTAAACGGAGAACCAGGCCTTAACGAGCTTTCACTTGACCTTGGCGGCATCGATGCGCGCGCCACAAACACCATGAATTTATCTGACACCATTGAAATTCGTGTCGGTCGTTACGGTGCCTACCTTCAAGAGAATATTCCAGATCAAGATCGCAAACTTGCAAATATCCCTGAAGAACTTGCACCCGATGAGCTAACACTTGCGAAAGCAATTGAACTACTTGCCGCACCATCAGGTGAGCGCGAACTCGGCACCGATCCACAAACCGGTTTAGAAGTTATTGCAAAGTCTGGACGTTTTGGTCCTTACATCACCGAAGTCTTCCCGCCAGAACCAGTTGAATTAGATGACAACGGTGAGCCGAAGAAGAAGCGTAAAAAGAAAGATGCACCTAAACCAAAAACCGCATCTCTGCTTTCCACAATGACGCTGGACACCATCACAATTGATGATGCGCTAAAACTTCTATCTCTCCCGCGCATTCTCGGCACAAACTCCGCCGGCGAAGATATAACTATTCAAAACGGACGTTACGGCCCTTATCTAAAAGCCGGTGTTGATTCGCGCACGCTGACTAGTGAAGACCAACTCTTCTCGCTCTCACTCGATGAAGCTTTAGAAATCTACTCAAAACCAAAAGAGCGTCGTCGCGGTGTTGCTAAACCTCCACTTAAAGAACTCGGTAAAGATCCCGCAACCGAGAAAGAAGTTATCGTTAAAGATGGCCGCTTTGGTATGTATGTCACTGATGGCGAGACAAACGCAACGCTTCGCCGCGGCGACACACTAGAAGCGCTAACCATTGAACGCGCCCTTGAACTTCTAGCTGGCCGCCGTGCGTGGGAGGCCGAAAACGGTCCATCACCAAAGAAATCAAAGAAGAAGACTGCGAAAGCAAAGCCTGGGGCTAGCGCACCATCACTTACAAAGAATACGATTAAGAAAGCGGCTACAAAAAAGAAGGCCACCAAAAAAGCTACTGGTAAAGCCAAAAAGGATTGATATGAAGCGTGTATTTGCTGCTATCACGAGTGTGCTTGTATTTACATCTTTACTCACCGCACCACCAGGAGCCGTCGCCAAAGATGCGGCAATAACCGCATGGGAACCTTGTGCAATAAGTCAGACAATACCCTGCGTTATTTCTTTAGAGGCAATAGGAAGTGACGGAAAGGTTATTTTTGCGAAGACGGATAAATCATTATCTAGAAATTACGTTGATTACTTTGCGACGCAGCCTATATTGGGAAATAAATATGAATGGATTACTCCTGGAATAAAACATGAAAACGGAAAAGAAAACACAATTTTAAAGTTGTTTTATTTTCCTTTAGGAACAAATTATTGTTGGGCCGACGGCGCATGTGCAACAAATGTAGATCAAATTAATTTTGACTTCGGTGGCGGCTGGTGGGATACACCCCAAACTTATACAGACTTCCCAGATTTAGTTGACGATCGAGTCTGCGGCACTGCTAGCAACCCCACTTATTGCGGAACGGGTTGGGGAGTAAACCCTGATTACTCATATCGGGTTAAAGCCAAATTACCGAAAGGATTTGATTTTGGCTTTTCTGTTGGTTATGGAAAGCGTGGTTCTATTTTTGTTGAGACGAACCAGATTGGCGAAGATATTATGACAATCAACGTTACCCCAGCTCAAAAATCTTTCAAATGGCGGAAATACTATGACACTGCGCCTACCGATTATCAGCAGCGAGCCGACATCACGAACAACATTGTCATGAGTTCTCTAAGTGGCGCGAGCAGCGGAAATGCAGCTTGGTTGAGTAAATGTGATTACGGACGCGGTATGAGTATTTGGTCAAATGGAGACGTAATTCAATATCCAAGTTGGAATAGCGATGAAAAGGCAATCCAGTTACAAGTGGCAGCTATGGCATCTAATGCAGATGGAACGCGTAATCAGGGAACATTTGAAGTCGCGGTTCCCATCAAAATTGCGCAATGCCTGTGGGGAGTTGATTTGAGTAAGTCAGCCACCGCGATCATTTCAGCGTCCTATCCAGAACTCGGTATTTCAGAAATTATTACAACTTCAAGCAAAGTTGAAAACGGGATGTATTATCTAAACGCTAGCGGCTTTCACTACTCTGCACCAACGATAAAAGTAAAAGTTGTCCAGACTAACCCGCAGCCGACAACCGAGATAAAAAAGAAATCAACAATTACTTGCGTGAAAGGCAAGGTAGTCAAAAAAGTGAGCGCGGTGAGCCCAAAATGCCCCGCGGGCTATAAGAAGAAATAGTCAGTTAAACTCAAACTATGACTCGCGAAACTTGGCTCATCACCGGTGGTGCGGGGTACATCGGCACACATGTCGCTGACCTTTTTATCGCAGATGGCAAGAATGTTGTTCTCCTTGATTCTCTTTATCAAGGCCTCGAGTCTCGAGTAATTCACCTGCGTAAGAAACACAACCAAGAGATTCCACTTCACGTTGTTGATATCCGCGATTACACCGCAGTAGAAAATATTTTAAAGAGCCAAACCTTTACCGGCATCATCCATACCGCAGCACTCAAAGCAGTTGGTGAGTCAGTTGAAAAACCTGATGAGTACAAGGAAGTCAATTACACAGCCACCGTCGAACTCTTATCACTTGCTCAAAAATATGGAGTTAAGAAGTTCTTCTTCTCTTCAACTGCCGCTGTTTACGGAAGTCCCGACACTACCGAGCCTTGCAAAGAAAACGGACCGCTCTCGCCGATATCTCCATACGGTTCTACAAAGTTGGATGCCGAAAGCAAAGTAAGTGAATTTATAAATACGCCAGGAAATTCTGGTTCATCATTTCGATTCTTCAATGTTGTGGGAGCTGCATCCCTTGAGTTACTGGACAACTCAGTTGAGAACCTAGTCCCGATAGTTTTAGGTAAGTTAAACAAGGGAGAAGCACCAGTTATCTTCGGAATTGATTATCCGACCGTAGACGGCACCTGCGTGCGTGATTATGTTGATGTGCGCGATATCGCGGCAGCGCACCTAAGCGCCGCAAATGCCACGAAGCCAATCCCAGCAATTATCAACGTCGGCACGGGCCGCGGTGCATCAGTTCGCGAGATCATTAACTTGGTCTTAGCTGCTGTAAATAAAAGCAATACCGAGGTTATTGAAGCTCCACGTCGTGCCGGAGATCCAGCGTTCTTATGCGCAGATGTTGAGTTGGCAGCGAAAGAGATGGGCTTTAGATCTAAATACAGCCTAGAAGAAAGTATCCGTAGCCTCTTTTGATTAAAACTTCGCCCCAGGGGAAAGAACTTTAATACCCATAACCGCGGCATTGGAAATCATTTGTTTATCGTAAGTGATAATTCCTTCGATTTGATGACCAAGTGTTATGGCTGTCGCAACATGTATTGCATCAAGTGTCGCAAGAGTTACAGATCCCGTGAATGATTCTGCAACATTAAGTACTTGATTTGAGATCGACACAAAGTTAATTCGTGACAACTCTTCATTTGCAAGCTCAATATCCTTTGGATTGATTCGAAACACAGCTCTCTTCACTTCCAAGCGAGCAAGCTCAGATGAGATTGCTTGGGATGTCAGCGCTTTGACCATTGCAGGTCGTTCAGGTTCCGCGAACACATACTTCAATATTGCCGAGCTATCTAAATACCAGCTCAATATCTTTCCTCAGCGCGCATCTCCATCAAAACTTCTGTCGAAGTTTTGCTTCCAGTGATTTTTACTGGATTCTTAGTTGGTCGCCAATCCGGATTTTCCGCGGGTTTAATCAAACCGCTTTCAATGTATTCGTCATAAAGTGAACGTTTGATTGGTGCTAATCGTGCAACCGGAACACCGTGTTCGGTGATTTCAATAATCGCGCCCGCTTTAACCGCATCCAAAACTTTCGAAGCGTTCTGTCGTAAATCACGAACACCGACAGATTGCATTGCAGCCGGCCTAACTACTTTTACCGCAGGCTCTTTCACACTTGCTTTCTTTTTGCCAGCAGTTGGCTTTGTCTTACGTGCAGCGGTTGTCATATGGCAAGAGTAGCACAACACTTAAATGTGCTACCTCTAAAATCCTTTATTACAAGCCATTTGAAGGCCTATATATCGCGCCTGGGCCGCCCGATAGACTTAATTCATGCCGAACAGCTTGCCGACCCCTGCCGCCCCCGCGCAGGACGAAACCCGCAATGTTCTGGCGATCCCCGCATTTCGCAAGCTCTGGAACTCGATGGTCTTCTCATCCCTCGGCGATTGGCTCGGACTTCTCGCAACTACAGCCCTTGCCCAAAAACTTTCTGGCGGCTCTTACGCAACTGCAAACTTTGCAATCGCCGGTGTCTTTATCGCGCGCTTACTTCCCGCAGTATTTCTTGGCCCAATCGCTGGCGTGATTGCTGATCGCTTCGATCGCCGCAAGTTAATGGTCTTCTCCGACATTATTCGCGCCGGACTTTATATTTCTATCCCGATTGTTAACACATATCTCTGGCTCTACACCGCCATGATCTTGGTCGAGTGCATGACTTTGTTCTGGTCACCCGCCAAAGAAGCAACGGTTCCAAATTTAGTTGGTAAAGAACGGCTAGAAAGCGCTAACCAAGTTTCACTCTTAGCTGCATACGGAACCGCACCGATTGCCGCGATCTTATTCTCACTCCTTACTCTATTTGCAAACGCGATTGAATCACTCTTCCCATTTACTATCGGTGATTCAATTGATATCGCACTCTATGTAAACGCCGCCAGCTTTGCATTTGCCGCAGTTACAATTTGGGGGCTTAAAGAAATCCCAAAGGGTGCAGCAGCTAAGAAAGCAAAAGATGAAGGCGTTTTAAAATCCCTTTACGATGGTTGGAAAGCAGTTAGCCAAACCAAGATCGTACGCGGCCTTGTCGTCGGAATGATAGGTGCATTCTTTGCAGCGGGTGCGGTCATCGGACTTGCGCGCACATTCGTGGGCGATCTCGGTGGCGGCGATGCGGCATACGGTGTTCTATTCGGCGCAGTCTTTACCGGCCTTGCAATCGGTATTGCATTTGGCCCAAAAATATTTGCACAATTCTCACGCCGTCGTTTATTCGGCGCATCCCTCACAACCGCAGGTTTCTTCCTCGTCCTACTCGCCCTAATCCCAAACCTCGTTATGGCAGTTTTCACGGTAATTATCCTCGGCACATTTAGCGGAATCACTTGGGTAACCGGCTTCACGATGCTCGGAATGGAAGTAAAAGATGAGGTGCGCGGTCGCACCTTTGCCTTCGTTCAATCCTTGATCCGCATCACTTTGGTGGCGGTCTTAGCCGTGGCACCAGTTATTGCCGCAGCATTTGGTGTGCGCACATACGAACTTGAGAACAGCACAATTAATTTCAGCGGCGCACAAGCCACGATTTTGGCAGCCGGTGTTATCGCATCAATCATTGGTTCTATTTCTTATCACCAGATGAAAGATCGCCCAAATGTTTCGCTCTGGTCTGATATTTCAAATGCACTTAAAGGCGAACTCGGCGGCATCACCGGTGCACCAACAGTCGGAACATTCATCGCATTCGAAGGCGGCGAAGGCACCGGCAAATCAACGCAATCAAAGTTGCTAAAGAAGTGGTTGGAAGATCGCGGTGAAACAGTTGTTCTCTCTCGCGAACCCGGCGGAACAGATTTAGGTCAAGGCCTACGCAAAATTCTGCTCGGCCACGAAACTGGAGAAATCAGCCCACGCGCCGAAGCTCTGCTTTACGCCGCAGATCGCGCACACCATGTTTTCTCTGTCATCCGCCCAGCACTTGCTAAAGGTGAAGTTGTAATTTCAGATCGTTACTTTGATTCATCAATTGCTTATCAAGGTGCTGGTCGCGTTTTATCCCCTGGTGAAGTTGCACGTATTTCACGTTGGGCGACCGAATCACTCTTTCCAACACTGACAATCGTGATCGACTTATCTGCCGAAACCGGCATCGGCCGCTTAAAGAGTCACGATCGCTTAGAAGCAGAACCACTTGCCTTTCACGAGCGCGTGCGCCAAGAGTTTTTACAAATCGCCCGCCTTGATCCAGAACGTTATTTAGTTGTAGATGGCACACAATCAATTGATGAGATCCACAACGAAATCATCAACCGCGTTGCTACCTTGCCTGCAATTTCGCACATAGTGAAAGAGCCAAAATTAAAGAAAACGTTAAAGGCTTCAATAAAAAAACCTATTAAGAAGTCCGCGAAGAAAAAATGAGCGCACCTTCCATCTTCGACGAATTAGTCGGCCAAACCCACATCACCGAAATCCTGCAAGGCGCAGTCAAAGCTGCGCAAAGCGGGCAAGAGTCACCCAATCTTTCAAAACACGGAATGACCCACGCCTGGATCTTCACCGGCCCTCCCGGCAGTGGTCGCTCATCTGCAGCAGTTGCCTTCGCAGCAGCCCTGGTCTGTCCCACAGGCGGTTGTGGAACCTGTCAGGCCTGTCGCAGCGCACAAAGCTCGGGACATCCCGACGTTGAGATCATCCGCACCGAGGGTCTTTCCATCAAGATCGATGAGATTCGCGAATTACTGACTCGCACTTCTTGGGCGCCATCAATGGGCGGCTGGCGCGTTGTCGTTATGGAAGATGCCGATCGCATGACTGAATCTGCAGCGAACGCACTCCTTAAAGCAATTGAAGAACCCGGCGCTCGCACCGTTTGGTTACTTTGCGCACCAACCCTTCACGACATCTTGCCAACGATTCGCTCGCGCTGTCGCCACCTGCAACTTCGCACGCCATCAACACATGATGTGACCGAAGTTTTAGAAAAGCGCGATGGCATCTCACCTGCCATGGCAGATTTCGCAGCGCGCGTTTCACAGGGGCACATCGGCCGCGCTCGCTACATCGCAACGAATGAACACGTGCGCAGCAATCGCGCCCAAGTCATGAAATTACCTCTGCAATTAACTTCAATCGCCGCCGCTTTCCAAGCTGCGCAAACACTCGTTGACCTTGCAACGCAAGAGGCGAATGCCGCAACAGATGCGCGCGATGAGGCAGAAACTCAGGCGCTCGCCGAGGCATATGGCAAAGGTGCAACCGGTCGCGGCATGGCAACCGGCGGCGCCAAAGCAATCAAAGAGTTAGAGAAAGAACAAAAGTCACGCGCCACCCGCGCCGTGCGCGATTCATTAGACGGCGCACTCCTTGATATCGCAACTTTCTATCGCGATGTGATGCTGGTGCAATCCGGTGCCACAGATTCAATAATCAACATCGACATAATCGATGAAATAACCACTTTTGCGCATAAAACACCCGCTCACGCTACGGTGAAGAAGATCAACGCAATTATGGAGACCAGGACCAACTTGAGCCACAACGCAGCACCACTTTTGACCATTGAAGCATTGATGTGTCGTTTGGCCTGATGCTTAAAAAACCTTTCAAAGTAATAGCTCTTGCAATCACAGCGGCGCTACTTATCTCTGGCTGCGCAACCCAAACCGCCGTTGAAGAACCGATCTCAGAATTAGCAACCTATGAAAACCAAAAGTTAGATTGGGCTACTTGTTACGATGACTTTGAATGCACCGAACTCTTGGTACCAATTGATTACGCCGATTTAACCGTCGGCACATTTGAATTATCTGTACTTCGCTACAAAGCCCAAGACCAAAAGAATCGCATCGGCTCACTCATCGTTAACCCCGGCGGTCCTGGGGGATCTGGTGTTGATTATGCCTACAACGCCGAATTCATCTTCGATCCAGATGTTCTTGACCGCTTCGACATCGTCGGCTTTGACCCACGCGGAGTTGATCGCAGCGAACCAATCAAGTGCCTAAACGATGCCGAGACCGATGCCAGTTACGCAGCCGATGCCAAACCCGACAACGACGCCGAACTCGCTTCAGCAATCACCGATGCCAAAGATTTCATCGATAAATGCCAAAGCGCCAATAAGTATTTGAGCCATTATTCAACGGCAGAAGCAGCGCGGGATATGGACATACTGCGCGCAGCACTTGGCGATGAAAAGTTGAATTACCTCGGAAAGTCTTACGGAACATACCTCGGGACCCTTTACGCACAATTCTTTCCCGACAAAGTCGGCCGCATGGTTCTAGATGGCGCAGTTGATCCAAATATTTCTATCCTCGAACAAAACATCTCACAAGCAAAAGGTTTTGATGATGCCCTTGGCGCTTTCATCACCAACTGCGCCGCAGAAGATGACTGCCCGTTATCTAAAAACAAACAAGAAGCGATAAAACAAATCATCTCAGTATTCACATCAGCTGCCGCAAACCCACTGCCGCGCAAAACAAAAGTGAAAAACGATGACCGCTCAGCCACCGAATCCCTGATCGTCCTTGGCACAGCATCGGCACTTTATGACGATGTCGATGGTTGGCCAAAACTTCGCACCGCATTTGGTGAAGCCCTGCAAGGTTACGGCGATACCTTCCTTGATTTAGCAGATCAATACACAGAGCGCTCATCTGATGCGAAATACACTTCAAATACTTTAGATTCTGGCGCAGTTATCGATTGCCTAGATTGGCCCGACACCCGCACCATGGATCAAATCAAGAACGACGCCAAGCGCTTCACCGCCGCCGCACCAATCTTTGGCCCATACCTTGCTTACACAAATATCGCCTGCAAGTATTTAACGCCACCAACCAAAGACAAGTTCACTCGCACCACAAATAAAATCACTTCCATCAATACCGCACCCATCATTGTCATTGGCACCACTGGCGACCCAGCAACACCTTACGAATGGGCAGTCGGCCTCAATAAAAGCTTCACCTCTTCAAAACTAATCACACTCGACGCCGACGGCCACACCGGCCAAGGGCGCGGCAGCGCCTGCGTCGATGACGCAGTCGATGCTTATCTACTTGAGGGCAAAAGCCCGAAGAAAAACCTCAACTGCGAGCT
>CAMBOZ010000042.1 GCA_945869505.1 Bifidobacterium breve
GCATGGATTCGTGTGAAACGAGTTGCACCGTTCTGTGAGCGCGGTGCGTTTGCACTACCCCCGACTACTGAAGATGCAAGTTGGAGGGCTTGTGTTTTCTTCTCATCACTTAACTCAAGCAAATTTGCGGTCGCAAGTGCGGCTCCAAAAATTCCGGAAGTTGCACTTGCGTGCCAATTACGAGAGTGAGTTGGCTGGAGAGTTTGGGCCAAGAGACTGGATCCGTGATAACCCGCAATTAGCGCACGGAGAAAATTCTTTGAATTAACATCTTTGCTAAAGAGAAAAGGCAGCAGAGAAGAGAAAATAATCGATCCGGGATGTGTGAGCTGTTTCCAATTGACATCATCAAAATCTGAATAGCTGGAAGCCTTTGCAAAGAATGCGATATTGGAAAGAGATTCATCACCAAATTTAGAAGTAACACTTTTCTTGCCAGAAAGGATTAAGTGGAGATAATCAGAGAAGAGCAGGCAAGCACGTTCGCGGTCTGCGCTATTGATTTCAAAGTTGTGTAAAGCAGCGCCAATTAACTCTTTATCTGACCAACTTCTAGAAGCGTTACTCATCATTTATGTGGCTAGATGCCACCCTGTGAGCTCGCTCGCTCAATAAATTCGGTCTCAATTACACTTACTCGAGGTTTCTCTCCTTCGATTCCTTCCAGAACTAATATCGCGGCTTCTCGACCAATAGCTTCTGTATCGCGATATACCGTTGAGATATTGTCTGAAAAGACTTCTAGATATGGCAATTGATCGAGTGCGATAAAGGCTATCTCTTTACCCATTGTCAGATTCTTCTCTTTTAAGGCCCGGCTAATTCCCATTAAGGCACCGTGACCACCGGCGAGAATTGCGGTAGGAGCAGGATTTCTGTGAAGCAAGATTCGGGCATGCGATAGCGCGTAATCAGCGTCAAAACCACCAATTGCCATTAGATCTGGTTGCACCTTTAAGTTTGCATCCTCAAATGCTTTGGTAAAACCTTGCAATCTATTTCGAGTTGGATAAACGTTATTTGAGCCAGTAACAAATGCAATCTGGCGATGGCCTGCCTTGATCAATTGAGTAACCGCCTGATGGACGCCCGCTGCGTGATCAGCCAAAACTGCACTTGCATTCACGCCCTTAACTTCACGATCAAGTAAGACAATCGGACAACGCGGACCAGCCAAATTCTTTTTGATATATGGAGAATCTTCAGAGACAAGAGAAGCGATGATTCCATCTACTCGCCGGCGACGAAGTAGAGAGAAGTTTCGATTCTCATTCTCAATATTTCTATCAGAATTCACCAAAATCATTGAGTAGCCATTACGGCGCAATTCCTGCTCGCATGATCGCGCGAGGAGTGCGAACATCGGGTTGTTAATATCTCGGACAACAAATCCGATAGTTCGGGTAACACCGCTGCGCAATGATTGCGCAACAAGATTTGGTTCGTAACCTAACTCATCGGCTACATCCTTTACGCGCTTTCGCATTTCATCGGAGACATCGGGATGCCCAGAGAGCGCACGCGAAACACTGGAGAGCGCAACCTCGGCTTTTGCGGCGACCTCGCGGATTGTTACCCGCTGATTTACCGAACGTCCCTGTTCTGATTTCTCACTTGGCACTTCTAAACTCCTCTTTAAGTTTGATACAACCGGCGAATGAGCGAATTTCTCTCTTCGATTTCCTGGAAAAGATCCTGGATATCAAAGAACCTCACCCACTAGCGGCCAATTCTTTGGGAACTAACTCTTGTCAGCGCCCTGGGCCCAAGGTACTCTTAACTGGAAACGTTTGCTATAGGCAAATTTTAGGGAGGCGCGCCAGTGGACTTAACCATCACGGCAATTGAGACTGAACAGATCAGAGTCCCGCTGGTTCGCACCTACAGGGGCAGCCACTACAAGATGACCCATAGATCAACGATCATCACCAGGATCTATACCGCCGGTGGCTTAGTTGGTGAAGCTTACGCAGGCGATGAAGACGCGGGCCTTGCCGAAATTGATTCAATAATTCATGACGAAATTGCACCAAAGATCCTGGGAGAAGATGGATCTGCGATTGAACGACTTTGGGAGATTGCCCGCCCTGCCACTTGGGATATTTTACGCGATCGCCGACTAGGACTCGTTGCAACTGCATCAATTGATCTAACTCTTTGGGATCTTTATGCGCGTTCGCTTTCCACTCCGCTGCACAAACTCTGGGGCGGGTATAGAAATTGGATTCCCGTGATCACTATTGGTGGTTATTACAACAGCGAGATGACGATCCAAGAAGAAGTTGAATCACTTGTTGAACAAGGTTTTGCCGGAATGAAATTCAAAATTGGCGGGTTAACTCCCAAGGAAGATGCCAAGCGATTTAAGGAAGCGCGCAAATACGGTGGCGATAACTTTAGAATCGCGGTAGATGCCAATCAGGGATACACAGTTCCGCAAGCAATTGAATTTTCACACTTAGTACAGGGCGATAATCTGTTGTGGTTTGAAGAACCTTGCATTTGGCAGAACGACAAGCGTGCAATGCGCGATGTCAGATATGCCGGGGGAGTATCTGTTTGTGCTGGTCAGACCGAATTTTCTGCTGCAGGCTGTCGCGACCTAATGGAAGTTGGCGCTATAGATTTCTGTAACTTTGATTCATCTTGGTCAGGTGGCCCAACTGAATGGCGCCGTGCTGCATCTACCGCTCATCTATATGACATCAAGATGGCACACCATGAAGAACCACAAGCAGCCTCACACCTACTTGCATCCATTCCGCACGGAACATATTTAGAGTTCTTCCATAAGGATCGCGATCCGATCTGGCATAACCTGATCGCCAATCGCCCACCGCTAAAAAATGGCAATATTACGCTTACAGATGCGCCCGGTCTTGGCTGGGAGTTAGATCGTGATTACGCAGATAAGTATCGAATTAACTCACGCCGAACAGAGAAGTAAGCGAAGTTAGTTTGAATTAAAAGCTTGGCGACGAGCAACAATCTTTGCTGCGCTTCGTAGTGATGCTTCATCAATCATTAGATCACCAAGAGCGATAGCCCCAAGCCCCTGGCTTTTTGCGCTCTCGTACTTGGCAATTAGCTCGCTGGCGCTTTGGTATTCGCTATCACTTGGCGTAAAAATCTCGTTACAGAGTTCGATCTGATCTGGATGAATAACCCACTTACCGTCAAAGCCGAGGGCACGTACTCGCGTAGCACCCTGGGCGAATTTCTCTGAATTTCGGATATCAACTTCCGGGCCATCAAAGGCTAGTTTTCCATTTGCGCGAGCGGCGACCAGGATTTTCATAAGCGGGTAAAGAGTAAATTCTTTAAGGTCACTCTCACTTAGATCATCAAGTGCTGCTCCAAGATCTGCCGCGAAGTCGAGTGGGCCAAAAGATAGTGAAAGGCAGCGCGGATGTGCAGCGATGCTCTCTACGTTGGCAAGGCCGGCTGCGCTTTCGATCTGCGCATCAATTAAAAGTGCGCCACCCAGCAGATCAATTTCATTTGCCTGCTCAACCTTGGGAAGAACGATGGAGAAGAGCGCATCTGATGGAATCTGCGCTAACGCGGCTAGATCATCTTTAAAGTAAGGAGTACCTGTTGCATTAACTCTTATTGAGATATAGCGGGCGCGGAAAGCTGGCTTACTGGAAAAGAGTTTGATGAGATTTGCTCTCGCACTTACCTTCTCATTCGGAGCAACTGAATCTTCAAGATCAAAGAGGATTTGATCACAAGCAAGCCCCTTTGATTTTTCAATCATTTTTACAGAACTTGCTGGAACGGCGAGCAGTGATCGACGAAGATTTACTTCCATCTGATGACCTTCTCTCCAACCATTGACCGCTTCAAATTGCATGATTTACACTACTGGAAACCTTTCCAATAACTCAAACCCTTGATTGAGGTGTCTCATGGCAGAACTTCTCGCAGGCGCAGCCGTTGTAAATATCGATCCACCGCTGCCCGCAGATCCTCAAGGTTTTGTCCGTCGTGCATTTGCTGTGCGAGATTCATTAGATGAATGCCAAGTTCGCGCCGTTGTTATTACTAACGGCACAACCCAAATGGCGATTCTCACCGCAGATTTAGCAAATATCGATCCTTACTTTGCAGATCGAATTAGATCCACGATCTCAATCGCATCTGGAATTAAATATGACTCAATTCTTTTAAATGTAAGCCATTCACACGCTGGGCTGTGGCCGAGAGAGCACGGCGAGAAGTTGCACGGCGAATATGCAGAGCTAACCCCTGGAGAGGTCGCATATTTTGAAAGGCTACCTTTTGATTATGCAAGCGCAGTAGTTAAAGCGATGGCGCGATTAAAGCCGGCACGAATTTCCGGTGGCACAGGTATCGCACCTGGCATCGCCGTTAATCGCAGAGAGCGCACCGAAGATGGAAGAACTATTCTCGGCTGGAATAAAGAGAACTTTATTGATGAAGAAGTGCCCACCATCAGAATTGATAGCCTGACGGGAGATGCAATAGCAACCCTGGTTGGATTTGGTTGTCATCCAGTATCACTGGGCGGTGAAGTTCCATACAGCGGAAGTGACTTCATTGGGCCTCTTCGTAACCAAGTTGAGTTAATCCGTGGCGGAATCTGCCTCTTCTTACAAGGTGCAGCGGGAAATATTTTGCCGCTGGAAGCATTCTTTGATCATCCTGGTCCCGAAGTTTTGATGGGTAAGCGTCTAGGTCTTGAAGCAGTTCACGCAGTCGCCGATGCAGAGCCACGCGAAATCGAAATTGAGCGAATTGCCTACGGATCAGTTACTCCAATTGCTCTCTATCGCAAACGAGTAAAGCAACCGCAGTCACCCCAACAAATTGCATCGATCAGAAAAGTTCTGCAATTACCACTAAATCCTGCGATGAGCGTTAGCGAAATGCAAGAAGAATTAGCGGCCAAGAAGGCTGATTTTGAAGGGAAAAAAGCCGCTGGTGCGGGGCGTGAGGTTTTAAATCCAATTGGTTATCACATTGCTTGGCTAGAAAAATTTGTTAATTTATCAGCCACAACATCGCTGCCAACTTTTGTCGAAGGCGAACTATGGGTGGCGCGACTTGGAGATGTTGCAATTGTCGGAACTCCGGGCGAAGTATTTACCGAAATTGGTTATGAAGTTAGACAAGCATCCCCATTTAAGGCAACTATCTTTGCCGGGTACTGCCAAGGAGTTTTAGGTTACATCTCAACGCGCGCTGAATATCCTTACGGGGGATATGAGCCATCAGTTGCCCAACGCGGATATGGACATCCAGCACCGTTTGCACCAGAGGCGGGGGAGATGATCGCTACTGAATCGATCGCACTTCTGAATCAACTATACAAAGCAAATAGCTAAGCGCTAGCTACACGTTCTAGCGCACGTAGCGCTGCAGCAACTGCTTCTTGTTCTGAATCCGGATGCCAGAGCGCTGGCTGACAGTAAACCTGTGGCAGTAAGTCAGGCAGTGCATGTGTATTTGGATATTTCCAACCACCTTCTGGGAAATCTTCTTTTCTCGGCAGATACATAATTGTTCCGTTTGAGTAACCAAGAACGAAGGTCTCTGTCATTGGTGATTTGGCTCGGATTTCTTCACCAGTTTGGAAGAACGCTTCTACACCAAGACCAACCAGTGCGATATCTCCGATACGTATCGCGTGCGCTAAGAAATCATCTGTTGGATTCGGGTCACTCAATCTGGCGAGTGTCGCTGCAACCCAGGCGTAAGTTGTCTTTGCAGAACGTATTTCCCAAGAGAGTGCACCACGTGCGATTCGATCTTCAATTTCTTTTCGCCAATGCGCTTCTTGGGTGCGCAGGTGGCCTTCATCAGGCAGTGGGGAGAATCTAAACTTAACGACCTCTTCAGCTCCAGCGAGAGTTACTTCTGGATGATCAGTGCGTGCTTGCCAAGGCTTGAAAAGAATATTTGGCACATTATTGAGCGTGGTTCGATCGCCTTGGAAGCGATGAGTATTTAGCCCAAGTGCGATTCGGACAACTTCTGCCCCGAGCGCGGTACCAACTCGATATACCGATTCGCTGCAATCCTTCTCGTATCCGATTCCAACTTTTGGATTTACGTTGCCTCCGCAACCTTGCAGGAATATTCCGATACCGCCAACTTTCTCCTCAACCAGTTTGCGAGCTGGTCCCGGGAAATCTGCGGAGAGCGTAGTTGAGACGGCGCCATTTACGACTGGATGGCATGAATATCTAAAGAAAGTAACGATTGCCTTGCCAGATAAATCATCAAATCGAATTACACCAACGCTGTCATCAACAGGATGTCCGATAACTTCACCGAGGATATCTTGACCGTTATTCCACTCGCGGCGATAAACATTTAAATCAGCAGCACCCCAAGCATGCGCCATTCTGGCATCCTTCATATTCGCAAGGGCTGAACGAGTGCACTGTGCGATCTTGTCTACGAGGCCATTTTGATATTCATTTACTAGTGGAAGATCTTCTTCATTGCTTGGGCTGCCATTATTTCCTCGAAGAGTAGCGGCGCTATGGTTATGGCTAAGGTTAAAGAGAACATGGGAACGATCAATCTTTAAAATTTCCGCAACGGTATCTCTGAATTCGTGTGATTCTTCTCTGGTCGCGCTGCCCAGGTCACAGCCGATGATCGCGATCGTTGCACCTTTAGATTGCAGAACTGCAACGCCTAATTCCATATCGTCATCAACCGAAGTGATTGGCTCGCCGAAAAGTCTAAATCCACCTTTTCTTAAACCCATAGGTGGATTGATATTTGCCGATGCAGCACCAACTCTTAGACCGGACATTGACTGACCCACTCTCATTTAATCGCCTTTAGTACCAAATCTATAAATGAGTAAAGCGCAAGTCAATGCTTTTTATTACTTGTTATATGCTGGAAAAGTTATTGATTTCCAGGTATTTAATTAAAGCAATATTGCCGAAAGAGGGAGAATTAATAGCGAAGTAGCTGGAAGATATTGCAATAGGCCATGCATAAGGGCGGTGGAAGAATTTGGACCAAATCGATAATGATTAAATGTGGACATAATTGAAGTCATCACGGGATAAGTTGCAAATGCCCCAGATAATTGCGGCCCAAGGTTTTCAGCAAATTGCGTAATTGTGAATATAAGAAAGAGCGCCGATGCGACTCTTAACCAAATATCCCACTTGGGTGCAGGGGGAAGTTTGGCATTTCTGTCGTAAGCAACAAATCTTTTGACGGAGATCGTCCAAACAATTATCCAGAGCGCAATACCTACCCAAAGATCTTTTATGAGGGGATTCAGAATCGCGACACCAATTAGAAATGCTGATGTAGAAGCAGCAATACAAATTGGCCAATTAAAGCGCGGTGCCATACGAGTGTAGGTCGCGATGAAGAAAAGTAGAGCGATCTGTCCTGCATAAGAGCCAACAATTGAGTCATAGAGAAAATCACTGCCATGTTGGAGATAGATAACTAACAAAATCGGCACGAGAATGAATGGGACAGCCATAGAGATGCCACCCCAGCGTGCACCAAATCTCTTTTGTATGAAGTAGGTTCCAATAACAAAGAGGGGGGCAAAGAGAAGCTTTACAGATAAAACCAACATTAATTAAATCTCTCTGTTACAAATACATCACGGTCCGCGCTCAGCAGAGTTTGAACTGCATCAGTTGCCGCAACCAGGGCTGCTTTAAATATTTTTTCTCCCTTATCGGCTGTAGCCAGAGTTGGATCTCCCATAACTCCAGATTTTGAATCTCGACGGAAATCCAAGGGAATTCCCAAGAAACCTGGTTGGCGGAAATCAATACAAGAGAGAGCGACTCGAACATCAGGCATGTCCTGTGCGATCGCTTTCATATTTACAAGTTCTGGGCGCAGGTAAAGGGCAAGAGAAGTCTCCATCTCGCAGGCATGCCCCATTCCGCCAATTTCGGATTCACCGATATCTATTAGAACCTGCTTGATTGACTGCCAATAAGAGTAAGTAGGAATTGATACACCAAGTGATTCGCTTAAATCTGCTGTCGATGCGGTGAGAATTCCAGCGTTACCACCATGGCCGTTAATTACTAGAAATCTATAGAAACCATGAGCGGTCAGTGAAGAGAAAATATCGTTAAGTAAATGATGGAAAGTTTCCAGCTTTAATGAAATTGTGCCGGGATATCCCTTATGGTGCGGAGATGTACCCCACCAAATTGGTGGAAGTGCTATTACATTACCGCCGGAATTTTTTGCAATGTTTTCTATTAAGGCGTTTGAATTATAAATATCGGTATCAACTGGTAGATGTGGCCCGTGTTGTTCAATAGCACCAGTCGGCAAGAGAAATATTGTCTTATCTCTATCGAGGCTATCAATTTGCTGCCAGTTAAGTTCATTAAATTTAAAGGCCATTGTGCAAGTATATTGAAATGGATCTGAAATAGATACATTTCTAGCAAGTACTGCAATTCCATCACTGTTCCAGCGATAATTGCAGAAGAAAGTTCTCGTATTACAGGGAAATTTGGATTAGGCTCGTATTTATGAAAAATGTTGAGACCGTACTTGGCCCAGTTCCTGCTGATCAATTAGGTTTTATCTTGCCGCACGAACATCTCCTTGTTGATACCTACGATGTCCGTCGCAGTGCAGAGGGCGTACTGCTTGAGTTATCTACAATGAGCGATGAGGTCGCCGATTACAAGGCCGCGGGCGGAAATACAATTGTTGATCAGACAATCTATGGACTACATCCAGATCCAAGTGGATTGGCAGAAATTTCGAAAGCTACCGGTGTTCACATCATCGCCGGTACTGGTTTTTATCATCAACAGTATTATCCAGAATGGTTAGATGACTGGAGTGTTAGCCAAATTGCTGATCGAATGCTCGGGCATATTGTTGATGGTTTCCCAGGCACAGGTATCAAAGCCGGAATTATGGCCGAATTGGGCACCCACCATCGGGGAGTTAAGCCAAATGAGCGCAAAGTGTTGGAAGCTGCAGCAAAAGTTCAGGTAGAGACTAAGCGACCAATCGGAACCCATGCGCTATTTACTGAAGTAGGAATTGAACAATTAAATATTTTAGAGGCGGCGGGAGCAGATCTTGATATAACCTTGATCGGCCACTGCGATACCAATCGCGATATCGAGTACTCCCGCAAATTACTCAAGCGAGGCGTCTGGATTGGTTACGACGCAGTTGGTCAATTAGATAAACAGCGTGATGAGCTTCGCGCGCAGACAATTGCAACCTTAATTAATGAAGGATATTTGGAGAAGATCTTGATCTCCACTGATATCGCGGCTAGAGCAAGATTAAAGATTCACGGTAACGAAGGCTATAAGTTCCTGATTACCAAATTCTTGCCACTACTGCGAAGTGCTGGAGTTACTAAAGAGCAGATTGACACGCTTACGAGAAAGAATCCACAGCGTTTTCTTGCCGGTAAGTAATTAATAGATATGAATTCCGCCGCTGACGTTTAACGTCGCGCCAGTAATGAAGGATCCGTGATCTGAGGTAACAAAGACTGCAACAGATGCGATCTCTTCTGGTTGACCAATTCTCTTTAGCGGACAAGCATCGATGATTGCCTGCACGTTTTGCGCAGTGTTATCTCGATGCTGCATAGGAGTATCAATCTGGCCGGGCGAGATCGTATTTACGCGGATTCCATAAACTCCTAGCTGTTTTGCTAGACCCCTTGAAAAAGTGACTATTCCTGCTTTGGATGCGGAATAAGCATCAGCGCCAAAGAAAGAACCAGTGGACCAAGAAGGGGAAGTGAAAGAGAGTATCGAACCGGCTCGTTTATTCTCTTTTAGATGTTCAGCCACTGCTCGCGAAATTAAGAAAGTGGATCGCAGATTAGTATCGAATTGGCTATCCCAATCTTCAACTGTCACGTCTTTGAGATCTTTTCGCTTTAACGTTGCACCAGCCAATATCGCTGCATCGACGCCACCAAAGCGGGAAATGGCCGGCCCCATAATTTGCTCGGCACAATTTTCGCCGGATAAATCGACGGAGAGAATTAGATGGCGCGCAGGATCTGAAAATTCGTGCTCCAAATCGGAGAGCCGACCTTTATCTAAACCAATTGCAATAACAGATGCGCCAACGCGTTCGAGTAAAAGTGCGGTCGCTTTTCCTATACCGCTACTTGCACCAGTAACAATTATCCGTTTTCCGTCGAGTCCCCTGCCTATTGATAGATCGCTATCAGAAGACATATTTTTGTACGGTCTTCTCAATCACTTCTACGCCAAGTCCTGGCTTTGATGGAACTGCGATCTTTCCATTCTTATGTGTGAATGGTTCGGTAATTAACTCATGTTGCATTGGATTTTCATCCGGCTTCAACTCTTGCACCAGGCATCGTGGAGTCGATGCCGAAAGTGCAATTGATGCCGCGGT
>CAMBOZ010000043.1 GCA_945869505.1 Bifidobacterium breve
CACAACGGGTGAGAGACCAACTGATTTTGCGAGCGCACCTGCGTCTCCACATTGCACCAACCAGTTAGCTAACATTAAATGTCCGTGTTCGGTTAACACGGATTCAGGATGGAATTGAACTCCCTCAATTGGCAAGGTTTTGTGGCGAAGTGACATAACAACTCCGGATTCGGTTGCACCAGTAATTTCAAGTACTTCGGTCACAGTGTCTCGTTCTACCGCAAGTGAGTGATAACGAGTTGCCGTAAATGGTGAAGGCAGGTTTGTTAATACACCTTTACCTTGATGAATTACTTGTGACGTCTTTCCGTGAAGTAATTCGGGCGCGCGTGAAACAGTTGCGCCAAATGCAACAGCGATTGCTTGATGTCCTAAGCAAACTCCAAATAAAGGTATCTTTTTTTCTGCGCAATAATTAATTAACTCAATACTTACGCCAGCTTCTTCAGGGGTTCCGGGCCCGGGCGAAATTAATACACCGTCATAATCTGATGCCTCAGTCACTGAAACTTCATCGTTTCGCTTGACGGTGCAGACTGCGCCCAATTGGCCTAAATACTGAACCAAGTTAAATACAAATGAGTCGTAGTTATCGACTACCAGGATGCGGGCCATGGCCTAATTCTGGCAGGACATAGGCGATCGCTCTTTCCGTCTCTCGCAGTTCCATCTATTGGATTTAGCCTGTAACCTTTCCCCATGCCTAAGTCGAAATTGCGTAAGAAAGTCCAAGAGAGCCACGCTCACGAAGAGCAGGTTCACGATGCCGAGCCGCATGGCCCGCTCGAGAGTCCAAGCTGGTTAGCACCAGTTATGGTCGCCAATTTCTTGATTGGCCTCTTCTGGATCGTCATTTTCTACGTGAGCCAGCAGAGCTATCCGATCCCAGGTATCGGTTCATGGAACATGATTATCGGCTTTAGCTTCATTGGGGTTGGATTCAGCCTCGCGACTAAATGGCGATAGAGCCCAAAAACTAACCCCATTCTCAGCGTTCTCTCAGGTCATGGGAGCATTCTCAAACCATGGCAACTACCGAAAGCAAGACCTCTCATCGCATTCTTGTCGTCGATGATGAATTAAGTATCAGCGATTTAATTTCTACAAGCCTTCGTTTCGTCGGCTTTGATGTTCGCACAGCAGCAACTGGTTCTGAAGCGTTAACGGTTGCCGAAGAATTTAAACCACATGCAGTTGTTCTCGATGTGATGTTGCCCGACCTTGATGGTTTTGAAGTCTGCCGCCAATTGCGCAGCGAAGGTTTAAATATCGGTGTTCTGTTTTTAACTGCTAAAGATGGCATGGAAGATAAAGGTGCCGGCTTAACTATCGGTGGCGATGATTACATGACCAAACCATTTAGCTTAGAGGAGCTGGTTGCAAGATTACGCGCACTCTTGCGCCGCATCGGTGTGGTTGAAATTAATACTGATGATGAAAAGATTCGTTTTGCCGACCTAGAGTTAAATGAAGCCACTCATGAGGTTCACCGCGCCGGACACCTGCTTGAGGTCTCCCCTACTGAATTTCAATTGCTGCGTTATTTATTAATTAACGCTGATCGGGTTGTTTCAAAATCTCAAATTCTCGATCACGTTTGGCAATACGATTTCCGTGGCGATGCGGGAATCGTGGAAACTTATATTTCTTACTTGCGAAAGAAGATTGATTCATTTGAACCACCACTAATTCACACTGTTCGCGGAGTTGGCTACCGCCTTAGATTGCCCGCGGCAAAATAAATGAATAGCCCATTTTCGAATTGGAGCTTGCTCAACCGCCTAACTTTAGGCGTTGTTCTCCTTTCAACTTTGGGCTTTGTGGCATCTGATATCGCAGCGCAATCTCTGCTTCGAAACTACTTAACCCATGAAGTAGACAATGAACTTTTGAGCATTGCTGGCGGTTCCATTCCTCGATTAGAGCGAGCGGGAATCCAGTCTGATGATGATGACTTCGAGTCGCGCGAAGGTCGTGAAGTGGAGCCGGGTCCGCTGCGTAATATTCCAACTGCAACTTCCATAACTCTGATCGGACCAGCCGGAATTGTCCTTGGACAAATTGGTGGAGATTTAAATTCAACAGAAATAACCGAACATTTGTCAGAGATTACGCCTGAAAAAATCGCAGATTCGCGAGGTGCACCTTTCACCATTGAGGTTCATGGTTCAGATTTTCGTGTTCTAACTCGCACACTGCCGTCCGGATTTGGCAATGTGGTTATCGCGCAATCTTTTGAAGATATCGATCGCACCTTAAATCGTTTACAAGGATTATTCATCCTAATAGGTTTAGTGATGATCTTCTTTATAGCACTGGCTTCACGAAAAGTTATTCAAGTTGGCTTGCGCCCGCTTGCAACTGTTGAAGCAACTGCAGAGAGAATTGCTGAGGGTGACTTGACTGCACGTTTGCCAGATCTAAAACCGAATACTGAAGTGGGACGTTTAGTTAGTACTCTCAACACAATGCTTGGCCGCATTGAAGAATCTTTTGCCGCACGCGTTGAAAGTGAAAGCAAATTGCGTCGCTTCGTTGCAGATGCCTCACACGAACTGCGCACACCAATCACAGCTATCCGAGGCTTCGCCGAACTTCATCGTCAAGGTGCTGTGACTGGTGAAGAAAAAACTAAAGAACTTATTGGCCGCATTGAAAACGAATCTAAGCGAATGGGTTCACTTGTGGAAGATCTGTTATTACTGGCTCGCCTTGATCAATCGCGAGAAATGAAATCAGAACCAGTTAATTTGACCAAGTTAACTTCTGATGCAGTTGAGTCAGCGCGAGTTGCTGGGCCTGCGCACACGGTAAATTATCAGCAACCAACTGAGGAAATCTACGCGCTCGGTGATAATGATCGAATCCATCAGGTAGTTGCTAATTTGCTGGCAAATGCACGAACACATACACCCGCTGGAACAGTCATTGATGTCTCGGTTGCACAGAGCGAGGATGGTGTTCGAATTCGCATTTCAGATAACGGGCCAGGGTTGTCAGATAAAGACCAAGCGCGAATCTTTGAACGTTTCTATCGTGCCGACAGTTCGCGAGTTCGCACTGATGGTGAAGGAACCGGCCTTGGTTTATCCATTGTTGATGCGGTTATGCGCGCTCATGCTGGACAAGTTAGTGTTGAATCAAGACCTGGCGAAGGCGCAACATTCACGCTCTTCTTCCCGCTAAATTCTTAGTTTCCGAGAGACTCCATAGCTCGCAAAGTCGCGATGCGCTCTTGGATTGGCGGATGCGTAGAAAACATCTTTGATACCGCTTTCCCATCAAGTGGAGATTCGATCCAGATATGCGCAACTGCATTTGATTTCTGATGCACAACCGTTGAATCAGCAGCTAATACTTCTAGCCCTTTACGTAAGCCCGCTGGGTTTCGTGTAAAGGAAACGGCGGTTGCATCAGCAAGTGATTCACGGCGACGTGAAATTGCGCTCTTGAGCAGCGTTGCGGCAATCGGTGCCAAGATTAAAACCAAGAGTGAGACGATCAACATGATTGGATTTGAATTGCTATTGCGATCGCGACGGCCGCCGCCAAACCACATCATGCGCATTAGGAAATCGCTTAAGATTGCAATTGCACCTGCGGTAGTTGCCGCAACAGCTGAAACCAAAGTGTCGCGGTTAGCAACGTGGGATAACTCGTGAGCGATAACTCCTTGCAATTCATCGCGATCCATTATTTCCAAGATGCGAGTTGTAAATGCGATTAGCGCATGTTCTGGATCGCGGCCTGTTGCGAAAGCATTCGGGGCGCTATCTACGACTATGGCAACTTTCGGCATTGGTAGGCCACTTGCAATAACTACTTCTTCAATCACATTAAATAGCTCAGGGTTATCCTCGCGCTGAATTACTTTGGCACCAGTCATGGTGATAACTAATTTGTCGGAGCCATAATACGAACCCCAAACACCGATCAACGAAATGCCAACAGCCAGTGGCACCATAAACGTTGATGTGCCAGCACCAAAGTAGGTAAGGGCTGCGTAAGCAACAAGACCGGTTAGCAAACCCATTGATGCAAGCAGAAAATAGGTCTTACCTTTATTTGCACTTTGTTGTGCGCGAAAATCGTGTGTTGCCATTAGGTGTTAGAAAGTTACCTTTGGTGCATTACGTGATTGTGGATCTTCGACTTCGTAAAATTCGCGTTCGGTAACTTTGGCAAAGCCTGCAAAGAAGCTGGTGGGGATGGTTTTTACAGCAGTATTTAGGTTTCGCACATTATCGTTATAGAACTGGCGCGAAAAGGCAACTTTATTTTCGGTTGTTGAAAGCTCTTCTTGCAGTGAAAGAAAGTTAGAGGATGCTTTTAAGTCTGGGTAAGCCTCGGCAACTGCAAGCAAGCCACGTAGTGCTTGCGTCAACATACCGTCAGCGGCTGCGACGTCTGCAACAGTTGATGCTGTAGTTGCCTTGGCGCGCGCTGTCACAACTGCATCAAAAGTACCTTGTTCGTGCGCTGCATAGCCTTTAACGGTTTCAACTAAATTAGGGATCAGATCTGAACGACGCTTTAGTTGTACTTCGATCTGCGCGAATGATTCATCAACGCTGATATTTAAGCGGATCAATCGGTTGTATTGCGCGATAAAGAAAAGTACAAGTAAGCCGACTACGGCTAATACGATGATGATATCCATAGTTATTCCAACCCCTTAAGCCAGGAATGTATTCCCTTGCTGGTTACTTGATGTTACTCTGGTGAAAATTCATAAAAGAACGACTTGGCGTTGGCCCGCGCTGTCCTTGATAACGGGATGCGTAAATTGCTGAACCGTAAGGGTGCTCGGCAGGTGATGAAAGTTTGATTAAACAGAGCTGACCAATTTTCATGCCGGGAAATAATTTAACTGGCAGATTGGCTACGTTAGAAAGTTCCAAGGTGATGTGTCCGGAAAAACCTGGATCGATAAAACCGGCAGTTGAGTGGGTAAGTAAACCCAAGCGACCAAGTGAAGATTTGCCTTCCAGGCGGCCGGCGATGTCATCCGGCAAGGTAATAACTTCGTAAGTGCTGGCTAGAACGAATTCGCCTGGGTGCAAGATAAATGCTTCACCGTCATCGGCGACGACTTCGCGGGTGAGCTCCGATTGTTCGATCGATGGATCGATTACTGAATATTTGTGGTTTTCAAAGACGCGGAAAAATTTATCGAGGCGGACGTCAACTGAAGAAGGCTGGATCATCGATTCTTCATATGGTTCAACGGCGACGCGGCCGGCCGTAATTTCTGCGCGAATATCGCGATCACTTAGAAGCACGGCGCGAGCCTATCTGACCCCAAGGAAAAGTCAGGCGACGTGCGCGCCTGGGCTTGCGTAAGTTACTGGTGGGTAGCATTATTTGCCTATGAGCCATTACACCGCCAATCTGCGCGATATTGACTTCTGCCTCTTTGACCTACTCGGAACTGAAAAAGTTCTGGGGACTTCCATATTTAGTGAACTCGATCGCGAAACTGCGATGGGGATGTTGGAAGAGATGAAGCGCCTTACCGAAAATGATCTTGCAGCATCTTTTGTTGAAGGCGATCGCATTGGCGCGATTCTTAACAAAGAGACCGGAAATGTGACTTTGCCGAAAAGTTTTATTAAATCTTACAAATCTTATATAGATGGTGAGTGGTGGCGCCTTGATGCACCCGTTGCACTCGGTGGAACAAAAGTTCCGGCAGCGGTTCGTTGGGCAATTGCTGAAATGGTTCTTGGTTCAAATCCGGCAATTCACATCTATGCATCTGGCTATGCATTCGCTCAAGTTGCCTATGTTCTTGGTACAGAAGATCAGAAGCAAATGGCGAAATTAATGGTTGATCGCCATTGGGGCGCAACGATGCAGTTGACTGAACCAGATGCTGGTTCAGATGTCGGCGCCGGTCGTAGCAAGGCAGTGCAACAAGCAGATGGTACGTGGCACATCACCGGCACAAAGCGTTACATCACATCTGGCGATGCTGACTTCTACGAAAACGTTATGCACTTTGTTCTTGCGCGCCGTGAAGGTGGCGGACCAGGAACAAAAGGACTTTCGCTATTTTTGATTCCTAAGTTTATGTTTGATCTTAAGACCGGTGATCTTGGAAAACGTAACGGTGTTTTTGTAACATCTCTTGAAAGTAAAATGGGACTTAACGTCTCTGCCACATGCGAAGTAAATCTCGGCGAAAAAGAACCTGCAGTTGGTTATTTGCTAGGTGATGTTCACGAAGGTATTGCCCAGATGTTTAAGGTTATTGAATTCGCGCGCATGATGGTTGGAACTAAAGCAATTGCAACGCTATCTGCTGGTTACCAACAAGCTCTTTCTTACGCCAAGACCCGCATACAAGGCGGGGATATGAAGGTTATGAACGATAAAGCCAGCCCTCGCGTAACAATCATTCATCACCCAGATGTGCGTCGCTCGCTGATGGTGCAGAAGTCATACTCTGAAGGAATGCGCGCCTTGGTGCTCTATACAGCCTCAATTCAAGATCAAATTGAACTGGCAAAAGTCGCCGGGGATGAAGAAAAAGCAAAGTTAATGGAAGCGTTAAATGATCTTCTCTTGCCGGTAGTAAAAGGCTACGGTTCTGAAAAATCTTGGACCTTACTCGGAACGGAATCATTACAAACTTTTGGCGGCGCTGGGTTTACCCAAGATTGGCCAATCGAACAATATGTTCGCGATGCCAAGATTGATACTTTGTATGAAGGCACAACTGCAATTCAAGGTCTTGATTTCTTCTTCCGTAAAGTTGTTAAAGATGGTGGGCGCGCACTTGGCTTACTTGGTAAAGAAATCCAAACATTTGCCGAAGCCGGTGGAACACATGCCCAAGAAAAACAAGCGCTGCTTAAAGCTCTCGGTGATCTAAATGGCATGGTTGGTGTTCTTGTCGGACATGCCATGGCATCACAAGAAGATGCACCTGAAATTTATAAAGTTGGCTTAAGCACTTCTCGTGTTTTGATGGCTGTTGGCGACATCATCACCACTTGGTTGCTATTGCGCCAAGCGGATATCGCAGCCGAGCGCATTGGCACAGCCTCTGCCAAAGATAAAGATTTCTATACTGGCAAGATCGCATCAGCCAAGTTCTTCGTAGAAAATTACCTGCCACACATCACAGCCGATCGTAAGATCGTTGAAGGTGCTGATAATTCGATCATGGAGATCTCAGAAGGCGCTTTCTAACTTTAAACTCAGATAGGCTCACCTAATGCTTAATAAGCACCGCGGTGAGTTCTATCTTGTAATAGGTGCGATCTTTTTCTCCCTTAACGGGGTAATCGTCACCTTGGTACTAGACCACATGACCACTTTTCGTCTGGCCCAGGTCCGCGCAATTGGTACTTTCTTTCTTCTTTTTCTAATTACCTTCATTCAAGACCGTAAATCCTTAAAGGCTGAACGCCGCGAAATCCCAACGCTAATTTTCTATGGGGTATTTGGTTATGCCATGGTGCAGTTGGGTTATTTCATCGGTATCTCGCGCGGTGTTCCACTTAGCTTGGTGCTGATCATCGAATTTACCGCTCCTATTTGGATTGTTCTCTGGATTAAATTTGTTCGTAAATCCGTGGTCGCCAAAGATATGTGGGTCGCAATCGCGCTGTCCTTACTTGGCCTAATCATGGTCGCCAAAGTTTGGCAGGGCTTTTCATTCGATTTAATCGGAACTTTTGGAGCCCTGGGCGCAGCACTAGCGCTAGCTGTCTATTTCTTAATGAGTCAATCACAAGGCACAAAACGTTCGGCGCAAGCGATGGTTGTTTGGGGAATGGGAATAGCTGGGCTTTTCTGGTCACTGGTATTGCCGATCTGGAATTTTCCTACTGAAATCTTTACAACCGAGATTAATTTGCAAGGCAGATTCTCTGATTACAGTGCACCGGGTTGGTTGTTAATTGCTCACATAATTATCTTCGGAACGATGGTTCCATATTTATTTGTAGTCGGTGGTATTCGCAGGTTAAGTGCGTCAACGTCAAGTGTCATTGGTATGTTGGAACCAGTTCTTGCCGGAGTTTTCGCTTGGGTTTGGTTATCACAATCATGGAGTGCGATCCAATTAGCAGGCGGAGCAATTGTTCTAATCGGTATTTATATTGCTGATCGCGCCAAAAATAACGCAGGTTAAATTTATTCGTTCCACGCGCCAGCGGCTGGATCTTGTGGAGCGGTGAAGTCGCGTCCAGCACCAGCGTTCGCTGCCATATCTGCAAAGCGCGCAAAGTGAAGTTGTGCGGCAACTGTAATTGTCTTGGTCTGTCCGTTACGGTGCTTTGCAACAATTAGATCTGCTTCACCTGAACGGTTCTGTGAGTCATACATATCATCGCGGTGGAGCAAGATAACTACGTCAGCATCTTGTTCAATCGAACCAGATTCACGAAGGTCAGAGAGCATAGGCTTCTTATCGGAGCGCTGTTCAGGGGAACGGTTTAGCTGCGAGATGGCGATCACCGGAACATTTAACTCTTTCGCCATAAGTTTTAGGTGGCGTGAGAATTCAGATACTTCTTGTTGACGGTTTTCTACGCGTTTGCCGCTAGTCATCAACTGCAAATAATCGATAACGATTAATTTAAGGTCGTGGCGCTGCTTTAAGCGGCGGGCTTTGGCGCGGATCTCCATCATGGAAAGGTTTGGAGAGTCATCAATAAATAGAGGTGCTGCAGAGATTTCGCCCATGCGGCGTGCCAGCTTTGACCATTCTTCATCACTTAACTGGCCAGAGCGAATGTTATTTAGCCCAACGCGCGCTTCGGCAGAGAGCATACGCATGGTGATTTCAGAACGTGACATTTCAAGTGAGAAGATAACTGAAGTTTTTCCATCATGGATTGATGCATGGCGCGCGATATCTAGACCAAGAGTTGATTTACCAACAGCTGGACGTGCTGCCAAAATAATCATATTTCCTGGGTGGAATCCATGTGTAAGTAAATCTAAATCGCGGAATCCTGATTTAACACCTTCGATGCCAGTGCCTTTTTGAATCGCTTCAATTTCATCAAGTGCTTCAGGTAATAGCGTTGCGAGCTGTACATAATCTTCAGATGTACGACGTTCAGTAACTGCATAAACTTCGGCTTGTGCTTGGTCTACTGCATCATCAACTTCACCTTCGACGTTGTAACCGATTTGCACAATCTTTGTTCCGGCTTCAACTAAGCGACGCATAATTGCATGTTCGCGAACTATCTTTGCGTAATAACTGGCATTCGCTGCAGTTGGTACAGATGAAATTAAAGTGTGTAAATAAGGTGCACCACCAGCGCGTGCAATGTCTCCGCGTTTAGTGAGTTCGGCAGAAACTGTTACCGCGTCCGCTGGTTCACCGCGACCGTAAAGATCAAGGACTGCGTCGTAAATTAACTCGTGTGCAGGGCGATAGAAATCTCGTTCGCGTAAAATTTCGAGAACATCTGCAATCGCATCCTTTGATAGCAGCATTCCACCAAGTACGGATTGTTCAGCGATTAAATCTTGTGGTGGTGTGCGCTCGAATTCGGTTCCTACGTTATTTGGAGAGTTGTTATAGGAGGCATTTGCTCGGGATGAGTTATTGGGAAATTCGGCGATGCTCACGGGTGAAACCTCCCACCTGGCACTGACAAAAGCGAAAGGGGTTGGGGATAAAGCTGTGCACAAGTAGGTGGATAACTGCCTTTTCCTGTGTAAATCCCTGTGCGTGGGGTGTGGGTAACTCTTTGAGAGGTGGCACTTTTTGAGGAAAGTGCAGGTCAGAGGTGGGGTGTTTATACCTAACCCCTGTGTATGAAAGTAATTTATAACTTCTCAATTGTTGAGATTTAGCGGCGATGGCATCTTTAACAAGTTTTTATTGCAGACTACTCACATGATTGTCGACTACGCGCTTTATCAAAATGGGGTGCGTTACACCGAACCTTCAAATCTGCCCGAGATGATCAGCAAGGCGCGAAACGGTGATGGGTTTGTTTGGCTTGGCCTTGCCGAACCCACCGACGGTGAGTTCCAAAAAGTTGTGGGCGATTTTAAATTTCATCCGCTAGCAATTGAAGATGCCGTCACCGCACATCAAAGACCAAAATATGAAGAGTATCCGGGTGTTCAGGCCTTTGTATTAAAGACGGCTTTCTATGAAGAGAGTGGTAGCCAAGTTTCCACTGGCGAAATTTTCTGTTTTATTGGCGACTTCTTCATAGTTGTGGTTCGCCACGGCAGCGGTGCGCCACTCGTTAATACTCGCCACGCTTTGGAAAGTAACCCAGAACATTTAACAAAAGGTCCTTATGCAGTTCTGCATGCGATTTTGGATCATGTGATCGATTGTTATATAGATATTTCGATCGAACTCGAGCATGATGTGCTTGGAGTTGA
>CAMBOZ010000044.1 GCA_945869505.1 Bifidobacterium breve
ACACCAACACCAACACCAACACCAACACCAACACCAACAACAACACCAACACCAACACCAACACCAACACCAACACCAACACCAACACCAACACCAACACCAACACCAACACCAACACCAACACCTAAGCCAACTCCGACGCCTAAGCCGAGCTCAACTCCAACACCGAAACCTGTAGTGACAAATTCGCCAACGCCAATAAATAAAGTAATACCAGAGACGGCAATTGTTCCCCCAAGCAAAACTGCGCAAGGCCCAAGAGCTCAAGTTCAAGTTCAGAATTTAAAGCCCGGTCAGAAATTAAAGGTCACTATCTCTGATCTTTCGACAACGCAAAATAGCGTGCCAGTAACTCCTAAGACATCAAGTAGTCCAACCCCCAAAGCAAGCGCCAAAGCAGCGGTAGAGATAATTCCAAAACCAGCGAAGAAGTCAACAGCAGTCAATTTATTAAAGTTGAAACCAGGTCAGAAAATTAAAGTCACGATCAAAACAGGGGAGCCACAGTAATGAAGAAGATGTTGTTAATTGTAATTTTCTTAATGCAAGTGTCGATACTCCCAATTTGGGGTGCAGATAACGTAGTGATTGATCGCATCACACAGAGTGAAGCCGAGCAATTAGATATTCAAATTCCAGATGAGACACCTGCCGGATTTCATCAAGTAGTTATTGAAGTGTCCGACGATGCAGGAATCGTAAGCCAGAAGACTCTGTTCTTCTGTAAAGATTTGCAAGGAGAGATTAAGTGGGACAATGAATGTCCAGACTTAAAGCAGCCAACTTCACCAACTGAAGAAATCGCTCCTACCGAAGCAGTGGATACTCTCCCAACAGCAGTGTTGCCACCATTTAGTCCATTGGATAACCCGAAAGATACTCAGTCACTTCAGATTGCTGCCTTCGCTTTGTTAAGCGCATTAGGCGCAGGAGCGGCAAGTAGCGCTAATCGTAATTCAAGTAGCCAAAGTCAAAATATTGTTGGCCGACAAGAAGATTTAGAGAATTCCGAAGATTTGAATAACGAGGAAGGCTTTGAAAAATCTGAAGATTCTGATGACCTCGGTTCGGTAAGTGCAGGCGGACTGGGCAAAATTACCCGAAGCATGGGGCGTGGAGATCGATCAAAAACTTGGCGACATCCACGTACAGAAGCTGTTGATAAATTCCACTCAAAGTCTGCAATGAATATATCTTCATTTTCACCATTGCTCGGACGTACGATTTTAGACAATTCTTATTTACGAGCAATCACGGGTTCATTTGCCACTTTGCTATCACCAATCGCGATTCTGCTTGGCGTATTGGCTGTGCTCAATGTTGATGGTGAAGCGCTTCCGCCCAATTTATGGATAGTCATTGCAATTGCTTGCTTGGCAGCGCTAGATGCGACATCAGGCTTAATTGCTGCATCGATATTTGCTCTCGGCGTCTTACTAAATGACAATATCTTTACGCGGGACCAATTCTTGAGCGTATGTGGAATCTTCATTATTTTCTTCGCTCCTGCACTGATAGCGAGTGCAATACGACCATTCCGCCGGTTGGTAAAGAATGGCGACGACCGTTGGGAGCGTATTTCAGACTATCTTCTAACAGGACTACTTAGTTTCTGGGCAATCGAAAAGATTGTTGGTGCGCTTAATGGGTTATCAGGATTCGTCCTACCTATTTCCAGCCAAGCTACAACTGTCGCTGCTTTCACAGCCGGGGCAGTAATCGTAAGGGTGGCTTTAGAGGACCTTGCGACATATGAATATCCAGTTCGCTTAAATCAAGTGACGGTAGATTTAAAGGAACCAAGTAGATATCAACAATTTGTTTCACTTGAGTTAAAAGCATTCATATTTGTGATGCTCGCCATGCCATTTGTTGGATTTAACATTCAACTTTTGTTGGGCACAATTCTTTTCCTTGTACCATCGATTGCGAACCTTACCTTTGTAAATCGTTTGCCTAAACTCCCTGGCATATACCGAGTTATTCCAAAAGGCGTGTTTCGTATTGTTGTTATGATTTTTGTTGGTTCTGCTTTTGCACAATGGGTAGAAAGTCGATTTTCAAATCCAGCCGATTACATTGCCTGGAGTTTTGTCATTCTGACTATCCCTGGCCTCATTCTTAAATTTGCGGGCGATTTGGCATCAAAGCCGCGCAAAGACTGGAAAGTTACCGAAGCGGGACGTTGGATATACAGGGTTATCGGCGTAGTCGTATTCCTAATAATGATTCAAGTTGTCCGAGGTGTTGACATTACAACTTGGATTTAAAATTATTTATCTGGATTAGGAACGGTTACGTCGCGGACGAAAGCTTCTAAATCATTCGCTGATTGCAAGAATCCACGCAAGGTGCGCAAAGTCGCACCAAAGTTGGTGAACTCTTCTACCTTCAGGCCGTCTACGTCATACATCTTGTTGAACTCTGGCAAAGTCTGCAAGGTTTTCAAAATCATTGGGTCAACCGGCTCTTCAACGCTATTTGGGTTTGGGATCATTCCGGAGTTATTTATCTTTACCTGCCAGCCGTAAGGGGGAGAGATAACAGCATCTCCACCAATGATTTGGCTCCAATGCATATGACTGCGGAAAGCAGCAGATAGCAGGCGCGTGCGATATCCACGTTCTTTATAAATCTTATGTGCGTGCTTAAAGACAGCGACACCTGCCCACTCCATAACACCCGGATCAATCAGAGTTCCAGATTTTTCGACTGAGACTTTTACCCAGTCATCAACGCGGCCAACCATAATTGTGCAGACCGGACCCATCTGTGAAATATCTAGTCCTTCTGCTTCGCGGCGGTTTAATCCACGTTCAATCGCTTCAGCGACCGCGATTGTTTGCGCTACCGAGAATGAAACTGTGGCATTCAAACTAACCCCGCGATAAGTTGCTTCTTCGAATGCGCTGATGGCTTCCGATGTCACTGGGATTTTTACAATTATATTCTTGGCGAGCTTGGAGAATTCAAAAGCCTGATCAGCCAAAGCTTTTGCATCGCGAAAGTTTCGTGGATCTGTTTGGATCGAGAGCCGGCCATTGCGGCCGTTATATTTTTCAAATTCAGGCTCAAGAATCTTTGCAGCATTGACAGAGAGTTCTTCAACCATGGCCCAACCAATTTGATCATCAGTTGCTGTGGGGTGGTTCTTTGCATAATCCTTAATGCGGCCTACCCAGTAATCTTTGTCCGCTTTAATTGCGCTAAGGGCAATTATTGGGTTACAAGTCGCACCGACGATTCCCCAAGTCAAGGCTTCCTTCAATTCTTTAGGGTCCGCGGAGTCATTCCAAAGCACTGTTTGTGAGTTCTCTTTCATAAACAAGAATGGTGACTGGGACATAATTCCTCCGGTAACGGGCGTGATATCGCTTAAGCCTAATCATCTAGCGATTGTTAGTAAACCTTCTCGGGTGTTGGTCATCCCACAAGGAGTGGTATCTAGCGAATAATTAAGTTCAGGCCTGCCACTGCTGCGGTAACCAAAGTAATGTTCTGGAAAAATTCTAAGTTAATTCTGGCGACAATCTTGCGCCCGACAATTGCGCCAAGCGGAACCGCGGGAAGCGCCGGAAGTATGTACTGAAGGGAATTGAATTCTAAGATTCCAAGTCCAAGGGTAAATGGCAATTTGAAGACGTTAACCGCGAAGAAGAACCAAGCAGTGTTGCCTAGAAAATTCATCACCGTGTTACGTCGCATCAGCAAATAGATACTCATAGGAGGACCACCGGAATTAGCAACCATGCTCATAAATCCGGCGGTTGAGCCAAGGATGATGCGCAGAGGTCTTGGGTACCTCAAACTAATATCAAAGTCCCTCTTTTGCAGTCGCTGATTAATTGGATAAAGAATGACAAGAATCAACACAATCCAGCCGATAGTCTTCTTGAGCGATTGATCTGAGCTGTTAGCCAGGAAATAAACGCCAACAAATACGCCGGCTACCACTGGCCAAATTAACTTTTGAAGCACCTGCCATTCAACGTGTTTCTTATAAACACCTATGGCAAATAGGTCACCAGTAATTAGCAAAACAAGTAGTACGCCGGTCGATTCTTTTGCTGGCAATATTGTCGCTAATAAAGCGGCGTTAATCATTCCAATGCCACCGATAGAGGTTTTGGATAGGCCAATTAAAAAGCCGATAAAGACTAAGAGAAGAATTAGTCCTAAACTCATAATAGGTCGAGTCTAAGTGCGAATTAGGTTATTTACTCTGTACTAACCACATCTTTCTTTCCCGCTCCGGTAACTTTTCGATGGAATAGCGCAACATCGTTCGTGGCATCACCTTGGAATGATCAGCAAGAAAAGCTCTTAATAAAGAAGGATCGCGTTTGCCCATTTCGCGCAGCATCCAGCCGACCGCCTTATGAATCAAATCGTGCTCATCCTTGAGTAAACGTTCTGCGATCTCATATGTAGGTTCGAGTTCACCGGCACGCAGATAAGCAAAGGTAAAAATCATCGCGATTCTGCGCTCCCAGAGATCTTCACTTTTAGAGAGTTTCCTAAGGATTGGCATTGAATTATTGGACTCGACTAAATACTGCCCAATAGTTGGGGCGGATACATCTACTAGATCCCAGTTATTTACTCGACCTTTCAGTGCCTGCACCATATAGAAATCGAATATCGCCTTCTTCTTTTTCAGATCTTTAGATTTCTTATATTGATTGCAGAGAATCACTAAAGCGCAGAGTCTCACCTCATGAAAGTCTGATTTTGCTAACTTCTCAATTTCATCAAATGTCAGGTTTGGGTATTGACCTGCAATTGTTCTAGTTTTCGGAACTGATATCCCGAGAAATACATCACCTTCACCGTACTCGCCTGGCGCAGTTTTGTAGAACCTCTGCTGTTCAGAGGCATGTCTGGCACTTGACTCTGATTTAAGAGCGGCAAGAACTTTAGATGCGCTCATATGTTGCGTATTTCCTTAAAACCTAACCAGTCATTGGTGCGTGCCAGCATTTAATTATTGTATTCGCTATTCTTTCTACCTTACTAAGGTATCTGCTTGGAAAGGAAATGCGTGTTAGAAGCGATTTTTCTAGGCGTGCTACAGGGCCTAACTGAGTTTCTGCCCATTTCATCTAGTGCACACATTCGCTTCGCGGGTGAGTTGTTTGGAACTAATCAAGATCCCGGTGCCACTTTTACGGCAATCACCCAGATCGGCACAGAACTTGCTGTTCTTATCTACTTTAGAAAAGATATTTTACGAATTGTTCAGGCTTGGCTCAATCAGATTACGCGCCGTTCTTTAGATGTTGCAGAGAAGAGCGATGCTCGAATGGGCTGGTTGATTATTGTTGGTTCGCTTCCGATTGCAGTTCTTGGTTATCTGGGTCAAGATGTAATTAGAAATGATTTCCGCTCGCTCTGGTTGATTGCGTCTGTGATGATTATCTTTGGTGTGATTCTTGGAATTGCAGATAAATACGGCAAAAGCGAGAGAGGCTTAGATCAATTAACTCCGATGCATGGAGTTCTTTATGGCTTAGCCCAAGCGCTGGCACTGGTTCCGGGTGTATCAAGATCTGGGGCAACGATCGCAATGGGACGATTCCTTGGATACAGTCGAGTAGCAGCGTTGCGTTATTCATTTTTATTAGCTCTCCCTGCAGTTTTTGGCAGCGGATTCTACGAATTAAAAGGTGCAATTGAATCTGATGGAACCGATCAGGCATTCACTTTGCCTGAAACAATGGTTGCAACCGTGATTGCATTTGTAATTGGCTATGCGGTCATTGCTTGGTTGTTAAAGTTTGTAATGACCCGAAGTTTTGCGCCATTTATTTACTACCGTATCGGTCTTGGCACGCTAATGCTGGCAGGGTTGGCAACCGGAATTATTGGTTAAAAGACTTCAAACTTCGAGTTTGTAACCCAACCCACGAATCGTGTGAATTAGCGTGGGATTAGCTGGGTCTGCTTCGATCTTGGCGCGCAAGCGCTTTATATGTACATCGAGCGTCTTGGTATCTCCGTAATAATCATTTCCCCAAACACGATCAATCAATTGACTGCGGGTTAATACCCGCCCGCTGTTGCGCATCAAATATTCAAGAAGTTCAAATTCTTTCAGCGGAAATGCTACGGCGATTGAATTCACAGTCACTTGATGCTTATCAAGGTCCATTCGGATTGGACCAACTGTTAATTCTTGGCCATCTTCTGCTGGATGTGTATCAGTGGAGTTGCGGCGCATAACTGCCTTGATACGCGCCAGAAGTTCGCGTGATGAATAAGGTTTGGTTACATAGTCATCTGCGCCCAGTTCAAGTCCTACGACCTTATCTATTTCAGAATCTTTGGCAGTAAGCATAATGATCGGCACTTGCGAAGTTGAGCGAATTACTCTGCAAACCTCGGTACCTGATACTTCAGGAATCATTAGATCGAGCAGGATTAAATCTGGTGAGAATGAGTTGAATAAGTCGATTGCTTGCTTTCCGTTGACAGCAACTTCTACTTCATAACTCTCTTTCTTTAAGAGATAGGCAAGTGCATCTGAAAATGAGATCTCATCTTCAACGATTAGTACTTTTGTCATTTGTCATCCTCGATTTGCGATTGGATAGGAAGGCGAATGGAGAAGGTGCTACCAACATTTTCAGAACTCCATACTGAAATTTCACCACCGTGTTTAGTGATGATGTGCTTAACAATTGATAAGCCAAGTCCGGTGCCGCCTGTTTCGCGCGAACGCGCCGGATCAACACGATAGAAACGCTCAAAGATTCTTTCAACTTCAGCCTCGGGGATGCCTATTCCTTGATCTGCAACCGAGATAGTAATGATGTCATTTTCGATAGAAGTGCTCACTGCAACTTTTGTATCGGCAGGTGAGTAATTGATGGCGTTTTCAATTAAGTTGTGGATTGCCATAGTTAGTTGATCTCGATCACCAAGGATCATTCCATCTTCAATATCTTGAAAAGTTAGGACAATCTGTCGCGAATCCGCTGTTGTACGACACTGGTCTAGTGCTTCTTTGATTATGTCGGATGCAGAAATTAACTGTGCTTCCTTTAGCGGATCTGAATCTTGGACACGAGAGAGTTGAATAATCTCTTGTACTAAATCAGTGAGCCGCTTCGCTTCAACTTGCATGCGAGCTGCAAATCTCGAAACTGCTTCCGAATCTTCTTTTGCTCCCAGCACTGCTTCGCTCAGTAGAGAGAGAGCGCCAATCGGAGTTTTCAATTCGTGCGAAATATTTGCGACGAAATCTCGTCGCACATCGTGCACGCGCTGGGCTTCACTCTCATCGCTGAGTAAGACTAAAACCAACTCATTCTCTGTTAAGGGAATTAAAGTTACGGTGATCTCACGTTTACCTTCACCAATTGGCCCACGTGCAATTTCAATAGTGCCGGTCTGTTTTGCATTAGTTCGGCGCACTACGCGAATAGATGCAAGCAACTCTTCACTTTGTATCCGCCCATCACGCAGAATTCCCAGTTGCTCGGCCTCGGGATTGTTAAATATTGTTACTTCGCCAGGGGCGACAACCAGGCTGGCACCATCTAGCTGGTTTAAGACGTTGACGAGCAAAAGGGGTAGTTCACGCTGGCCTTGAGCCTGATCTGCCTTAGCGCCGCGCCACATACCCAAACTCTATAGCCACAAAGGGCCAGTTCACCTTCCGTTCACCTAACGGTGGGACTCCGTTAATCCGCCCCACCTAGCGTCTGGCCATGCCTTTAATCAGATCAGTTTTCCAGGACGAACTAGATAGCGTTTCACAAACCCTCTTTGAATTAAGTGTGATGGTTTCCGACTCAATGGCTAAAGCGACAAGCGCCTTGATGACTAAGAACCTTTCACTCGCTGAAGAAGTAATTACCTTCGATGAAAAAATCGACACCGTGCAACATGATTTAGATGCACGCATCATTGACATTATCGCTAGACAGCAACCGGTGGCATCTGATCTACGCGCTCTTGTAACTGCGCTTCGTATGTCTGCCGACCTTGAGCGAATGGGCGACTTGGCAGACCACGTAGCCAAGCTAGTTCGCTTACGTCATCCAGACTGTGCTGTTCCCGCAGAACTCCTTCCGATGTTGGAGGTGATCGGAGAGACCGCCGAAAAGATTGCCACAAAAACTGGAGTAGTTATATCAACGAGAGATGTTGCTTTAGCAGCTCAGGTTGAAAAAGATGATGATGAGATGGACTTGCTTCATCGCCAACTAATTTCAGCGTTGATCGCACCAACTTGGCAACACGGTGTTGAAACAGCAATTGATTTAACTCTTCTCGGTCGTTACTACGAGCGATATGCAGATCATGCCGTTTCAGTTGCGCGACGGGTAATATTCTTAGTCACAGGAAAGTTTGCTTAATATGACGACAACATTGATTCCCAGCCCGCGCGAATTATCAACCAAACCGCGCCTCTCCGATAAAGTATTTCGAGGGATTGTTACAGGAGGAGGCTTAACTTCTCTTTTAATTCTTGGATTGATTACACTCTTCTTGGCATATCGCGGATTTGAAGTTTTAAAAGAAGAAGGCTTGGGATTTATAACTAACGCCGAATGGTCCATATCGACAGATGATGCTGGCAATGTGCTCGAAAGCAGCTTTGGCCTCTCTGCTATGTTGGTTGGAACAATTCTTTGCTCACTTGTCGCTGTAGTTATTGCGGTTCCAATCTCAGTGTTTTCAGCGCTTTACTTAAACTTTTACGCCCCAGGGTGGCTTAAGAAAATACTTGTTGCAGTAATCGACATGATGGCGGCATTCCCATCGATCCTCTTTGGTATTTGGGGCTTCTTGGTGTTGATGCCAAGTGTTGAATACTGGGGAATGTTAATTAACAGGTACCTAGGATGGATTCCAATATTCGAAGTTGAACCTTACTTTTTCTCACGCTCGCCATTTGTCGCAGGGGTAGTCCTTGCAATCATGATTATTCCGATCATCACCTCGGTCTCACGGGAAATATTTGCGCAAGCACCACTGGACCGCATACAGGCAGCGTTCGCACTTGGTGCAACCCGTTGGGCAATGATCAAAGCAGTTGTTATTCCTCACGGCCGAAGCGGTGTAGTCGGTGGAGCGATGCTTGGTCTCGGTCGCGCAATGGGTGAAACTGTTGCCGTTTACACAGTGTTAAATATTGTTTTCCAAATAAATTGGCACATTCTCCTTGGAGCAGGCGGAAACGTTGCTTCACTAATCATTTTGAAATTTGGCGAGGCCGGCGAATACGAAATTAAAGCGCTTATGGCCGCTGGTTTAGTTCTCTTTCTGCTTACACTCATTGTTAACGCGCTTGCAAACTTAATCGTCAAAAGCACAGGGCATTCTGGAAAATGACAATAAAAGCGGTCCCAAATAAGCCCTGGGCAAAGAGCCCTGTCGATAGAGTGCGAGATCTTGCCTTTATCCTGATCTCAATTGTGAGTTCATACGTTGTGGTTGCCGTTACCCCAATGAAAGGAAAGTTGGCATACGCCTTCGTCCTGTTCGCCACCTATGCAATTGTTACCGGACTTTTTTCTTTCATCACTCGTGGCGCACCAGCTGCAAAGGATGCCATCGTTAAGACCTTAGTTGCGGTAGGAGCAATTTTAACGGTTGTGCCAATTGCTAGTAT
>CAMBOZ010000045.1 GCA_945869505.1 Bifidobacterium breve
ACCCAATCTCGACCAAAGCCTGCAACGCCAACGTAAACTTTTGATGCTGGCATTATGGAGGTTGCATATGCAACTGTTTTTTCAGTCCAAGCAATCGGACCTATAGGCCCAACCTTCGCAACTGAATAGTCGTAAGTCATAATTCTCAAACGATCGATATACGGCGCAATTTGCGGCCAGGCATAGACGGTGTATCCCTTCTGTCTTTCGGAAGGATTAAAGTTATAAGGCGTAGATACCGATAGCAATTTTTTATTTGCGTGCAGAAGTACGGAGAGCTCTTTAACAAAAGCTGCCCAATTTGGTGCGGTCTTCGCCCAAGTTGTGTTCCCATCAACGAATGCAAAGCCTTCAAAATCCAAATCAATTCCGTCATAGTTATTCTTAACTACAAAATCTGAAATCGTCTGTGCAACTTTGGTGCGATTAGCGGCACTTGCTAATAAGTTGGCGAGAACTAATTTATCCATGCCATCTGTGATCGTTGGAATTATCTGAAAACCAGCGCCGCGAAGTGTTGTGAGAGGATTTGCAATTGGCACACTCGGGTTAGCAGGAGAATACAAATCTGCGACAAATGCAGATTTCGCGCTCGAATTATATTTTAAGGTATACCAAAAAGGCATTACCTCTTTGATTAAATCAGCGTTGTTAACAACGGCCGGAAGCGAGGTCTTAATTGACCAGTATGGAATCCAGCCGGTTAGAATTTTGCGTGGCTGGTTCGCGCTACTTGCTGGGTTGGCAGTAAATAACGTCAAAAAAACGGCGAACAAGGCCAATGATGCAATTAGCGATTTTTTATTTTTTAGGCGTTTTATTTTTAAGTCCGTCATAGATTTCTTTGCATACTGGGCAGACTGGATATTTCTCTGGATCACGCGATGGGATCCACTTCTTGCCACATAAAGCTCGCACTGCTTTGCCGGTTACTGCTGATTCGACGACTTTATCTTTCTTCACATAATGAGCGAAGCGATCATGCCCACCATCGTCATCCTGTAATTCCGGACGGGTAAGTAGGTCGGTATCTCCTTCTAAATCAGGAGAGTTTTTACGGAAAATACCCATACCCGAAAGGATAGTGGTTGCAGGTAGAATTTGAAGATGAAGGACTTGCTACGCACCGCTGATTTATCTCGCGCTGATGTCGATTTGCTTCTCGATACTGCAGCCGACTTTGCGAAGAATCCATTGCGCTCAAAAGATGCTTTAGCACACAAGAGCGTTGCGATTTACATGACCAAACCTTCAACTCGTACCAGACTTTCATCAGAGACCGCAGTTGCCCATCTTGGTGGTACTCCAATTTTTATTAGAGGTGACGAGTTACAACTAGGACGTGGTGAAACGATTGCCGACACTGCAAAAATTATTAGCGGCTATTGCGATGCGTTAATTGTTCGCACATTTGCACAGTCTGATGTAGATGAACTTGGCGCAAACGCATCAATTCCAGTAATCAATGCTTTGACTGATGATGATCATCCAACTCAATTGCTGGCTGACTGGTTAACAATTCGTGAAACATTTGGTAGCGATGTTAAGGGCCGTAAATTTGTTTACTTAGGTGATGGCAACAATATGTCGCATGCTTGGTTAACTATGGGCGCAATTATGGGAGCACATGTTGTTGCAGCAACACCATCTGGCAAGTGGGCACCAAATTCAGATGTAGTTGCTAAAGCGCAAGCGATTGCCAAAAAGACTGGTGCAACTGTTGAAGTAACAAATGATCCAGAGGCAGCTGCGAACGGTGCGAGCGCGCTTTACACAGATGTCTGGATGTCTATGGGAGATCCTGAGTCAGAGCGCGCCGAGAAAACTAAAGTGCTAGCACCTTTTGCAATTACTGACGCCTTAATGTCGCTAACTGCAAGTGATTCCATATTTATGCACTGCCTACCAGCGCATCGTGGCGAAGAAGTGGCCGCATCCGTTATCGACGGGCCAAAATCAGTAATCTGGCGCGAGGCTTATCACCGCCGCACAACAATCCAGGCGCTGCTCTATCACCTCACTCGTGGTGAACTCGCAGGGAATTAATTCTGCAAGTAAGGTTCTTCTATGCGTGTAGCCGTCCCATTAGAGCGTAAAGAAGGCGAAAAGCGCGTTGCGCTTGTTCCCGACATCATCAATAAGTTAACCCGCCTTGGTTATGAAGTTGTTATTGAATCTGGCGCAGGTGATAACTCACAAGGAACCGATGCTGCTTACGCGGCTGCCGGAGCCAGCATTGTTAAAGGCGATGTGATTGCCAGTGCAGATATCGTGCTTTCGGTGCAACCACTTACGCCAGCACAGATGGCAACGTTGAAAAAAGGTGCGGCCACAATTTCATTCCTTTCTATTGTCACCGCTGTTGATTCAATCGAGGCGGCGGTTAAGGCGCAAGCAACTGCGTTCTCACTTGAACTTGTTCCACGTATTTCGCGCGCACAATCAATGGATGCTTTAACTTCGCAGGCGCTTTGCGCGGGCTATCGCGCTGTTCTGGTCGGTGCGGAAATGTCACCACGTTTCTTCCCGCTATTGATGACCGCAGCCGGAACTGTTACACCAGCACAAGTTTTAGTACTTGGCGCAGGTGTTGCAGGCTTGCAAGCAATTGCAACCGCGCGACGTTTAGGTGCAGTTGTTTCTGCATACGATGTTCGCCCATCTTCAGCAGATGAAGTTAAATCAATGGGTGCCACATTTATTGAACTTGAACTTGAATCTCTCGAAGGTGCCGGTGGTTATGCACGCGAGATGACTGAAGAGCGCGCCGCAAAACAACGCGAACTCTTAACTCCTTACATTGCAAAATCACATGTGGTTATTACAACCGCAGCAGTTCCGGGCCGCACCGCACCACGTTTGATGACACAAGCGATGATTGATGCGATGGAACCTGGCACCGTAATTGTTGACCTTGCTGCTGAAACAGGCGGCAACGTTGAAGGATCAAAGCCAGGTGAAGTTGTTGTTACCGCCGGCGGTGTTCGTATTTGGGGTGGCAAAGATGTGCCAAGCCAATTGCCATTCCACGCATCAAGTTTGTATTCACGTAACGTTGTAAACCTACTTACTCTTCTTACAACGCCCGCTAAAGATGGTGCACCTGTTGCGCTAAACCTGGATTTTGCAGATGAAATCATCAACGCTTCTGCGGTCACACATGCTGGCCAACGTCGCGACCCAAGTGCAGGAGGAGCCAAATAATGGAACCAATGGCGATCGTCTCCATCTTCGTTCTCGCAGTATTTGTGGGGTTTGAAGTTGTTTCTAAAGTCTCCTCAACGCTACACACACCACTTATGTCTGGTGCAAACGCGATCCACGGCGTTATTTTGGTTGGTGCAATCATCGTTGCCGATCACAGCAAAACAAATCTCGAGCTTGGTCTTTCACTTGCCGCAATTGTTCTCGCAACTATAAATATGGTCGGCGGTTTTGTTGTTACCGATCGCATGCTCGAAATGTTTAAAGGTAAGAAGAAGGGAGCAGATCAATGAGCAGCACTCTGTATGACCTAATCGGGCTTGCTGCCGGTGTCTGCTTCATTCTCGCTCTCAAAGGTTTATCTCATCCAAAGACCGCTCGACGCGGAAATTTAATCGGTGCACTTGGTGCAACCGTTGCAACGCTAGTCGTATTTCTCTACGTAACTCCCCCACGCGATGGTTCAGAAGCGCATTCACTTCCGCTGCATAATCTGGGGTGGATTTTGGGCGCGATAGCAGTTGGTTTAATTATTGGCGTACCTGCTGCACGAAGAGTTCAGATGACCCAGATGCCACAACTAGTTGCACTATTTAATGGTGTTGGTGGTGGCGCTGCTGCACTCGTTGCAATCGTTGAGTATTTGAACTTGGGAAGCGATGCAACAACAGCCGAAGTAATCTTCACAGTCTTCACCGTTGTGGTTGGCTGCGTATCTTTCAGTGGTTCGATCATCACCTTTATGAAGCTGCAAGAGCTAATGACTACTCGTCCAGTTGTATTTCCGGGCGGCCGCTTTGTAATCGCAGGAACTCTGGCGGCAGTACTTGGTGTCTCAGGTTGGGTTGTTACCGCACTTGGTACAACACCGCTTTTGGTCCTTGCTGCACTTTCATTGTTATTCGGCATCTTGTTCGTTCTGCCAGTTGGTGGCGCAGATGTGCCGATCGTTATCTCATTGCTCAACGCCTTTACTGGCCTAACAGTCGCGGCAAGTGGTTATGTACTTAACTCAACGCTCTTGATTATCGCCGGAACACTTGTTGGTGCATCTGGAACAATCTTGACGCGTTTGATGGCAGAGGCGATGGGCCGTTCGCTATTCGGAACTTTGTTTGGTGCATTCACCGCTAAGCCACAAGATGTTGCAGCTGGTGGCGAAGAACGCCCAGTGCGTTCTGGTTCACCAGATGACGTTGCAATTCTCCTTAACTATGCACGTCGCGTCGTAATCGTTCCTGGTTTCGGACTTGCCGTTGCACAAGCACAGCACACCGTGCGCGAACTCGCAGATTTGATGCTTTCAAAAGGTATCGATGTTGCCTATGGAATTCACCCAGTTGCGGGTCGTATGCCTGGCCATATGAACGTACTTCTTGCCGAAGCAAACGTTCCTTATGATCAATTAGCCGAAATGGATGAAGTAAATCCAACATTCGGCCAGACAGATGTCGCAATTGTTATCGGCGCGAATGACGTAGTAAACCCAGCAGCAAAGACCACACCTGGTTGCCCAATTTATGGAATGCCAATTTTGGAAGTATCAAATGCTTCCAACGTGATCTTCCTAAAGCGTTCTATGCGTCCAGGTTTTGCGGGTATCGAGAATGAACTTCTTTATGATCCAAAGACAATGTTGCTCTTTGGTGATGCCAAGGCATCACTTACAAAAGTTGTAAGTGCGCTGAAAGCGCTTTAACCAACCATCTCGGTATCGCGCACTTTAGATTTATCGTGCGTGCATTTTGTGTTCGCTGGCAAAGCATTGCAGGAGTCGCAGAGCAGAATTAGCTCGTGACAGGTTTTAGTGCGGCAATTGCGGAATATCTTGCTTGGTGCCTGACATATTTCGCATTCACCGATGACCTTGGTCTTAGTTGAGAAATCGATCGCCATACGAGAATCAAAGGTATAGAGAGAGCCTTCCCAAAGACCGTCATCACCAAACTTTTCTCCGTATTTAACGATTCCACCATCCATTTGATAAACCTCTTTAAAGCCACGGTTCTTCATCACAACTGACAAGATTTCGCAGCGAATTCCACCGGTGCAGTATGTGACTACTGGCTTCTCCTTTAGGTGATCGTATTTACCGCTTTCAATCTCGCGCACGAAATCACGTGAAGTATCTACATCAGGCACAATCGCATTTTTAAACTTGCCGATCTTGGCTTCACTTTGATTACGGCCATCGAAGAAGACCACATCATCACCGCGAGATTCAACTAATTCGTGAACTTGCTCTGGGCGCAGATGCGTTCCGCCACCAATGACACCATTTTCATTAACTTTAATTTCATCTGGATTATCAAATGCCACAAGCTCGTCTTTAACCGCAACGTAAAGTCTTGGAAATTCATCACCAGTGCCTTGTGACCATTTGAAGGCGATCTTCTTAAACCCAGGATACTTTTTGGTGTTCTTTACATATTTGCGAAGATCATCGATATCGCCACCGACGGTGCCGTTGATTCCAGTTGGGGAAATTAAAATTCGTCCCTTTAGATTTAAAGTTTCGCAAAGATTTTTCTGCCAGAGTTGAACCGCGACAGGATCATTTATGGGTGTGAAGCCATAATAGAGAAGTACCTTCTGCGGATTCATAAGCGCATTCTAACGCGGAAAATTAACTCTCTTGTAGGTCAGTTGGAGCGTTATGAACGTCCAGAACATCGCTGCCGAGTTTGCCGGTGCGGTTCAGCGGGCGCTTGGCATCTTCCTTATAAATCGCTGGGATTGAACCGAGTTTACCTTTCTGGAAATCTTCAAATGCTTGCAAGACTTCGGCCTTGGTATTCATAACAAATGGCCCCATCCAAGCAACTGGTTCTTTAATTGGTTGGCCACCGAGAATGAAGAGTTCAAGATTTGGTGAACGAGTTTCTTGTTGGTTTGCCGCGCGAATAACAATGCTATCGCCATCACCGAAAACCGTTAGCTGCCCCATCTGCACTGGACGCGCTTCTTCGCCAGCAAAACCATGGCCAGAGATTGCGTAAACAAGTGCGTTGTAATCCTTGCGCCAAGGAAGACGAAGTTCAGCACCAGGTGCCACAGTTGCGTGAATTAAAGTAATTGGTGTTTGTGTAGATCCTGGTCCAACGTGTCCATCTAATTCGCCAGCGATAATTCGTATTAGCGATCCACCATCAGCGCTAGATAAAAGTGCAACATCATTTGCGCGCACATCTTGATAGGCAGGTGGTAACCATTTCTTCTCAGCTGGAAGATTTACCCAAAGTTGGAATCCGTGAAATAAACCACCACTCATCACTAAATGTTCTGGTGGAGTTTCGATATGTAAAATTCCGCCACCAGCAGTCATCCATTGCGTATCTCCGTTAGAGATTGTTCCGCCGCCACCATTGCTATCTTTGTGATCAAAGATTCCATCAATAATGTATGTAACTGTTTCAAATCCGCGATGTGGGTGCCAAGGAGTTCCCTTTGGTTCACCTGGTGCGTATTCAACTTCGCCCATTTGATCAAGGTGAATAAATGGATCGAGTTCTGCTAAATCAACGCCAGCGAATGCGCGACGAACCGGAAAGCCTTCACCTTCGAAACCTTGCGGAGCAGTTGTAATGCTCTTTACGCAACGTGCACGAGAATTCGGCGAATCGCTAACGCGAGGAAGTACGGTGATATCACTTACGGTAACTGCAGGCATTTTTACTCCTTTTTCGTAAGCACAACTTTAGTTGAAAGTTCAACTACCTGCAACTTAAAGTAATTTTGCAGAAGGTGTGGATAAGCCCGCATTTAGACGAATTTATGTCAGCCGATAGATGCAGTATCTGGCCTATGACAACGGCACTGCGCTTAACCAATCAAGAGCAAACCGCCTCTGTCCCCACAATTGTTGAACTGTTAAGTGCAATGCCAGGAATCGCAACTCTTACCGCCCTTGTTGCAATTAATCCGCAAGAACTTTCCCCATCAGATCGAATCGATTACTTAACCGCCCTCGAACGGCAAACTGGTTGGTTACAGGCCTTGATGCAACGGGCAATTGTCGCTGTCGCAGGTTGCGACTCGAGCAAGCCAAATGGAATTGATGCATTCTTCGGCGTGGATGATGCCGAGCGCGAAGATATTTCAACCGCGCTCCGACTTGCCCCAACAACGGCGCAATCACGAATCGATGTGGCGCGAACTCTCGTTAACCATCTTCCAAATACCTGTTCGGCGTTAGCAACCGGCGAAATCTCACCTGCACATGCAACGGTCATTGCTAAAGAAACCGCTGCTGCAATTCGTGATGGGTTACCAGAATCTGCAATTTTCGAGATTGAACAGCGCGCCATCGCACATGCTGAATTTCATACACCGGGACAAGTCGCCAACCAAGTCCGAACCACTATCGCTCGTATCTCCCCCGAAACTTTCGAAGAAACAGTTGCCCGCGCAAGAGATACCCGAAAAGTTAGCTGTTACACAGAAAGTGATGGTATTTCAACAATAGTTGCAATTCTCCCTGCCGCTGATGCTCAAATTGTTATGAACTCAATTGAAAGTTTTATTCGCGCAGCAAGCGCCGAGCAAGGCGCTGATGCAAAATCCGACCCAAGAAGTTCAGATATGAAACGAGCCGATGCCTTGACTGCAATCGCTAGCGCTTACCTTTCTAACGCTGCAGAGATAGTCACGCCGCATCGTCGTCCAATTTCTGTAAATGTCACCATAGATCTGCCTACACTCTTGGGGCTAGCCGAAAACCCAGGACAACTCGCTGGTTATGGCGCAATTCCCGCATCAGTCGCACGCGAATTAGCAGCAGATGGAAAGTGGAAACGATTTATTACAGATCCGCAGACCGGAAATTTATTGGATTACGGCAGGCAGAGTTACGAACCTCCGCAAGCGCTTATAGATTTCTTAATTGCCCGTGATCGAACTTGTCGCTTCCCAGGTTGTCGAAGATCCGCGGCGCTTTCAGATATAGATCACGCGCAAAGTTGGGAGACTGGCGGAGGCACATCACCAGAAAACTTAGGCGCGCTCTGTCGAAGACATCATCGCCTCAAAACTCACGATGGATGGAATGTAGTCAGCCGCGCTGATGGATCTTGCACTTGGACTTCACCACTTGGAAAAATCTATTTAACGCCTGCTCGTCCGATTGGCGAAACAATTTAAGCCTAGGTCGCTCTCTCGTTAGTCCATACTTAAGTCATGATCTGGTGGCCAAGTGAAATACCTACTCTGCAATATGGCAGATATACCTTGCGGGCACCTGAAGAAAAAGATGTGAACGCCATTTACTTGGCTTGCCAAGACCCGCTAATTCCAAGATTCACAACGGTTCCGGTCAATTACACAATGTCTCACGCCCTCGATTACTTCCAGAGAATTCCAGCATCGATTGAATTACAGCGCGAGATACCTTTTGTAATTGAATTTGGCGTGGGCGATGAGAAGGAGTTCGCAGGTGTGATCTCGCTTCACACAATAAGTATTGATAACCACCGCGCTGAAATCGGCTACTGGATGGATGAAAAGATGCGTGGCCAAGGCATTGCAACAATGGCGACAAAAATTCTGACGGGATATGGCTTCGATACTTTAGGTTTCAAGCGCATAGAAGCAGCAGTTGATTTAGAGAACACTGCTTCTCAGAAACTTTTGATTTCTGCTGGTTACGAGCGCGAAGGCGTTCTGCGTCAGAGAGTTACTCGATCTAATGGCAACCAGATAGATATGGTTATGTTCTCAGCGCTAAATCAAAGCTGGGTGAGGTTAGACTAAATATATGGAATCGCTAGCGATGCTTGTACTTATCTTGATGAGTATCGTGGTCTTCACTGGCCCGATGGGCTATTTGCTAACAACTAGAACTGTTTGGAGTTATTCGAAGAGAGTAAATGCACTTTGGATAATCCGCAGAATATTTGTATCTCTACTTTCACCAACGGGAATTGCGATATCATTCATTTTTGTTTTTACCGAAATACCTATTGGGCCAAAAATTTTTGCTCTGGCAGGAATTGCGCTAAATGTATTTGTTCTGAAGCGCGAATACTTCAGAGATAAGTAAATTGGTGGAGGTGCCGGGAATCGAACCCGGGTCCTTCGGAATTAAAACAGGGCTTCTACGGGCGTAGTGTGGCTATCGTTTTCTCAGTTCCGAATCTCTTGCACACAAGTATTCGACAAACTCATTTGCGAAACTGTTCTCCGGTGATGTTCGCAACGCCACCACCGTGAAGAGCCCTCTATCGGCGCTAGATTCCAGAACGAAGGCGAGTCTGGGCTAACGGATCACAGAGCTTGCTTAGGCAGCAAGAGTGAGATCATCGGCAGTTGTACTGACGATTATTTTTTGCACAGGTTATTGGTTAACGAGATCATCCTGGCTTCCTCGGCCCGCTTCCCCTGCCTCAACAACCAAAGTCGAGACCGT
>CAMBOZ010000046.1 GCA_945869505.1 Bifidobacterium breve
GCGAGTGCTCTATCCGACTGAGCTACAGGCGCCTGCAGAGGTCGATAGTTAATTGTACCGACACGAGCCACTAAGGTTTTGCCCATGGCTGAATTCATTTACACGATGAAGAAGACGCGCAAAGCGCACGGTGACAAGGTAATTCTCGATGATGTGACCCTGATGTTTTTGCCTGGGGCAAAGATCGGCGTGGTTGGTCCTAACGGTGCTGGCAAATCCACAGTTCTTCAGATCATGGCTGGATTGCAACAACCATCTAATGGCGAGGCATATCTAACTCCGGGATACACCGTTGGCATTTTGCTACAAGAGCCGCATTTAAATGAAGAGAAGAACGTAATTGATAACGTAAAAGAAGGTGTTGCCGAAACTGTTGCAATGCTCGATCGCTTTAATGCGATCAGTGATGAGATGTCCCAGCCGGATGCCGATTACGACAAGTTACTTGCCGAAATGGGAACGCTGCAGGAACAGCTTGATCATCGCAACGCTTGGGAACTCGACTCACTTTTGGAACAAGCGATGGATGCGCTTCGTTGCCCACCGCCTGATGCTGATGTCAAAGTTCTCTCTGGCGGAGAAAAGCGTCGCGTTGCGCTCTGCAAATTGCTTTTGGAAGCGCCAGATTTGCTACTCCTTGATGAACCGACAAACCATTTGGATGCCGAGTCTGTACTTTGGCTAGAACAACATTTAAATAAATATCCTGGCGCAGTCGTTGCGATCACGCACGATCGTTACTTCTTGGACAACGTTGCGCAATGGATTCTCGAACTCGATCGCGGTCGCGCCTATCCATATGAAGGTAATTACTCAACCTACTTAGAGACAAAAGCAACGCGTTTGAAGATCGAAGGACAGAAAGATGCCAAGCGCGCTAAACGCTTAACCGAAGAACTTGAATGGGTTCGCCAAAATGCTAAGGGTCGCCAGGTTAAATCAAAGGCGCGTTTGGCTCGTTATGAAGAGATGGCGGCCGAAGCAGACAAGATGCGTAAGTTGGACTTTGATGAAATTCAAATTCCACCTGGACCGCGTTTAGGAAATATTGTCGTAGAAGTTGATCACCTTACAAAAGGCTTCGGCGATCGCGTATTAATTGATGATCTCTCATTTACCTTGCCCCGCAACGGAATCGTCGGCGTTATCGGCCCCAACGGTGCCGGTAAAACAACGCTCTTTAAAACTATTCTCGGAATGGAAAAGCCGGACTCAGGCAATGTGAAGATCGGTGAAACAGTAAAGATTGCCTACGTTGATCAGTCACGTGGAGGAATTGATCCAAATAAATCTCTCTGGGAAGTTGTCTCTGATGGTTTGGACTTTATAAAAGTTGGCCAAGTGGAGATGCCATCTCGCGCATATGTTTCTGCATTCGGCTTTAAAGGTCCCGATCAACAGAAGAAAGCTGGCGTACTTTCCGGTGGTGAAAGAAATCGTCTGAATTTAGCGCTTACTTTAAAGTTGGGTGGAAATTTACTTCTGCTCGATGAGCCAACAAACGACCTTGATGTTGAAACACTTGGTTCTCTTGAAAATGCCCTTCTGGAATTTCCTGGGTGCGCAGTTGTGATCTCGCACGATCGTTGGTTCCTGGACCGAGTTGCCACACACATCTTGGCCTACGAAGGCGAATCTAATTGGTTCTGGTTTGAAGGAAACTTCGAATCCTATGAAGAAAATAAAAGATCCCGACTGGGCGCCGATGCTGCAAGACCTCATCGCGCCACTTACAGAAAGCTAACTCGATAATGAAATATGTAAATAAGCAATTTGTTCGCTGGGATGACCTGGATGCAATGACTCACGTCAACAATGCAAAGTATCTGACTTTTGCGCAAGAGGCACGCTTCGTCTGGTCAACAGCGGTATTTACATCGGCAATGAACGCGTCAACCCTCATCGAAATGGTTGTGGCGCGGGCAGAAGTTGATTTCATTGAGCCGATTTACGAAGGCGGACGATTCGTCGATGTTGAGATTTCTGTAGAAAAGATCGGCACCTCATCTTTCGTTGTTCTGTACACAATCGGCGATGAAGGTAAAGTTTTTGCCAAGGTGAAGACCGTGCAAGTTGCGATTTCTCTTGAGACAAAGAAGTCTCGCCCGCTGACCGAAAAGGAACGAGAATTCCTTACCAAGTACCTGGAGACCAATTAATTGAGCCACGTTCTCGCTTCACGTAAAGAGCGCCCCTGGTGGCGCGATGCCGTTACTTATCAGATCTACATACGCTCCTTTGCTGATGCAAATGGCGATGGCATCGGAGATGTCGAAGGTATTCGGTCACGACTTCCATATTTAAAGGAACTCGGCGTTGATGCAATCTGGATTACACCTTGGTATCCATCACCACAGAATGACCACGGCTACGATGTTTCAGATTACATGGATATCGAACCGCAATATGGAACTCTCGCGGATGCTGAAAAGTTAATCAAAGAGACTCACGATCACGGCCTTAAATTTATTGTTGATATTGTTCCTAATCACACGAGTGATCAACATAAATGGTTCCAAGCAGCGCTAAAAGCGGCGCCAGGATCACCAGAACGCGATCGTTATATGTTCCGCGATGGAAAAGGCCCTAACGGTGACTTGCCACCAAATAACTGGGAAGCCGTTTTCGGCGGATGCGCATGGGAGCGAGTCATCGAAGCCGATGGCAAACCGGGGCAGTGGTACTTGCATCTCTTTGCAATTGAACAACCAGATTTAAATTGGGAGAACCCTGAAGTTCGCTCGCACCTAGAAGATGTTTTAAAGTTCTGGCTCGATCGTGGCGTCGATGGCTTCCGTATTGATGTTGCGCACGGAATGGTCAAATATCCTGGTTTGCCAGATATTCCAGAAGTAAATACAACTTCAGAAATGTTAGCTCCGCACGAGCGTCCATTCTGGGATCAAGAAGGCGTGCACGAGATTTATCGTTCGTGGCGCAAGATTCTTGATTCATATCCTGGTGAACGTATGGCAGTTGCTGAAGCGTGGGTCAGTCCGGCTTCTCGCATCGCGCGTTATGTGCGTGCAGATGAATTACAGAACTCATTTAACTTTGAAATGTTAACTACTTTATGGAACGCCGATGAGATTCGGGTGAAGATAGGTAATTCAATGGCCGCACTCGTCGAAGTAGGTGCACCACCATCGTGGGTATTTAATAACCACGATGTTGTTCGATCTATAGATCGCTTAGATCTGGGCTTAACAAATAACGGTGAATCAACTTTCACTCGTCAAGGCGATCCAGCGAAATTCAATATTGCGCGCGGAACCTTGCGCGCCAAGAGTGCGACGTTAATGACGTTGGCGCTTCCAGGTGGAACCTATCTTTACCAAGGTGAAGAACTTGGGCTTCCTGAAGTTCGTGATCTTCCTGAAGATCGACTCACAGATCCACGTTGGAAGATGAGCGGTTATAAAGATCGCGGTCGTGATGGATGTCGCGTTCCTCTTCCTTGGAAGAGTGAGCCAACCGGCGGTTTTGGTTTCTCAACAAATGATTTGTTGGAACTAGATCAGGCCTGGTTGCCGATGAGTCCTTGGATGGGAAATTTCTCCGCCGATTCACAAGCTGGCGTTGCTGGATCAACTTTAACTATGTATCGCGAAGCTTTAGCGCTGCGTAAATTAGAAGAAGGCTTGGGTGATGGTCCGATGACTTGGATCGAAGCCGGAAAAGATGTCGTTGCATTTTCACGTCCAGATAATTTCGCTTGCTACATTAACTTTGGTGCAGCAATTGAGATTCCAGCAGGTGCAGCCGTCTTGATTTCTAGCGGCCCATTAGCTGGAAATTTACTTCCAACTGATACTGCAGTTTGGTTGCGCTTGGCTTAAATGATTTCAAATCCGCGCAAGATACATCCGGGTTGGATCGCAGTTGCGGTTACTTTTGTAACTTTGATGGCGACCGCGGGTTTTCGATCGGCTCCATCAGTTCTAATCGTTCCGCTGGAAGATGCCTTTGGTTGGTCACGCTCTGATATTTCCTTGGCTGTTGCAATAAATGTTCTTCTCTTTGGCCTGGTTTCTCCATTTGCAGCAGCATTGATGGAGAAATTTGGTATTCGTAAAGTTGTGATGTCCGCGCTGACCACAGTCTCACTCGGAGCATTTCTAACAATCTTTATTCAAGCTCCTTGGCAGTTAATTGCGACTTGGGGAGTAATTGTTGGGGTTGGAACTGGCTCAATGGCTCTGGTATTTGCTGCGACGGTTGCGAATCGCTGGTTTGTTGCCAAGCGAGGATTAGTAACTGGAATACTGACTGCTGCTTCCGCTACGGGCCAGCTAATTTTCTTGCCGGGGCTGTCTCATTTAGCCCAAACTTATGGATGGAGAAGTGTTTCACTCACCGTTGCATCATTTGCAATGCTTGTTGTGCCATTTGTTTTCTTCTTCCTTAGGGACAAACCTGCCGATCTTGGAATATTGCCTTACGGCGCTCCAGCAGATTGGCAGCCACCTGCAAAGAGCGAATTGAGCGCGGTCGTACTTGCGATCGATACGCTGAAGCAAAGCTCAAAGAGAAAAGATTTCTGGTATTTGTTTGGCTCATTCTTTGTCTGTGGACTCTCAACCAGCGGGCTAATCGGTACGCACTTTATTCCAGCAGCACACGATCACGGAATGCCAACAACTCTTGCTGCTTCGCTTCTTGCAATGGTTGGTGTCTTTGATGTTATCGGTACTGTATTTAGCGGATGGCTCACCGATCGTTATGATCCAAGAAAGTTACTCTTCTTCTATTTTGGCCTACGCGGACTCTCGCTGTTTCTATTGCCATCAATTCTCTTCAGCAGTATTCATCCGTCAACACTTGTCTTTGTAATTTTCTACGGACTTGACTGGGTAGCAACTGTGCCGCCAACGATCATGCTCTGTCGCGCGGTGCTTGGTCCGCAACGCGCTAGCGTTGTTTATGGCTGGGTATTTGTGGGACACCAAATAGGAGGAGCAGTAGCAGCATTTGGTGCGGCGCTCTTGCGTGTGCAGATTGGTGATTACGCGGTTGCTTTTTACATCAGCGGAGCGCTCTGCATCTTGACTTCCTACTTCGTTTTGCAGATTGCCAAAGGCGCTGACGATAAAGTTTTGAGGAACTGATGACTTTCTACGAGGAAGTCGGGGGAGAGCCTTTCTTCAATGATTTCGTTTCGCAGTTCTATGCCCGCGTTGCGACCGATCCGATTTTGCGTCCGATGTATCCAGAGAAAGATATGCACGGGGCAGCGCTGCGATTAAAAATGTTCCTTGAACAATACTGGGGTGGACCAACTACTTACTCAGATGAACGTGGTCACCCAAGATTGCGTATGAGACATGCTGGTTTTCATATTGATCTCGCAGCACGTGATGCCTGGCTTGCCTGCGCAATTGGTGCTTTAGATGGAATGGAAATGGCAGAGATTAATCGCAAACAGTTGCGTGAATACCTAGAAATGGCCGCGCACGGAATGATTAACGCTTCTGAGAACCGTTCCCTATAACTAAAATTTCACCGTTTCGGACATACCAAAGCACATCTTTCTTATCGCGAATTGTTGTTATGCGCAGACCAACTTTTTCGACAACACCTTCAATATCTAAAACCTTTATTTCATCACCGACGCCATATTGATCTTCAATCAACATAAAGATTCCGGATAAAATATCGCGAACCAAAGTTTGCGCACCGAGGCCAATTGCAACGCCGATCACACCAGCAGATGCGATTACAGGCCCGAGATTAAATCCGAATTCACCCAAGATCATGCCGAGTGCGATTATCCAGATAACAGCTTTGAGAATCGAGGTAAGGACGGAACCGGTTGTGCGGGCGCGTTCTGACTGACGCTTTGCGAAACCTGGTCCAGGCTTTAAATCTGTCGTTGCTAGTTTGTTTACCGCGCGCTCAATTGCGCGACGCCCGATGCTATGGCTGATCCAGGCCGCCACCAGGACGGAGAAAATTCGAAGAGGTGATCCGCTAAGCCATTCGAGAATATTTCGGGTCTGCTCGCTCATAGGTCAAACTCTAATCCAATTCTTTACCTAAAATTGACCCGCAAATACCCCGATCTTGCACTTTCTTAGTGCAAGATAAACCAATCGGCGCGAGCCACGCGCTTCGAAACCGGGGTATGTATGTCTCGCTCGTTAGTTTTAAACGCCACCTACGAACCACTAGGTGTTGTGACAGAACGTCGTGCGCTGCTGCTTGTCCTTAATTCTCGCGCCACCATGGTCGAGTCATCTGGAAGTGTTCTGCATTTTGCGCAGGGTCAGATCGAACTCCCATCGGTAATTCGGCTAAATAAATTTGTAAAAATTCCATATCGCCACGCGGTGCCACTTTCACGACGTGCAATATTTGCACGCGATGGTGGTCGTTGTGTTTATTGCGCTGCACCAGCGACGTCGATAGATCACGTAATTCCTCGCTCGCGTGGTGGCGGACACAATTGGGAGAATGTTGTTTCTGCTTGCCACAAGTGCAATCACTTAAAGGCAGATAAGCCGCTAAAAGATTTGGGATGGAGACTTCGCTCACTTCCTCGCGAACCAGTTGGTGCTGCATGGCGAATTCTCGGAACGGGTCGTACGGATAATCGATGGTTGCCTTATTTAGAGCCATTCGGTGTGGCAGCCGCTACCGCATAACTCATTTACACTTAATTCCATGATGATTCACTTTGCATCCGCCGTCCAGATACTTTCACTAGACAATCAAGAAGATGGAACGTTAGCCGGCGAAGGGCTAAGCGCGCTGGAGACCTTTACTTATTTCTTCGCGGCACCAACTGTGCTTTTTGTTGCGATCTCAGTAATTACTTATGCTTTGACTGGAGAACGCAAGAAGAAAGAAAAGACCAACTCTGTCGTAACTTCTATCGACTAATTAGCGGGCATCAACAGCGCGCGCTTTTAGCGAACGAGTCATTGCATCGCGACCTTCAGCCACAGTACGTCGCAGAGCAGCCGATGCATCTTTTCCAGTCACATCAAGCCAGTGCTGAGCTTTCTTTACAGTTTCATCGCTTATTGCCCAAGTAGGGAAAGTTAAGGTTGCAGTTGTTTCTGCAATCTCAAATCCCTTAGTTGACCAAACTTTTAGGATGGCATCAAAGTAATCATCAACAAATGATTCAAGTAAATCGCAATGGATATTTTCGTTAAAACCACGGCACTTGTAAGAGTGGATAGTGTTACTCAAATCATCAGTTGTGATTGATTTAAAGGCGGCTGCCTTAGCTTCGTGGCTTGGGAGAGCAGCATGCGCATAAGCAACATATTGCTTTCCGTGTGCCGTTTTATCGCGATCTCCTTCGGCTTGGATATCTGAAACACCAAAGATGCCGCGCTTTACACCACACAAGAAAACAAACCAACGCAGATCAGCATCCATCAAAAGCCCATCTACAGAACCGTTTAGCATCGCCTTTAAACTTTCAAACTGTGCTGGCGTGAAGGCGTTATTGGCAAAGGCGCGCGCATATTGAAGTTGTGCATCGCTGCCTGGTTTGGCACCGGCTAACAATTCTTGCGCGGTATTTGCTACAGATAAACGAACTGCATCACGATTCTTTGGCGCAAGATATGCCCAAATAGCAGTATCGATTTGCGTGAAAGTTGCTGTGATCATTGAGATATCTGTTTCACCCTTTAGTGCGTTCAGGGCGATTTCAATGTAGTCACTGGCAGAAAGTTCGCCATCACGTGTTGAATCCCAGAGTGAGGCCCAAATAAGTCCGCGGGCAAGTGAATCATCGAGTTGGCCAAGATACTTCTTCATCGTGGCGACAGAACGATCATCGAAACGCAATTTGGCATATGTCTGATCGTGATCGTTAATCAAGAGTAAGTCGGCCGCCTTTTTGCCTGCGAGCTCCTTAATCTCGGTTAGTTCACCAGCGATATCAACTTCAATACTCTCGCGACGAGTTAGCGCATCGCCCTTAATATCAAATAGCCCTATATACAAGCGATGAGGGCGAAGTTCTGTTGATCCGACTGGCATTGGTGGCACTTCTTGTTTAACCGCAACAGAAGCATATTTATCACCATCTAGCGCGATTACTGGGCGAAGCGTGTTTACTCCTGCGGTGCGCAACCAGGTAGCAACCCAGGCGGTGAGATTCTTTCCGCTGGTTGCTTCTAGTTCAGTGATCAAATCACTTAGTTCGGTATTTGCGTATGCATGCTTAGCAAAGTATTTACGAAGTCCGGCAATAAAGTTATCGCGGCCAACGTGAGCAACTAGCTGCTGAAGAACTGATGCGCCCTTGGCGTATGAAATTCCATCGAAGTTGGTGCGGACATCATCCAGGTCTTTCATCTCAACAGCGATTGGATGCGTGGAAGAAAGTTGATCGGCGCGGTATGCCCAGTTTTTGCGAACTGAGTTAAATTCAGTCCAAGCCTTCTTGTACTTAGTTGATTCGCTGACCGCCATATACGAAGCCCATTCAGCGAAAGATTCGTTGAGCCAAAGGTCTTGCCACCATTTCATGGTTACCAAGTCACCGAACCACATATGGGCCATCTCGTGATGGATAGTTGAGGCGCGACTGATGTAGCTGCGCTCTGTCACTTTGCTACGGAAAATTAGAACATCTTCATGGAAGGTAACGCAGCCGACATTTTCCATTGCGCCCCAGTTGTATTCAGCAACTGCAATCTGGTCGTACTTGCCAAATGGATAGGCCAAACCGAAAGTCTTTTCAAAATAAGCAAAGCCTTGCTTGGTCACTTCGAAGATGTTTTCAGCATCGACATATTGGAAGAATGACTTGCGAGCATAAATTCCCATAGGAATGGTCTTCTCGCCTTTATATTCATCATGAACTGATGTGTAAGCGCCGGCAACGATCGCTGTTACATAAGTTGAAATAACCTGCGAGGTTGCAAATTGAGTGTGCTTGCGATCGCCATCAAGATCTTTAGTTGATTCGATTCCGTAATTTGAGATTACCTCCCAGTGTTTTGGAGTAATTGTGCTGATCGTGAAGGTTGCCTTTTGATCAGGTTGATCGAAGCAGGCATACATACGGCGCGCATCGCCAGTTTCGAACTGGGTGTATAAATAAACCTCGTTATCGGCTGGATCCACAAAGCGATGCAGTCCTTCTCCAGAGTTTGAGTAGATTCCTTCGTGTTCAATTTCTAGAGTGTTATCTGCCGCAATTGCAGGCAAGAAGATTGATTCGCCATCAAATTTAGGATCAAAATCAGCACCATTTAGCTTTGCGCTGATAACACGCTTGCCAACGCAATCAATAAACGTGGTTGCACCTGGCTTTAGCCCCGCAAATTTAATAGTTGTCTTAACCAGGAAAGTTTCAGCACCGGTGGTCACGTCTAAGTCGATTTTGTAACTCTCAACTTTGATGATCGCTGAACGCTGGGTGGCTTCGATTTGCGTGATATTTGTACCTGGCACGACGGCTCCTTTTAGGCTGATGTTTTTTGCTTCTCGTAGTCTAATCGTGAAAGAGTTGTGCTGTGGAACCCATGACAAACCGAAGTTATCGCCTGCGCGGGGTGCGGATCACCCCATCACAACAAGCCGCCC
>CAMBOZ010000047.1 GCA_945869505.1 Bifidobacterium breve
GATGCTGCAACCAACTTTGCGGTGCGGGTTGATCCAGTGAATGCCAATTTATCTACACCGCTTTCACAAAGGTCTTTACCTGTTGCTCCAAGACCTGTGATGCAAGTGAAAATATCTGCAAAAGGTGCAACTTCAGCAAAAGTTGTTGCTAGAACTGTTCCAACTCCGGGTGTGTACTCACTTGGTTTAAAGACAACGGTATTTCCAGCGGCAAGTGCATAGGAAATAGAACCCATTGGAGTAAAGATTGGATAATTCCAAGGTCCAATAACTCCTACGACGCCAACAGGGGAGCGCTCGACAGTTGCAGACATATTTGCCATTAAAGCACCAGGTGAGCGATGCGAAGTTCGCATTACATCTTCGGCATGACGGGCGGCCCAACCTAGATGTCCAACAGCCAGCGAAGCTTCTAATTTGGCATCGCTAACTGGTTTTCCAGTCTCGCGTGAAACGATCTCGGTAATTTCATCTAACTTAGATATTAATAAATTACTCCATTGCAACAAGACTTTGCGACGTCCTTTAAATCCAAGGTTCTGCCAAGCAAGAGATGCAGCACGGGCGCGGGCAACCGCTGCGTGTACTTGTTCACGGTCAGCTATTGGGTATTCAGCAATAACTTCTCCGGTAACTGGGTAGTGCGATGCAAATGTTGCGCTGGATAAAGTAGTCATGAGTAAAGACTAGACTCTCCTTTATGTTGCAGCCAGTACGCCCCAGCACTATTTTGCCGGCGCATCGCACCGCGTTCACCGTCACAACATCAGATGGCGAAACCTTAATTGGCGAAGTAGCAGCGCCCCTTTCTGGCTATAACGGCGCAATCTTGTGCTTGCACCCACTGCCAACTGCGGGCGGAATGATGGATAGCCATATCTATAAAAAAGCGGCTAATCGTTTACCTGCAATGTCAGGCATTGAAGTAATCCGCTTTAATACACGCGGTACAACAAGTGAAGCAGGAACAAGCTCTGGCGAATTTGATAACGGTGGGGCAGAACGTTTTGATGTGGAAGCAATGATGAGTTATTGCTTAGATACTTTGAAGCTTGAAAATCTTTGGGTGGTTGGTTGGTCATTTGGGACTGATTTAGCGCTTCGCCATGCGAAAGATCCAAGAGTTAAAGGTTTAATTCTTCTATCTCCACCTTTACGGACATCTCAAGTCAGCGATATGCAGTATTGGGCGGCGGATGGTCGACCAGTTATTGCGCTGGTTCCTGAACACGATGATTATCTAAAACCTGCCGAGGCGAAAATTCGTTTTGCACCTTTGACTCAAATGGAAATTATTGCAGTAGATGACGCCAAACATCTTTGGGTTGGAGAGCCGTCGGTTTATCGCGTCTTAAGTGAGATTACAAAGATCCTTGCGCCAGAAAGACTGCCTTTACCAACTGAGATTTAAGAGTTATCTGCTCTAGGAAAGACAACTTCATCAAGAATTAAAATAATTGATGCCGCAATCGGTACTGCCAGCAAACCACCAACTAAGCCGAGGAGAGAAGTTCCGATTAAAGCCGCGATGATTGTTACTGCGCCAGGCACGGCTAAGGTGCGTTTCATTATGCGTGGAGTAACAATGTAGTTTTCCACCTGAACGTAAACCACGTAAGCGATAAATGCGATCACTCCGATAGTCACAGATTGCGTCAATGCAATGATGGTGACGACGGAGCTACCAATAAAGTGACCGATTAGCGGAATTAGCCCACACACCAGAACAATCATTGCAATAGCGATCGGAGATGGCAGACCTAGCACCAAGGAGAGAGCGAGAACAAAGACGGAAGCCATTGCCGCGATAACTATCTGACTTCCGACAAAGGATCCGACTCGCGAAATTACTGCATTCGTTAACCGTGAAACACGATCACGGCGGCTGGCTGGTGCAAAACGAACTCCGAGGTCAACCATTTGTGGCAGGGAAGTAATGAAGTAAAGAGTGAGAATCAAAATAGTTAAAGCGGTGAAGGTGCCGGAAAGAACAGATTTTCCAACACCGATAACCCCGCCGAACGCAGAAATGATCAACGTTCCATCTGAGGTAATCTCTGTTAACTTATTTTGTAGAGTATCGATAATTCCAAACTGGCTGTTTAAATTCGCAATTGTCGAATTAGTCTCGAGTTCCTTCAGCAAATTTGGAGCGCTATTAATTAACTGCGTACCTTGCGAAACGACTGGTGGAATAACAACTGCGATAAAGAAGGCTACAAAGAAAATAACCGAGATGAAAATTATGGCCACCGCATTAGTTCTTGATATTCCACGCTTTTGAATTGCTACTACTGCCGGATTTAAACCAGTAGCCAAGAAGAGTGCAACGATGATTAAGACAAATATCTGACTTGTACTTGCCAGTGCGCGCATCAAAACAATGGCGACTAAGGCGCCTAGAGTTGCAGTAAATCCAAAATAGAAAGGATGTGATCGATCTAATGGATGACCTTGAGTGCCAAAATCCGTCAGCGGTGCACTTGCCTTAGGTTTACGTTTGATGCGATCAGATATAGCCATGTCGCCTATTCTAAAGCGATATCCTTCTCGTATGGCGTTGCGCATTACGGGGTTAGGCGAGGAAATCGCTGCCGTTACAGGCCTGCCGTGGCATATTAATTTGGAAGAGTGGCCAGAAGATCCCGCCCTTGCTGAAAAACGCGGTATTTCGCGCCACGTTGTTCGCTTAGTGCGTTCAACCGATGACCCTGATTCAGAAGTCTATGCAGTAAAAGAGACTGTCTCCGAATTCGCAAATCGTGAATATAAGGCGCTGCGCGAACTCGCCCATCTCGGAGCTCCGAGCGTGCAATCAATTGCGGTGATCGAAGGTCGCACAAATGAGGCTAATGAAGAGCTTCCCTGTGCGCTCGTAACGCGCTTCCTACCTTATTCACTTCCTTACCGCGTATTACTCAGCGGCAAAGATGTAACTTCTAATGACATCACCATGATGGCCAACGCACTTGCCTTGTTATTAGTGCAGTTACATTTACTTGGATTTTGGTGGGGAGACTGTTCGCTCTCTAACACGCTCTTTCGTCGTGATGCCGAAGCGTTTGCTGCGTACTTAGTAGATGCCGAAACGGGAGAATTTCAGAAGTCCCTTAGCGATGGTCAGCGCGAACACGATTTAGAAATCGCCCATTTCAATGTTGCCGCTGAACTTGAAGATCTAGCGCTTTCTGGTGTTCTCTATCCAGGTATGGATCCTATTCGCGCAAGCGAAGCGGTTATCAAGCGTTACCACCGAATCTGGAAGGCGCTAAAGGAACGCCAAGTATTAGATCCGAAAGATCGCCACGCGGTCGAACGCGCGATGCGTCAGCTGCAAGATTTAGGTTTTGCAGTTGATGAGGTTTCAGTATCACTTGATGGCGAATCGCAAAAACTTTATTTCCAACCAAAGCTCGTAGCACCTGGATATCACCGTAACCGCTTGCGAGAGTTAACCGGTCTTGAAACTGAAGCACTTCAAGCAAAACGCTTGCTTGCATCTCTTGATCGTTTCCGCGGGCGTGAGGAAAACCCAAAACCTCCAATTGCAGATTCAGCCAGGCGCTGGCTTAATGAAACATATCGTCCAATAGTTGAGATGATTCCTAAAGATATGTCCGGGCGAATAGAAGAAGCACAGTTCTTCCATGAAGTTTTAGAACATCGCTGGTATTTGAGCGAGCGTGAAGGCCATGATGTTGGACTAACATTTGCAGCACAGTCTTATATCGATGATGTTATGCCGTTTCGGCGCGACTCAGGAGTAGAAATGGGGGCAAGTAAGTGAGCCTGCCTCCCAATTTTGGAAGAGCAGTGGATTTGAGTTCGTTAGGAAAACCTAAACCAGAGCCAACTGGACCAATGCCGGGCATCGAAATAACTCCACAGAACTTAACCGAAGAATTCCTAGCTCTTTCCAAGAGCAAACCAGTAATTTTAATTTGTTGGTCACCGCGATCTGCTGAGTCAGAAAAAATCGTTGCGATACTTGGAAAATTAGCGATGGATGATCAAGGCAGTTGGATTTTTGGACGAGTCGATGTTGATGCACAACCACAAGTAGCACAAGCGCTACAAGCACGCGCAGTTCCATTTGCCGTTGCGATAATCAATGAGCAAATGGTTCCGCTCTTTGAACAGCCTTACCCCGAAGCACAAATACGTATGGTTGTAGATAAAGTCTTAGCGCTTTCTGCAGAACAAGGTGTGGGTGATGCTCCAGTTGAAAAAATAGAACCTGAAGAAGAGGAAGCCATTGCCGCTCTTGATGCCGGAGATTATCCAACGGCTGAGGCGGCATATAAAAAATTATTGGCGCGCAAACCAGGTGATTCCTTTGCCACCTTGGGTCTAGCGCAAACACAACTCTTGGCAAGAACTGATGGATTAGATGGCGCGAAAATTATGCAAGATGCGATTGCTTTACCCGATAATTTAGCGATACAGATTCAATGTGCGGATATTGAGGTGGTAAGCGGATATATCGAACCAGCCTTTGCACGCTTGTTGCGCTTAATTCAACTATTAGATGGTGCAGAAAAGAAAATAGCGAAGGATCGACTGCTCGAGCTATTTGCTTTGGTTGACCCAGCTGACCCTCGAGTTATAAAAGCGCGCGCAGCGCTAGCAAATGCGTTGTTTTAAATGAATTCGGTTAAACCTGCTACTGAATTCAAACTAATTCAAGCACTTTTTTACGTTTATGCATTTTTGATTATGTCGTGGATTCCACGTTTTCCTGAGATCAAAGAGAATCTGGGTTTAAATATTGGTGAATTTGGGACGTTAATCAGCACCGGTGCCTTCGGCGGAATTGTCAGTTTATTTTTCAGTGGCCACTTGGTCCACAAATATGGAATAAAGCGAGTTATTTTGACCAATATCTGGATTATGGGAGCCGCCTACTTTTTTATTGTTCGCACGGATTCTGCTGGGATTTTTATGATCTGTAATATTGCAATTGGCTGGAGCTCATCGGCTTATCACATTTCCATTAATGCTCAAGGTTTTGATGCGATGGAGAGAGTTAAGAATTTAACAATTTCTCGGCTACACGGCATGTGGTCACTTGGAACTTTGCTGACAGCAATTTTTTCGGGATTTGTTTTAAATTACGTCAGTCTCTCTTGGCATATTGGAGTACTAGCAGTGGTTGCGACACTAATTTTAACGGCTATCGTGCAACGACTTACCCCGGTTCTTGTTAAGCCTAATGAGAATAAAGAAGATCATCTTCCACTTAAGACTCTCTTCACTTCATTTAGAATCGACTGGCTAGTTAGCGGTGGGTTTTTAACTGCAGTTTTCATAGAATTTGCTACAGGTGACTGGTCAGCTATTTTTGCTAAAGAACGAATAGGTGTGAACCCTGGATTAGCGGCACTTCCTTATATAGTTTTTATGATTGCGATAATCATGGGAAGGCTAAATGCCGGCAAATTGGGAGTGCGCTTCCACGTTCATCATATGGTTCGCTTTTTGGCAGTATTTGGCGGCGGCGGATTTCTAGTATTCCTGGCAATTACAGTTCAAATTCCTGCCGAACATAAAAGTATTGCCTTGGCTACAACCTGTATTGCCTTTGCATTTGCCGGAATTGGTTCATCTGTAATTACTCCATCTTTCTTTGCCGCTGCAAATCGACGATCCTCACTGCCAAGTGCGGTGGTCATTGGTCAAATGGGCGTTGTAAATGTTTCATCCGTATTTGTTATAAAAGCGGTAGTTGCTTGGACCGCTCAATTTACGGGTTCGCTAGCTATTGCACTAACTATTCCAGCGTTAATGCTTATTGCTGCAGCGTTTTTTGCTCGTGCACTTAAAGTGGATTAAGTGCTAATTAACCAGAACCTTCGGTATTACCAGGATCTGCGGCGTTAATGTCGTTGATCTGATACTTGTTTATCGCTTCTTGAATAACGCTCTGCTTCACTTCGCCGGATTTTGCGAGTGCGGCAAGAGTTGCAATAACAATTGATTCAGCATCGACCTTAAAGTGGCGGCGGAGTGCACCACGAGTATCAGATAGTCCAAAACCATCTGTGCCGAGTGAGACAAACTCTTGTTCTACCCAAGGAGCGATCTGATCTTGTACGGCGCGCATGTAATCACTCACTGCGATCACTGGGCCGGATGCTGCCGCTAATTTATTTGTTACATAAGCTTTGCGCTGATCATTTGGATTTAGGAAGTTATGACGATCAACGGCAAGACCGTCGCGACGAAGTTCATTCCAAGAAGTCACTGACCAAACTGATGCGGAAACTCCCCAATCTGATTCAAGTAATTTCGCAGCCTTTAGCGCCCAGTTCATTCCGACACCAGATGCCAAGATCTGGGCGTTCTTCTTACGTTGTTTAGCACCGCTCTGGAATAAGTAAATTCCCTTTAACAAACCAGCGACATCAAGATTTTCTGGTTCAGCTGGCTGTACATATGGCTCGTTGTAAACAGTGAGGTAGTAGTAAACATTCTCACTGTTTTCACCATACATACGACGCAGACCATCTTTAACAATATGTCCGAGTTCGTAGGCAAATGCTGGGTCATATGCCACAACTGCTGGGTTAGTTGAAACCAGCAGCGGTGAGTGCCCATCCTCGTGTTGCAAACCTTCGCCATTTAGCGTTGTGCGCCCTGCGGTAGCACCGACCACGAATCCACGGACTAACTGGTCAGATGCTGCCCAGAATGCATCTCCAGTGCGCTGGAAACCGAACATTGAGTAGAAAATGTAAATTGGAATCATAGGTTCATCGTGAGTTGAGTACGAAGAACCAACTGCAGTAAATGAAGCAACCGATCCTGCTTCGTTAATACCCTCGTGCAAAATAACACCCGAAGTTGATTCCTTATAGGACAACATTAATTCGCGGTCTACTGCGGTGTATTGCTGTCCGTGCGGTGAGTAAATCTTCAGAGTTGGGAATAAAGAATCCATACCAAAAGTGCGCGCTTCATCAGGAATGATCGGCACTAAACGAGCGCCAAGTCCTGGATCTTTAACTAAATCTTTAAGCATGCGCACGAAAGCCATCGTTGTTGCAACTTCTTGTTGCCCTGAACCGCGACGAACTGATTCGTAGGCTTCATCTGCTGGCTGTGCCAACGGACGAGAAACGCTTCGACGACGAGGTAGTGAGCCACCGAGTGCTGCACGACGCTCTTGCAGATATTTGGCTTCGGCAGAATCTTCAGCTGGCTTGTAATAAGCAGGTGTGTATTTATCCAACTTGTCATCAGCAATAGGAATTCCCAAACGATCACGGAATTCGCGAATATCTTCAAGGGTCATCTTCTTCATCTGGTGCGTTGAGTTGCGGGCTTCGAAGTGCGAACCAAGAGTCCAACCCTTAACGGTTTTTGCCAAAATTACTGTTGGTCGGCCATTTGGTTGCGTCGCTGCAGCGTATGCGGCATATAACTTGCGGTAATCATGTCCGCCGCGCTTTAACGCCCAGATTTGTTCATCCGACCAACTTGAAACCATTGCCGCAGTTCGCGGATCGCGACCAAAGAAGTTTTCGCGAACATATGCGCCGCTTTCGCCCTTAAATGTTTGGTAATCGCCATCTAAAGTGGTGTTCATCAAATTAACGAGTGCGCCTTCGCGATCTTGCGCCAATAGTGGATCCCATTCGCGACCCCAAACAACCTTAATAACGTTCCAGCCGGCGCCACCAAAGATGGATTCGAGTTCTTGAATAATCTTGCCATTGCCACGGACCGGTCCATCAAGGCGTTGCAAGTTACAGTTAACGACGAAAGTTAAGTTATCTAGCTTTTCACGCGCAGCAATTCCAATTGCACCCAAGGTATCGACTTCATCAACTTCACCATCACCCAAGAATGCCCAAACATTTTGCTGACTTGTATCTTTAATTCCGCGGTTATGTAAGTAACGATTAAAACGCGCTTGATAAATAGCGTTGATTGGGCCGATACCCATGGAAACTGTTGGGAATTGCCAAAATTCTGGCATCAAACGTGGATGCGGATAAGATGAGAGTCCGCCACCTTTATGCGAAAGTTCTTGACGGAATCCATCTAGTTGATCTTCGCTTAAGCGACCTTCCATAAATGCGCGCGCATACATTCCTGGTGAAGCGTGGCCTTGGAAGAAAACCTGATCTCCGCCACCAGGATGATCTTGTCCACGGAAGAAGTGGTTAAAACCAACCTCATAAAGTGCGGCAGAAGAAGCGTAAGTAGAAATATGTCCGCCAACTCCAACTCCTGGGCGCTGTGCGCGGTGCACCAACATTGCTGCGTTCCAACGAATAAATGCACGGATGCGACGTTCGATTGCTTCATCGCCGGGGAAGGCTGGTTCATGCTCAGGTGTAATTGTGTTTATGTAATCAGTGTTGCGAAGTGCGGCGACACCAATATTTTTTTCGTGCGCGCGCTGAAGTAGCTTAAGAATTAGGTAACGGGCGCGGACCGGTCCGGCGCTATTGAGTGCGGCATCGAAGGAGGCCTGCCATTCAGCGGTCTCGGTCGGGTCAGTATCTACAAGTTGGTCAATGATCTGATCTGGGACGCCGAAGTTCTCGCTCATGGTCGTATTCTCGCGCTTACGGGACAGTAGAGCAAAATCGGATGAGATTTCGTCTCAGAAAACCTTGGCAAACCCTTGTCAAAGGCCAAATGTTTCGGTGGACTTATCCCGTGGCAAAGGGGATGGGATTTGCTCAAGGCGAGATAGTCCTTGAAGTCGGATATGACGCAGATTGTGATGACGTCTTACGCAAAGAGATCACGACGACCACGGGTACAAAATTTGTTGAAGGCACCGCCACCGAAGTAGT
>CAMBOZ010000048.1 GCA_945869505.1 Bifidobacterium breve
ATTAGTCAAGGCGTTTATCAATCTCTTCGGGACCAAATGCCCAGGGTAAAAGTTCCGATAATGGTTTGATACCCGTATCTGTCATTAACTGTAAATTCGAACCACCATGCTCTTGCAGCAGTTGGCGACAACGTCCGCACGGCATCAGATAGTTCTCTGAGATATCAACGCAGGTAAATGCGACCAGTCGTCCGCCGCCAGAATTAATTAGCGATGAAACGAGGCCGCATTCAGCGCATAAAGTAAGGCCATAACTCGCATTTTCCACGTTGCACCCAGAGATTATTCGACCGTCATCAACTAGCGCTGCGACGCCCACAGGAAATTTAGAGTATGGCGCATAGGCTTGTTTCATCGCAATCACTGCGTGAGACTTAAGCAAATCCCAATCAACGTGCATAAGCTGCCATCGCCGCTGCATTTATAGCCGCAGCTTGCGTCCCTAGAGCCTTTGACTTAAGAACAATTTCAATTCCTTTATCAGAAATTGTGTAGCGACGACCATATATTCCAGCTTTGGCATCGAGTTCGTCAAATATCGGTCTATCGTTTACGGCAGCACTAATAACATCTGAGACCGCGCTGTCGATACGCTTATTCACAGAAGCAATTAAGTACTTAGATGTATTTGGAGTAACCGTTAAATACAAATCGGGCTCTGTAAGAATTAGGAAGACATCGCTAGCGTTCTTTTTACGATTTTTCGCTGTATTTGCTTTCACAATCGCCTCAAATGCATCGTCGGCTGAACCCGAAGTTGCTGTATAAATCACATCAATTCCCATTTTAATTAGGGCGCTGCTGGCAATGTCTAGGTCTGTCGCAGTGTAATTAACAAATGCTCGAACCTTCTTTTTGCTCGCTGTAACGCCCGCCAAAAAGCCATTCTGATAGATGTCGGCAGAAGATGGGGTGGTAATCATCCCGACTTTTCCAGTCTTACTTGCTAAGGCTGCAGTGAATCCTGCCAAGAAAGCACCCTGCACATCAGCAAACACAATTGAAGTTACATTTAGTGAAGGGATTGAAGCATCTCCGATGATTGCGAATTGGGTCGCTGGAAATTCAGTAGCGACCTGATCTACCGACTTCTTGTACTCAGAACCCACGGCGATGATCACTTCGCAACTCTTGCCCACCAAAGTCCGCAGGCGTTTGACTCGATCAGCGGCTGTGCCATCGGTTACGACGCCTTCAAAGGTAAAAGTTAATTGGGTTTGAGCTTTCTTGACTCCCGCCAAGGTGGCATCGTTAATTGAAAGATCACCAAGTCCGCCAGTGTCGTATGCAATGCAAATTTTGTTCGCAGCATTGGCCGGTGTGGGTCCAATAACTACTGCGGCAAGTACTAGCGCAATTACTGAGACGCTGGATCGAAATTTCATTAGAGCACCAAACCTAGATTCTTATAGCTTTGCGCGACGGTTGCACTTGCCACGCTACGCGCTTTATCTGCACCTGTGTGAAGAACCTGAACGAGGTGGCGCTCATCCTCTAAGAGTTCGAGGGCCCGAGCACGGATCGGTCTTAGGTATTCCACCACTACCTCAGCAACCGCACCTTTGAAATCGCCATAACCTTGGCCGGCAAATTCATTCTCTAACTCGCTAATTTTCTTACCGGAAAGCGCTGAATGAATTGTAAGTAAGTTACTTATTCCTGGCTTCTCTTTTTCATCGAATTTAACTTCTCGACCCGCATCGGTAGTTGCGCTCTTAATCTTCTTGGCGTTCGCTTCTGGAGTATCCATAATCTCAAGTACGCCCGCAACCGAACCAGATGATTTGCTCATCTTATTTGTCGGCTCTTGCAGGTCATAAATCTTCGCACCAGATTTAAGAATGTATCCTTCAGGAATACGGAAGGTTTCTCCGAAGCGAGTGTTAAAGCGAGTTGCTAAATCTCTAGTCAATTCAATATGTTGTCTTTGATCTTCGCCGACTGGCACATAATGTGCTTGATACAAGAGAATATCGGCAGCTTGCAACATCGGGTAAGTAAACAAACCGACTCGGGCCGAATCTGCACCACCCTTGGCAGATTTATCTTTAAATTGCGTCATCCGGTTTGCTTCGCCAAAGCCAGCGATACATTCCATAATCCAACCGAGTTGGTTATGTTCGGCGACGTGTGACTGAACAAATAAAGTTGATTTCTCTGGTGAGATTCCGAGAGCAATTAACTGTGCCGCAGATGTCAAAATTCTCTTACGTAATAGTGCAGGATCAATTTCTCCTGTAAGCGCATGTAAATCTACGATGCAATAGAAAGCGTCATTTCCTTCTTGAAGCTCCACCCACTGCTTGAGCGCACCCAGGTAATTTCCCAGGTGGAATGAGTCGCTCGTCGGCTGAATGCCAGAAAGGATGCGCTTGGCCATGTTGTTATTCTCGCACGGATCGCTAACTACGCGATATCAGTAACTGCCCTGCGCGCTTACCTTCCATAGTTAAAACGGTGATACGAATACCGTTAATGCCAACCACATCATGCGCCACAGGGATTCGCCCTAAAAAGTGCATTACAAATCCGCCGGCTGTTTCATATGGACCATCCGGAATATCAATGCCTGTTTGATCCCGCAGATCATCTAGTGAAATCAGCCCATCTACTTCAAAATCACCAGTTCTGGCCTGTTGAGAGACTTCTTCATCATCAGTGTCATATTCATCCTTGATATCGCCGATTAGGCATTCCACTAAATCTTCCAAGGTCACAATGCCATCAGTGCCACCATATTCATCGAGAACAATGGCTAAGTGCTGACGTTGATTGCGCATCTCAGTGAGGGCAGGAAGTACACCCTTTGTGCCAGGCAGAAACATTATGTTGCGAACTAGCTCTTGAATCTTTCCGCCAGCGCTTACTAGCGATGTATCCAATAAATCGCGAACGTGAATAAAACCAATTACTTCATCGGTTGAACCGCGGACTACTGGGTATCGAGAGTGTGCGCGATCGACGGCGAGCGCGATTGCCTTACCGACTGTAAGTGAAGCATCCATAAAATCAACTTCAGTACGCGGCACCATCACTTCGTGAACCTGGCGCTCTGAAGCATTAAAGACTTCTTCTACGATATCGCGCTCTTCTGCGGTAAGTGCAGCATGGCCGCTTACTAGATCAAGTAACTCTTCTTCTGACATTTGGCTACGTTGTTCTTTGGGATCAACTCCGAATGCACGTACGACAATATCTGTCGATCGAGATAGCAGCCAAATAACTGGACGGAAAAACTTGGCGGTAAAATCAATTGCTCCCGAACTCCAAAGGGCAATTTCTTCCGTGCGAAATAGCGCTAAACGTTTCGGCACAAGCTCACCAAATACAAGTGAGAAGTAAGCAATAACAAGAGTTACGCCAACTAGCGAGGTTACATTTGCAACAGATTCCGATAAACCTAAATCAACGAGTTGCGGAATAACGTAAACACCAAGTTTTTCAGCACCTAGGGCAGCCGATAAGAATCCGCATACCGTTACACCGACCTGCGCTGCTGCTAAGAAGCGATTTGGATTACTCGCCAGCTTTGCAACTTTTGCGCCACGTTTACCTCTAGATGAGAGTTGACGAATCTGACTTTCACGAAGCGAAATAAGTGCGATTTCGGCTGCAACAAAGAGGGAGCCGAGCAAGATAAGGCCCGCTACTGTGGCTAGATCGCCCAGCAACGAACCAATCGGGTATGGGTCCATAAGGTTGCCAATTCTACTTCTTCTACGCTTTATCCCGAGCCCTGATTGGCCAGCGAGCGTGGTTTAGCCTGATTCCCCGCTCTGGAGTCTTTGCATTATCCTTAGCCAGCCTAGCCACCCGGCTAGCACCTTCATCCTCGGACCGTCGGGCACGTACCTGCCCGGAGAAGGAAGTATCAGTCATGGCATCAGTTGTATTCGAAGGCGCTACACGTATCTATCCAGGCACAACTAAACCTGCAGTGGATAAGTTAAATCTAACCGTAAATGATGGCGAGTTCTTAGTTCTTGTTGGTCCATCAGGTTGCGGTAAATCAACATCACTTCGTATGTTGGCAGGTCTTGAAGAAGTTGACGAAGGTCGAATTCTTATCGGGGACCGCGACGTAACAAACGTTGCGCCAAAAGACCGCGATATCGCAATGGTCTTCCAGTCATATGCGCTTTACCCACACATGACCGTCGCAGAAAATATGGGCTTCGCGTTAAAAATTGCCGGAGTTGCAAAAGAAGAACGCGATAAGCGCGTTAATGAAGCAGCGAAGTTACTTGACCTTGAACCATACCTAGAGCGCAAGCCAAAAGCCCTTTCCGGTGGACAGCGTCAGCGCGTTGCAATGGGCCGTGCAATTGTTCGCGAGCCACAAGTTTTCCTTATGGATGAACCTCTTTCAAACCTTGATGCGAAGTTGCGCGTTGCAACTCGTACACAGATCGCTGCGCTACAGCGTCGCCTAGGAATCACAACTGTTTATGTAACACACGATCAGGTTGAAGCTATGACAATGGGTGATCGCGTTGCCGTGCTAAAGGATGGCCTGCTTCAGCAAGTGGATACACCACGCAATCTCTACGACACTCCTGCAAATGCTTTCGTTGCTGGCTTTATCGGATCCCCTGCAATGAACTTGCTTTCAGCTCCAGTCAGTGGTGGAAAAGCAATTCTTGGTGATCTCGCAATCGATGTTCCAGGATCTGCTGGTCAAACAGTCACTGTTGGTATCCGTCCAGAAGGTTTCGCACCTGCGGCAAGCGGATTTAAGGTTGTAGTAGAAGTAGTTGAAGAACTCGGTGCAGATGCATTTGTTTACGGCCGACCTGCTGATGCTTCAGTTAAATTCGCACAAGCCGGTGATGAAGGCGCGCAAGTAATTGTTCGTTGGGATCCAAAAAATCCACCTAAGCCAGGTGAAACGATAACTGTTGCTGCTGTGGCAAATTCTGTTCATCTCTTTAACTCTTCAACTGGAGAGCGCTTAAAGTAATAGTTAAGAGAAATCAAGGCTTCCTCTTAATACATGCACTTTCCCTGGTCCATATTTGCGCCAAGCATCTGTTAATACCAAGGCAGTGTCTTCATCTATGCCAATCAGTGTGGCATCTGCATCCTGGCGAATTATCGCTGCGCTAACTCGATCAGGAAGCCATCCTAAAAATTTATCGTAATGCGGGATCACTTCGATATCGGGTAATAAGTTAAGTCCTTCGCTGATATGTGATCGGCGAATACCAATTATTTTTCCACCGAAGGCCATTGCGCCAGCTGAGCATCCCGCAAGTGAAGCGCCAGAATTCCAGGCCGAGACAATTGCTGACCACAACGGAGTATCGCGAAATATGTCTGCTAAATGAACTGGATCTCCCCCAGAAAAATAAATTAAGCCAGCGTCTTTAACGTCTGCTATCCATTGCGGATTATGCGCATCTTCACGAGTGAGAACTGGCAGATACTTAACTTCGCAGCCGATTCGCCTTCCTTGATCTGCTCCACGAGATTTCCAAAAATCTAATCGATCAACGCCTTCTTTACCGGCGGCTGTCGGTATTTGGATAAATGTATTGGTCTTTCCTCTAGAAATACCTAAGCGCAAGAGCTCACTTTCGAGCACTTGCGCTTGCGGTAGATATTCACCAGAACCAACAAGGGCAATCGCACCAGGCTGGTTATCGAGCATGCTTATGCCATTGCAACTTTCAGATTTTCATCGATTGAGTTAAGGAACTCTTGCGTAGTTTGGTATGGCGCGGTCTTTGAGATCAGAAGAGACAAATCCTTTGTCATCTTTCCTTGCTCAACGGTTTCGATACATACGCGCTCAAGAGTGGAACAGAAGTTGGCTAATTCCGCGTTGTTATCCAACTTTGCGCGGTGTGCCAGGCCTTGAGTCCAAGCAAAGATTGATGCAATTGGATTAGTAGAAGTTGCTTTACCAGCTTGGTGATCGCGGTAATGGCGAGTAACTGTTCCGTGAGCAGCCTCTGATTCACAGATTGTTCCATCTGGAGTCATTAGTACTGATGTCATTAAACCAAGTGAGCCATAACCTTGCGCGACGGTATCTGATTGCACATCTCCGTCGTAGTTCTTACAGGCCCAAACGTATCCACCTTCCATACGAAGTGACATAGCAACCATGTCATCGATTAGGCGGTGCTCATACCAAACTCCAGCAGCTTCAAACTTCGATCTAAATTCTGCTTGGTAGATTTCTTCAAAGATATCTTTGAAGCGACCGTCGTAGGCCTTAAGAATTGTGTTCTTAGTCGAGAGATAAACCGGGTATTTACGAAGTAGTCCGTAGTTAAGTGATGCGCGCGCAAAGTCGCGAATTGAGTCATCAACGTTATACATAGCCATAGCAACACCGGATGATTCAAAGTTGAAAACCTCAGTATTGATTGGGGTAGATCCATCTTCGGGAACAAATGAGATTGTTAACTTGCCTGGACCAGGGACTTTAAAATCGGTAGCACGGTATTGATCACCGAAAGCATGGCGACCGATAACGATTGGCTTGGTCCAGTGCGGGACTAAACGGGGAACGTTAGAAATAATGATTGGTTCACGGAAGATAACGCCACCTAAAATATTGCGGATTGTTCCGTTAGGAGATTTCCACATCTTCTTTAGACCAAATTCTTCAACGCGAGCTTCATCTGGTGTGATTGTTGCGCATTTGATGCCGACTCCGTGTTTTTGGATAGCGTGCGCAGAATCAATAGTTACTTGATCATTTGTTGCATCACGATGTTCCATACCCAAGTCGTAGTATTCAAGGTTCACATCTAGGTAAGGAAGGATCAAAGAATCCTTGATGAACTGCCACATAATGCGGGTCATCTCATCGCCATCTAGCTCAACAACGGTTCCTGTTACCTTGATTTTGCTCATATCTTCTTCCCTTGGGCCCTTTGTCTCGTTACTTGCTTTCGTTATTAAAGTGTTTGTACATCTGCTTGCTTGGCGCGAACTGCTTCAGCAGCTTCTTTTAAGCCAGTAAGTTCTGAATCAGTGAGTTTGGTTTCAACTACTTTCTTCACTCCGGTGCGACCGATTTCAGCTTCTACGCCGAGATAAACGCCAGAGATTCCATATTCGCCATCGACCCATGCACACACTGGCATCACAGCACCAGAATCTTCGATAACTGCTTTGGCCATTCGCGCTGCTGCAGCAGATGGCGCGTAATAAGCCGAACCAGTCTTTAGTAGCGCAACAACTTCAGCGCCACCATTGCGAGTGCGATCAACTAGTTCATCAATTTCAGCTTGTGAAAGCAGATCTGTAAGCGGCTTTCCGTTTACGGTACAGCGACTTGGAACTGGGACCATTGTGTCGCCGTGAGAGCCGAGGGTTAAAGTCTTTACGGCCGAAACCTGTACCGCTAGTTTCTCAGCAACAAAGTTAGTGAAGCGAGCAGTGTCCAACATTCCTGCTTGACCCATTACGCGGTTCTTTGGAAAATTAGTTGCAATCTGAGTTAGCGCAGTCATTTCATCAAGTGGATTAGAGACAACGATGATTACTGCATTTGGAGAATGCTTTGCAATGTTTTCAGCGACACCGCGGACGATGCCGGCATTTACGCCAATTAAATCCATTCGGCTCATACCGGGCTTGCGCGGTAGACCTGCAGTAATGACAACTACATCAGAGTTTGCCGTTGCTTCGTAACCAGCACCATCAGCTGTTGTTGTTGCGCCAATAATCTTTGTTTCGAATCCTTCGATTGCGCGAGATTGATTCATATCTAGGGCTAGGCCTTCTGGCTTACCTTCGAGAATATCTGTAAGGACTACTGTGTCGAAGATGTTGTATTCGGCTAAGCGAAGTGCGGTAGTTGATCCATAAAATCCTGCGCCTACAACGGTTACTTTCTTAGACATAGCGAACTCTTTCTCTTGACGTCAAGATAAACTCTACAACCCGCGAGGTAGCGAAATTGCCACTGCAAATAGCGCCAATGCGATACCCAGCGCTAAATACCGCTCAATTTTGCCACTTTTCCCTGATTCCCAATGCGCGATTGTGATGACGCTCATACCAATTGCGATCGCAATTGAGCCGAGTCGAACATATGAAAAAACCCCTGCAAGAAAGCCCCCGGCAATCATTAAGTAGGCAAGTCGCACTCCGAGCAAATTTATCTTTCGCAAGCTTCAACCACATTCGTCAATAGCATCGCTCGAGTCATTGGGCCGACTCCCCCTGGCATTGGTGCAACGTAAGCAGCAACTTCCATAACTCCTGGATCTATGTCACCAACTAGTCCTGAATCGGTTCGTGAAATTCCTACATCCAGAACGGTAGCGCCGCTCTTTATATCTCCCGCTTTTAAGAAATGTGGGCTACCAATCGCTGCCACGATGATATCGGCGCTTTTAGTGTGTGCGGTTAAATTCTTTGTTCCGGTATGAGTCAGGGTAACTGTTGCATTTTCTTCCTTGCGATTTAGCAATAAACCGAGTGGTCGGCCGACAGTTAGACCGCGACCAATGACGACAACCTCTGCTCCCGCCAATGGAATTTTGTAATGGTTGATTAATTCAACAATTCCACGAGGAGTGCACGGCAGCGGAGCAGCGTAACCAGCCACAAGCCTTCCTAAATTCATCGGGTGCAATCCATCGGCATCTTTTGCTGGATCGATCGCTTCCAAAACTTTCTGG
>CAMBOZ010000049.1 GCA_945869505.1 Bifidobacterium breve
ATATTGATATGGATTGGATGGCGGTTTCCTCTTATGGCTCCGGAACAAAATCCAGCGGAGTTGTTCGCATCCTTAAAGATTTAGATCGCGATATCACAGGGCGCAATATCTTAATTGTCGAAGATATCGTTGACTCAGGTTTAACACTTTCATGGCTTCGTGCAAATTTAATGTCACGTGGCGCCGCATCTGTTGAGATCTTGGCAATTCTTCGCAAACCAGAGGCTGCCAAAGTTGAAGTGGAATGCAAATATGTTGGCTTTGATATTCCAACCGATTTCGTTGTCGGTTATGGTCTAGATTTCAATGAAAAGTATCGCAACCTCTCCTTCGTAGGTGTGCTGGCTAAGCACATGTATTCATAATGGGTGCGGCAAATAAAATGGATAAAAAGAACTTTTTTAAGAAAAAGCCAGTGGTGAAAAATTCTGGCGTGAAGAAACCTGTAAAGAAAGTGCCAACAACTCGCGCCGGACGGATTATGCGTGGACCACTTCTCTGGATAATTGTGGCAATCCTTGGCGTAAGCATCTTTGGGCAAATCACTAGCGCTGGAAATCGTTACACCGAAATTGGTACTTCTCAGGCACTCGATGCGATTGCACAATCAAAAGTGGAATCAGCACTGCTTATTGATAAATCTCAGAAATTGCAGTTAATTCTCAAGCCAGGCAGCCTGATCAACGGTTCTAGCAAAGTGGAAGCATCTTATGTAATCCGCCAAGAGCCAACAATTGTTGATGCACTCACTGGAAATCCACCTGTAAAGGGTTGGAACGTTGATGTGCCCAAGCAATCACTCTTCGTATCTTTCTTATTCTCAATCGCACCAATTTTATTAATTGGATTTTTATTCTTCTTCCTAATGAGTAATGCACAAGGCGGAAACAAAGTATTTTCCTTTGGAAAATCTCGCGCCAAATTGCAAGATAACGATGTCCCGCAAAATACTTTTGCTGATGTCGCAGGTGCCGATGAAGCAATTGCCGAACTTGAAGAGATTAAGGATTTCTTAGCCAATCCACCCAAATACGCACTTCTTGGTGCCAAGATTCCAAAGGGCGTTCTTCTTTACGGCCCTCCCGGAACAGGTAAAACTTTGTTAGCGCGCGCCGTTGCTGGTGAAGCGAAAGTACCTTTCTATTCCATCTCTGGTTCTGACTTTGTCGAAATGTTTGTAGGTGTTGGTGCAGCTCGCGTACGCGATCTCTTTGCGCAAGCAAAAGCCAATGCACCAGCAATCGTTTTCGTAGATGAAATAGATGCTGTTGGTCGTCAACGTGGTGCCGGTATGGGTGGCGGACACGATGAACGCGAACAAACGCTTAATCAGCTACTTGTTGAGATGGATGGTTTTGAATCAGGTGGACAAGTAATTTTGATCGCTGCGACAAACCGACCAGATGTTTTAGATCCTGCGCTACTGCGCCCAGGTCGTTTTGATCGCCAGATTGCAGTAGATCGCCCTGATCTAAAGGGTCGCGAAGAGATTCTAAAAGTCCACGCTAAGACGAAACCACTTTCAAGTGAAGTTGAACTGCTTACATATGCGCGTCGCACACCCGGATTTACAGGTGCGGATCTCGCAAATGTTCTTAATGAGGCAGCGCTGCTTGCCGCCCGCGAAGGTAAAAAAGTTATTTCTAATCTGCAAATTGATGAAGCTATTGATCGCGTAATGGCTGGGCCACAACGCAAATCTCGAATCATGTCCGATGATGAACGCCGCGTCACCGCTTATCACGAAGCCGGACACGCACTTGTTGCGCATGCACTTCCACACACAGATCCAGTTCACAAAATTACGATCATGCCGCGCGGTCGCGCCCTTGGTTACACAATGGTGTTGCCAGATGATGACAAGTACTCAACAACGCGCAATCAATTACTTGATCAGTTGGCATATTCACTTGGCGGTCGCGCCGCAGAAGAGTTAATTTTCCATGATCCATCAACTGGTGCATCAAATGATATTGAGAAGGCCACTGCGCTGGCCCGAGCAATGGTCACCCAATATGGAATGACTGAAGCAATTGGTGCGATCAAGTTAGGCACAGATGCATCAGAACCATTTATGGGGCGTGATTATGGACATCAACGCGATTACTCTGAAAGCGTTGCTGCCAAAGTTGATGCTGAAATCCGCAACCTAATTGAAAATGCTCATCAAGAGGCGTTCGATATTTTGGTTGATAATCGAGTGACACTTGATGCAATGGTTCTGCAATTGCTTGAGAAAGAAACCTTAAACAAAGAGGAAATTTCGGCAATCTTTACCAAGGTAAATTCTTGGCCAAGGCGTCCAGCGTGGACGGGTTCGGCGACTCGCATCCCATCACAGCAACCACCAGTTGCTGTTCCAGAAAGAGCCGTTGTCGAACCAGCAGTTGCAAAGAAGCCATCTCGCGTTAAGAAAAGCGCAACGAAAGATGGCTCTGACGAGTGAGTGAAGTAACGCCAGTATCAATGGGGCCAGAAGATGGTCGCGCACTCCATCCATATGATGAAGCGCGCGCGACCGCTGCGGTGCGCGAATTATTATTGGCGTTAGGTGAAAATCCAGATCGTGAAGGGCTTAAAGAGACTCCAGCGCGCGTAGCACGTGCTTTCAAAGAGAATTTTGAAGGGCTGTGGAAATCGCCAGAAGATGTTCTGACAACAACATTTGATATCGGACACGAAGAGCTAGTCATCATTCGCGGTATCGAAGTTTTTTCACATTGCGAACATCACTTAACTCCATTTCACGGAGTTGCTCACGTTGGATATATCCCAAGCGGAAAAATAACTGGACTTTCCAAAGTTGCTCGCTTAGTAGATTTATTTGCACGACGCCCACAAGTACAAGAGCGGCTAACCACTCAAATTGCAGATGCCATGGTGCAAATCCTTAATCCAATGGGAGTGATAGTAATTATCGATTGTGAACACCTTTGTATGTCAATGCGCGGAGTTCGCAAATCACATGCCAGAACAACAACAAGTGCGGTTCGCGGTGCTTTGAGAGATCCGGCAACTCGCGCCGAAGCTATTAGCCTTATTACAAAGGGCTAGTTAAGTTGCCTGGTTCTGCTATGAAAATTATGGGCATATTAAATGTCACACCAGATTCATTTGCAGATGGTGGCCGGCACGATACATATGAAAAAGCGGTCGCTCGCGGCCTTGAAATGATTTCTGAAGGCGTATACATAATCGATATTGGTGGCGAATCTACGCGCCCCGGTGCGGAGCGAGTAAGTGCCAAGGAAGAACAATCGCGCGTTATCCCGGTAATTGAAAAGCTGTCACAAGCTGGAATTCCAATCAGCATCGACACGATGCGCGCAGATACAGCAGATAAGGCAGTTGCAGCAGGAGCCAGCATCGTAAATGACGTCAGCGGTGGATTAGCAGATGAAGAGATGCACGAGCGAGTTGCCGAACTTGGCTGCCCCTACATCTTGATGCACTGGCGGGGGCATTCAGTCGATATGAATTCACGCGCTGTATATAAAGATGTGGTGCAAGAAGTGATTGCAGAACTTGAAATTCAAATTGATAAGGCATTACGCAGCGGAATTGCCCGCAATAATTTGATAATTGATCCTGGCTTAGGTTTTGCAAAAGAAAGTGAACATAACTGGGAGATCTTGCGCCGTATCGAAGAAATCACTGATTTGAGTTATCCAGTATTAATTGGAGGCTCACACAAACGATTTCTTGGTGGTCAAAGCCCTGACGAACGTGAAGCGGCAACAATAGATTTGACGAGTTCACTCCTTGCAAAAAAGATTTGGGCAGTTAGAGTTCATAGCGTGGCTCCACATAAGAACTTGGTAATTGCTAATGGCTGATTTAATCGAAATCAAAGGAATTAAATCATTTGGATACCACGGTGTCTTAGAAAGCGAAAAGATAACCGGCCAAGATTTTTATGTCGATGTGGTTCTGGAATTAGATCTAAGTCGCGCCAGTGTCACAGATGATGTTTCCGACACAATTAATTATGCAGAAGTAACAGATCTAGTTGTTGCGCAGATTACTGGGGACCCAGTTTCCTTGATTGAAAAACTTGCTGGAAATATTGCAGATCGAATCAAGGCTACCTATCCGCAAGCCGCCGCCGTTTCCGTGACAGTTCACAAGCCACAAGCACCAGTTAATGCACAAGTCAAAGATATATCGGTAACTCTAAATCGATGAAAGCGATAATCGCACTCGGTGCAAATATTGGTAACCCCAAAGAACAGATGGATTTAGCGGTAGCAATGCTGCGCGAAGCCACTGACTTCCAAGCGGTTTCAGATTATTTTTCCACCAAGCCCGTTAGCGATATCCCACAACCGGATTACTTAAATGCGGTTTGTATCGTAGAAAGTGATCTGCCCGCGCTTGATCTACTGGCGCTTTTGCACGGAATTGAAAAAACTTTAGAAAGAGAGCGCAATGAAAAATGGGGCCCGCGGACAATTGATTTAGATTTGATTCAATATGGAACTCTCTTAAGTTCGGCAGATGAATTAACCCTGCCGCACCCACGCGCATATGAGCGCCGATTTGTGATTGAGCCATGGCATTCCATAGATCCTGATGCAATTTTGCTTACTCACGGCAAAATATCTGAGCTTTTGGAGCAAATGCTTTAAGGCTCTAAACTTATATTCATCACCGCCCGGTACCTGAAAGGACTGGAGCCAGATATGAAGGTTGTTACCAGCGCATCAGAAATCGATGGCGGCTGCACTTTTGTACCAACCATGGGCGCACTTCACGCTGGACATGCATCGTTATTCAAATTGGCCAAGGCCAAGAGCGACTTTGTAGTTGCGAGCATTTTTATAAATCCTCTGCAATTTGAAGATGAGCAGGATTTAAAAGACTATCCACGCACGCCGGATCACGATCTTGAAATCGCTGCGGATTCTGGAGTCACACACTTATGGCTGCCTAAAGAAGAAGAAATTTACCCTTCGCAAGTTAAGAAAGTTAGCGCTGGTGAATTAGGAAATGTTTATGAAGGTGCGAACCGTCCTGGTCATTTTGATGGCGTTGTAACTGTCGTTTCGCGGCTATTCGAATTATTAAAACCAGAGACTGCAATTTTTGGCGAAAAAGATTTTCAACAACTAACGTTAATTAGGGCAATCGCAAAAGATGTAAAAATAATTGCGGCCCCAACTGTGCGTGAGGCTGACGGGCTTGCGCTGTCATCGCGCAATGTTCGGCTAGATAAAGAAAGCCGCGCCGCCGCTTTAGTTATATATCAAGGGCTAGTTGCGGCAAAGAGTTCGCGCAATGTGAAAGAAGCGCGTAGCCAGATGCACAAAATCTGCGCCACACAACCGCTCTTTGATTTAGATTATGCCGAAATTATTGACGAGCAAGACTTCTCGATCGCTACGGATTCCACGCTCAATCAGCGCGCAATTATCGCTGGTTGGCTTAATGGGGTGCGTTTGATCGACAATATGCAGATGACGACGGGTGGCTAGAGATGAAGCTACTTGCACCTGCCCCAGGATGGACTGCAACTGCAGATGTAATTGTGGTTGGTTCGGGAATTGCTGGTTTAACAACTGCGTTGCAAGCGCGCACTTATGGCTTATCAGTATTGATAGTTACCAAATCCAAAGTTGATGAAGGTTCTACTAAATGGGCGCAGGGCGGAATCGCTGCCGCACTTGGTCCGGGCGATACACCAGATCAGCATTTAAAAGACACCTTGGTTGCGGGCGCTGATTTATGTGATGCAGAAGCGGTTCGCGTACTTGTAACAGAGGGACCAGCAGCGGTTCGCAAATTAATTGAACGCGGAGCGATTTTTGATACAGAAGAGACTGGTGAAATTTCTCTAACGCGCGAAGGTGGGCACTTGCGCAACAGAATTTTGCACGCAGGTGGAGATGCAACGGGCGCTGAAGTATCGCGCGCTCTTTTAGCTGCAGTACATGATGACCCTGAAATTGAAGTGGTTGAAGATGCTCTTGTCTTAGATGCGATAAAAAATGCTAGCGGTGCGGTGTGTGGAGTTACCTTGCACGTAATCGGTGCCGGTAGTCGTGATGGTGTAGGTCGAGCTTTGGGCAAGGCAGTTGTTTTAGCAACTGGTGGTTTAGGTCAAGTATTTGCACAAACTACAAATCCTTCCGTTTCAACTGGTGATGGCGTCGCGCTTGCTCTGCGAGCTGGTGCAAAAGTTGCAGATGTTGAATTCATTCAATTCCATCCAACCGTTTTATGGCTAGGAGATAACACGCAAGGTCAGCAACCCTTAATTAGCGAGGCGGTACGCGGTGAAGGTGCATATTTAGTTGACGATGAAGGCTCACGCTTTATGGTCTCTGAACATCAATTAGCAGAGTTGGCACCGCGTGACGTTGTTGCAATCGCTTCGATGCGCCACATGAATAAGTCTGGAGCGCACCATGTTTGGCTCGATGTTCGCCACCTTTCTGGATTCGAAAATCGTTTTCCAACTATTTATTCATCTTGTATTGCACATGGGATTAACCCTGCAAAGGATTTGATTCCGGTCGCGCCAGCTTCTCATTACGCATCCGGTGGCGTCCGTGTTGATTTAAATGGCCGTACCAGTGTTGCTGGACTTTATGCATGTGGTGAAACTGCATGTTCTGGCGTACACGGCGCCAATCGCTTGGCATCGAATTCACTTCTAGAAGGTCTGGTCTTTAGCGCCAGAATTGCCGCAGATATCGCTGCAAATTTACCGAAACAATCAGAACCAGTTGCAGATGATTCGCGTTCAGTTCTGTTGGACCCACTTACTCGCCGTGAATTACAGTTGAGTATGAGCCGTGGTGCAGGTGTATTGCGTTCTTCCGATTCACTTCTGCAGACCAGCGCTGACTTAACACGTATTCAAGATCGAACAAGTACCAACCCATGTGTTGAAGCATGGGAGACAACAAATCTTTTTCAATTGGCGCAAGCGATCCTAAAAGCAGCGCTAATTCGCCAGGAGACACGCGGTTCACATTGGCGTGAAGATTTCCCAAATACTGGAAGCAATTGGCGCAAAAGGATTGTGCAGCAATTGGATAGTAAAGGTAATTGGATTACTTCTTACCAGGAGGTTGGCGCAGAATGAATGAAATTGATTTGATTAAAGCAGCGCTAGCCGAAGATCTAGCAGGCGGCGCTGATATAACTTCTGAGGCAACTATTTCTGCTGATGCAAACTCTTCAGCGGATTTTGTAGCACGCATGGATGGTGTCATCGCTGGTTCAAATATTGCTCATGCAGTCTTGGCAGAAGTTGGTATTACAGATGTAACTCAACTTAAAAAAGATGGAGAATCTGTAAAAGCCGGCGATGTGTTAATTACTGTGCGCGGAAATACTCGAGCAATATTATTAGCCGAACGCACCGCGCTTAACTTTTTTGGCCATCTAAGTGGAATTGCAACGCTAACCAATCAGTGGGTAAAGGAAGTATCAGGAACTAAATGTCAGGTGCGCGATACCCGAAAGACGACACCTGGAATGCGCGTGATTGAGAAATATGCCGTGCGCATGGGCGGGGGAGTAAACCACCGCATGAGTTTGAGCGATGCGGCTTTAATTAAAGATAATCACATCGCCGCCGCAGGTGGAGTAGTCGCTGCTTTTGCAAAAGTTAGAAACACCTATCCAAAAGCTGAAATCGAGATAGAAGTTGATACTTTGGAGCAACTAAAAGAAGTCTTGCCGCTAAACCCAGATTTAATTCTGCTCGATAACATGAGCCCAGAAGTGTGCGGACAAGCGGTTGCGCTAGTTAATGGAAAGTGCAAACTTGAAGCATCGGGTGGGATCTCAATTGCCAATGCTCGCGCCTATGCGCAATCGGGAGTTGATTACATCGCAATCGGTGCGCTGACACATTCGGCTCCAATCTTTGATATCGGCCTAGATCTGAGAACGGAGTAATTATGTTGCTAACAATAGATGTGGGAAATACCAATACGGTATTGGGAATTTTCGAGGGCAATGACTTAGTTCGTTCTTGGCGAGTTAAGACAGATCCACGCACAACTGCTGACGAGCTATGGCTGCAATATCACGCACTTGTTGCCGGATATGAAGTGACTGGACTTTCAATCTGTTCTACAGTCCCGGCAACGTTGCGCGAATTACGAACCATGATCGCTACTTATTTTTCTAATATCCCAACAACTATCGTTGAACCCGGTACAAAAACCGGTGTTCCACTATTGGTTGATAATCCCAAGGAAATTGGCGCAGATCGAATAGTTAATACTTTGGCTGCTCACACTTTATATGGCGGCCCAGCAATCGTTGTTGACTTCGGAACATCCACAAATCTTGATGTTGTCTCACCAAAAGGTGAATTCTTAGGCGGTGCGCTTGCACCAGGAATTGAAATCTCAGTTGATGCGCTGGCGGCTCGTGCTGCGCAACTTCGCAAAGTTGAATTAATTCGACCTAAAAATGTAATTGGCAAGAACACAGTTGAAGCGCTGCAATCAGGCACAATCTTTGGTTTTGCTGGACAAGTAGATGGGTTAGTC
>CAMBOZ010000050.1 GCA_945869505.1 Bifidobacterium breve
ATCGGTCAAGAACATGTCACTGTTCCGCTTTCTAATGCGCTGACATCTGGCAAAACACATCACGCTTATTTATTTAGCGGACCACGTGGTTGCGGAAAAACTTCTAGCGCTCGCATTATGGCGCGCTCACTTAATTGCGAACAAGGCCCAACACCAACTCCTTGCGGTCTCTGCCAATCCTGTAAAGATTTAGTTGCAAATGGCCCAGGTTCACTCGATGTTATCGAACTCGATGCGGCGACCCACGGCTTAGTCGATGATGCACGCGACCTGCGCGATAAAGCATTCTTCGCGCCAGTACAAAGCCGATACAAGATTTACATTATTGATGAAGCACATCAGCTCGGACCCGGAGCAGCAAACGCGCTTTTGAAAGTTGTTGAAGAACCACCTCCTCACGTAATTTTTATATTTGCAACAACCGAACCAGAAAAACTGATCTCAACTATTCGCTCTCGTACCCACCACTATCCATTCCGCCTTGTTCCACCAGGAATCTTGGCCGAGCACATGGAAAAGATTTGTAAAGAAGAAGGCGCAACTGTTGCCAAAGGCGTTATTCCATTAGTTGTACGCGCTAGCGGCGGCTCAGTTCGTGACGCTCTTTCTGTACTCGGCCAATTGCTTGCCGGTGCTGGCCCAGATGGAGTCAGCTACGAAATTGCGATTCAATTGCTGGGCTTTACCGATGGTGCACTTCTTGATGATGCCGTCGATGCCCTTGCAGCGCGAGATGGCGCAACGCTCTTTAAAACCGTTGATCGCGTTATCGAATCAGGTCACGACCCACGTCGTTTTGCCAGTGATTTCCTAGAACGTCTGCGCGATTTAATGATCGTCGATGCACTTGCAGCGACAAACGCCAATTCAATTCTGCGTGAGCTACCTGATGATCAGTTAGAACGTATGCGCACACAAGCCACAAATATCGGCGCTGCTAACTTGTCGCGCTCTGCCGATATTGCAGCAGAAGGCTTAACCCAGATGCGCGGTGCAACAGCACCACGTTTAATTCTTGAACTTATCTGCGGCCGAATGTTGTTACCCGGCGGAGATAACTCTGAAGCCGGAATGCTTTCGCGCATAGAACGCCTAGAACGCGTCGAAAACATTACGACAACAACCCCTGCACCTGCCCCGAAGATTGCGACTGCGCCAAAAGCTGCAGAAAAACCTGCGGTTAAAGTTAAAGAAGTGGTTGCTGAAGTTGTTAAAGAAGAAACTGTTGGCGGAGGCGACTCTAAAGAAGCTTTTCCCGAGTCGCCAAGCCAATCAGTTTCTTCGGGGAACAAATCTTTCGATATTGCAGGTTTACGCCGCCTTTGGCCAGATGTGATCGAGAACGTTAAGAAGCGCCGACGCCTAACCTGGTCACTCCTCTCCGCCTCCGCCCAAATAGTCGCAGTAGATGAAAAATTGATCACAATCGGCATCGTTAATGCCGGGGCCCGTGATTCATTTGTTCGCTCTGAATCAGATGAAATTCTGCACCAAGCTTTTATTGAGATAGTTGGTATTGATCGCAAAATAGAAGTAGTAGTTGATGCATCAATTGATACAACTTCAACCCCTGAAGCACGCGCAGTGCGCAAAGATGAAGCGCCATCAGATAAAAACTTATTGTCAGGTGCAGCGCTCTTGGCTGCTGAACTCGGCGCGACTGTTATCCCTGAAAAGAAAAAGAATTAATGAGCACTGGTATGTATGAAGGTGCGATCCAAGATCTCATTGATGCTTTAGGTCGCTTGCCCGGAATTGGTCCAAAGAGTGCGCAAAGAATTGCATTTCATATTTTGCAGAGCGATGGTGATGCAGCGTTATCTCTAGTTGATGCAATCCGTACCGTTAAAGAACGAGTTCGATTCTGCGACCAATGCGGAAACGTTTCAGAAGAAACCGAATGTCGCATCTGTCGCGATCCACGACGCGATCCATCACAAATTTGTGTAGTTGAAGAAAGTAAAGATGTAATCGCAATTGAACGCACCCGCGAATTCCGCGGTAAGTATCACGTGCTCGGTGGCGCGATCAGTCCGATCGATGGAATCGGTCCAGATCAATTGCGAATCCGCGAGCTAATGGTGCGTTTATCTGATTCAAATATCACTGAAGTTATTCTTGCTACAGATCCAAACCTGGAAGGTGAAGCAACTGCAACTTATCTTGCTCGCTTGATTAAGCCACTTGGTATTAAAACTTCTCGCTTAGCCAGCGGCCTGCCAGTTGGTGGCGACCTCGAATATGCAGATGAAGTAACTCTGGGCCGCGCCTTTGAAGGCCGGCGAAACGTAGAAGGCTAAGCGTCTCACTATTTGAACGCAACACTGTCTCATTAATTGAGATTTCCTATAATTGGGTGGCTCGAACTCAAAAATTAGTTCACTATTGACCTATGGGACTTATCGTTCAGAAGTACGGCGGATCCTCCGTTGCCGATGCCGAGGGCATGAAGCGCGTAGCTGCCCGCATTGTGGCGGCTAAAAAGGATGGCAATCAGGTCGTTGTCGTCGTTAGCGCAATGGGCGATACCACTGACGAATTGATCGATTTAGCAAATGCCGTTACCCCTATCCCGGGCGGACGCGAACTAGATATGTTGCTGACCGCTGGTGAGCGAATCTCAATGGCGCTACTTGCAATGGCAATTTCAAATTTAGGACACGAGGCTCGTTCGTTCACCGGCTCGCAAGCCGGAGTTATTACAGATTCTGCACACGGTCGCGCTCGCATCATTGATGTAACACCAGGGCGAATTCAAGAAGCGCTTAACGATGGTGCGATTGCAATTGTTGCGGGCTTCCAGGGAATCTCGCAAGATACAAAAGACATCACAACTCTTGGTCGCGGTGGATCGGATACAACAGCAGTCGCGCTCGCTGCAGCACTCGATGCTGATGTTTGCGAAATCTATACAGATGTTGATGGAGTCTTTAGCGCAGATCCACGCGTTGTCCCATCTGCACGCAAATTAAAGACAGTTACTTATGAAGAAATGTTAGAACTTGCGGCTGCGGGTGCCAAAGTTCTGCACTTGCGTTGCGTTGAATATGCGCGTCGTTACAACCTACCAATTCACGTCCGTTCATCATTTTCACCAAACGAAGGAACCTGGGTGGTTGAAAACCATCCTGAAGGAGGAAACATGGAGCAAGCAATCATCTCGGGTATCGCACACGATAAATCCGAAGCCAAGGTCACAATTGTTGGCGTTCCGGATCGCACCGGTGTTGCAGCTCGCATCTTCCAAGCAATCGCCGATGCCGACATTAACATCGACATGATTGTGCAGAACGTTTCTGCTGCTGCAACTGGACTCACTGATATTTCATTTACCGTTCCTAAAGCAGAAGGCGCCAATGCAACAGCTATTTTGAAGCGCATTCAAGGCGAAGTTGGCTTTGCTTCAATTCAATACGATGATTCAATCGGCAAGCTCTCACTCGTGGGTGCGGGAATGCGTTCTCACCCTGGCGTGACCGCAACTTTCTTCGCAGCAATGGCTGAAGCTGGTCTTAACATTGAAATGATTTCGACTTCCGAGATCCGAATATCCATTATTTGCCGCGAAAGCGACCTAGAAAAGGGCGTTCGCGCAGCCCACACCGCATTTGGTTTAGATGCAGATCAAGTAGAAGCAGTTGTTTATGGAGGAACAGGACGATGACAAAGAAAAAAGAAAAGAAACTTCCTTCTCTCGCCGTAGTCGGAGCAACTGGCGCAGTCGGCACGGTGATGCTCGACATCTTGAGTAAGCGTAAAAATGTTTATGGCGAGATTCGCTTAATCGCATCTGCGCGCAGTGCCGGAAAGAAGCTGACCTGCCGCGGCGAAGAGTTAACTGTTGTTGCACTTTCTCCAGAAGCATTCGATGGCATTGATATCGCAATGTTCGATGTGCCAGATGAAATTTCTGCCGAGTGGGCACCAATTGCCGCAAAGCGCGGCGCCGTTGTCGTGGACAACTCAGGTGCATTCCGTATGGATAAGAAAGTTCCACTTGTGGTTCCAGAAGTTAATCCAAAGGAAATTAAGAGTCGTCCAAAGGGAATTATCTCTAATCCAAATTGCACAACTCTTTCAATGATTGTTGCAATGGGTGCACTTAATAAGAAATTTGGTCTGAAAGAGTTAGTCGTCTCTTCTTACCAAGCAGCATCAGGCGCGGGTCAACCCGGAATCGATGCCTTGCATGATCAGATTTCAAAGGTAGCTGGAAAGAACTTAGGTTCAGTTGCAAAGGATCTTCGTGGAGTAATTAAGGATTTAGGTCCATTCCCCACACCTTTGGCGATGAACGTTATCCCTTGGGCTGGCTCGCTGAAAGAAGACGGATATTCATCTGAAGAACTAAAGGTGCGCAACGAATCACGAAAGATTCTTGGTATGCCAAAACTAAAGGTGGCGGCTACTTGTGTTCGAGTTCCAGTTATAACAACACACTCGCTCACCGTGCATGCCACATTCTCAAAGGTGGTAACTCGTAAAGCTGCACAGTCAGCGCTCTCAAAGGCAGAAGGCGTCATGCTTTATGACAATCCCGAGAAGAAGGAATTTCCAACTCCTGCAGATGTCGTAGGCACTGACCCAACTTGGGTTGGCCGCGTACGCCAATCGTTAGATGACCCGAAATCAATCGATTTATTTGTCTGCGGCGATAATTTGCGAAAAGGCGCAGCGCTAAATACTGCACAAATAGCAGAACTCGTTGCCGCTGAATTCACTCGCTAATTCGCTAACTTCTCGCCTGTAGACTCAACTGCATGACCATCGTTGTTGCAGGTGCCACAGGTCTTGCCGGTTCGGCAATTGTTCGCGCCTACGAAAAAAGTGGTGAGCAAGTTATTGGCATCAATCGCAGCGTCTGCGATCTCTTAGATCGTGATGCAACAATCGATTTCATCAAAAAAGCTAAACCAGACATAGTCGTAGATGCGGCAGCAAAAGTTGGTGGCATCGGCGCTAATAATGCCTACCCAGTTGAATTCTTAGCCGATAACGTACGGATCCAAAGTAATTTAATGGAAGCCGCTCACGCAGCCGATGTTGAAAAATTCATTTTCCTAGGCTCCAGCTGTATCTATCCACGTGATTGTGCGCAACCAATTAAAGAAGAGTACTTAATGACTGGGCCGCTGGAAGAGACTAATTCAGCATATGCAATTGCGAAAATCGCTGGCATTGAATTAATTAAATCTTTCCGTAAAGAATACGGTCGCAAATGGATCTCTTTGATGCCGACAAACCTTTACGGTCCGGGCGATAACTTTGAACTACAAGGCTCACATGTATTGCCCGCGTTTATTCGCCGTTTTGTTGAAGCAAAAGAGTCGGGCCGCGCAAAAGAAGTTCTTTGGGGAACCGGTTCACCAAAACGAGAGTTCCTGCATGTTGATGATCTAGCAGCAGCTGTTGTTCTTGCGGGGCAAAAATACGACTCAGCACAACACTTAAATATCGGCAGCGGAGAAGATCTAACAATTAAAGCGCTAGCCGAGCTTGTCGCTGAACTTGCGGGCTTTAAGGGTGAAATTGCTTGGGATTCATCAAAACCTGATGGAACACCGCGTAAGGTTCTTGATGTAACAAAGGTTAAATCGCTAGGTTGGGAACCTGCAATCTCGCTAAGAGATGGAATTGCTTCAACCATCGAGTGGTACATCAATGCAACTGCAAAGGGAGTAAGTCGACGATGAGTAAAAAAGTTGCTTTTATAACCGGTGTCACCGGACAAGATGGCTCATATCTTGCAGAGTTCTTACTTGCTAAAGGTTATGAAGTACACGGCCTGATTCGTCGCTCTTCAACGTTTAATACTTCACGTATTGACCATATTTACCAAGATCCACACGATAAGAACCCAAAGCTTTTCTTGCATTACGGCGATTTAATCGATGGCGTTGGCCTCACCAATTTAATTCGCGATATTAAACCAACTGAGGTTTACAATTTAGGTGCACAGTCACACGTACAAGTCTCATTTACGATGCCGCAGTACACCGGGCAAGTAGATGCAGTTGGCGCAGTTGGCTTGCTGGAATCTATTCGCTCTGCAGATGTGGACACTCGTTTTTATCAGGCATCAACATCCGAGCTCTATGGCTCAACTCCTCCACCACAGAATGAACTTTCCATGTTCCGCCCACAATCGCCATATGCAGCTGCAAAGCTAATGGCTTACTGGTGCACGGTTAATTACCGCGATGGTTATGGAATGCATGCCACAAACGGAATTTTATTTAATCACGAATCTCCTCGTCGTGGTGAAACTTTCGTAACTCGTAAGATCACACGCGCAGTGGCAGCGATTAAAGCGGGCAAGCAAGACAAAGTCTTCTTAGGAAATCTCACCGCAGTTCGCGACTGGGGTTATGCCAAGGAATATGTCGAATCAATGTGGCTAATGTTGCAGCAAGATAAGCCTTCAGATTACGTGGTGGCAACAGGTGTTGGCGCAACAGTTAAAGACTTTGCCGAAGCCGCATTTGCGCGCGCAGGTTTAAATTGGCAAGACCACGTTGAAACCGATAAGAAATACATTCGCCCAACTGAAGTTGATGCACTTATCGGTGATCCATCTAAGGCAGAGAAAGCCCTTGGTTGGAAAGCAAAGACTCATTGGAAAGAGTTAGCTGAACTTATGGTTGACGCTGATATTGCTGCTTTGCAGTAAGCGTTACCAAGCTAACTTCTGGCGGACTAGCAACTCTTATTCGCGCAAAGGGGCTGGTTCCCATTCCTGCTGAAACATGTAAATAAGGTTCATCGCCAAATCTAGTTAAACCTCTTGCGCGCCAAGTTGGTAAATCGCAATTTGTTGTAAGTGCACGTGATCCGCCCAGCAAAGGTAATCGAACTTGTCCGCCGTGTGTGTGTCCCGCAAAGATGGCGTCCAATCCATCCCTCGCCATTCCTTCGAGAATTCTTAAATACGGTGCGTGAGTCACTCCAATTGCGATGTCGCATTCTTCAGGTTTACCGGCAACAAGTGAGTAGTTATCAAATTCCAGATGCGCATCATCTGTGCCACGCGTTTCGATCGTCGTATCTTTAATTTTAATTGTTGCTCGCGAGTGATTTAGATTTTTCCAACCGCGTGCTTGCAGCCCTAAATCTAATTCTGGCCAAGGCAAATCATCTCCGTGAATTCTTTTGCCGTGTCCGGGCAGTAAATACTTAAGAGGATTCTTTGGCTTAGGCGCGTAGTAATCATTTGATCCGAAAACATATAAGCCAGGAATATCTAACAATGCATCTAACGCATCAAGAGCGACAGGAACAGCCTGCATATGAGCCAGAAAGTCTCCGGTTGAGATGACTAAGTCAGGAGCTAGATCGATAAAAGATTTGATATCTGCAATCTCGGTTTTGCGGGCTGGGGTCAGGTGCAGATCAGAAAAGTGAAGCACTCGAATCGGCGCGTGACCAGCGGGCAGAATCGGGATCTCAGCCTGGCGAAGTTGATAACTCATTACATGAGAAGATACACCCGAACAGTTCAAGAATTGGAGCATCAAACTCGTGGGACTCAAAGAGACACTTAAGAGCGACTTAACAGAGGCAATTCGCAGTAGCGACAAGGTCGTATCAGGAACAATCCGTATGGTCTTAACTGCAATTACTAACGAAGAAGTGTCAGGAAAAGAAGCCCGCGTACTTACTGATGACGAGATCATCACCGTGCTTTCGCGTGAAGCGAAGAAGCGCCGTGAAGCGGCCGAAGAATTTGCCAAAGCTAACCGCCCCGATAAATCTGCTGAAGAGAAAGCCGAAGGCGAAGTAATTGCTAAATATTTGCCAGCACAACTTTCTGAAGAAGATATAAAGAAAATGATTGCCGCCGCAGTTGCATCAACTGGTGCTGCCGGACCTGGCGATATGGGCAAAGTTATGGGAGCCATCAAAGGCCAGATCGCGGGCAAAGCAGATGGTTCTTTAGTTTCATCACTTGTTAAAGCAGCGCTAGCCGGAGGAAATTAATGAAATTCGAATACGCAACCGTCCCACTACTTTCACACGCCACAAAGCAGATTCTTGATACTTGGGGTTCAGATGGTTGGGAACTCGTAACAGTTATTCCTGCTCCAGGCGGCGAACAATTAGTTGCTTACATGAAGCGAGAGATTAAATAGCTATGGCGATCGATGTCCGCGCAAAGCTTGCTGAAAAAGGTTTAACGCTTCCGGTTGCGGCTAAACCAGTTGCTGCTTATTTGCCAGCAGTTCGCACTGGTCAAATAGTTTTTACTGCAGGACAACTTCCATTAGTAGATGGCGCAATGGCCGATAC